>CALGLV010000030.1 GCA_937958985.1 uncultured Aquimarina sp.
ATAAATGATAAATATTCTTTACAATCAGTATCTGTTTTGAACCGATCAGTGAACTCTAGAAGATTTTGACCCTGAAAAATATCCATAAATAGCTGATTTTATTGTCTTAAAAGATAAGCAATTAAATACTGACCTCTATAACTATTATTAAAATAGTAGTATTATCCTCATTTTATAGTCAACACGTTGCTACATTCGGTTTGGAACATTAATACCTAACAATCCAAAACCAGACTTTACAATACTTCCTACCCACTGTGACAGTTGAGCTCTAAACAAAATTAAAGATTCTGTTTCGGCTCCAAAAATAGGCACATTTTGAAAAAATGAATTATACGCCTTTACTAAATCATATACATAATTGGCTATTAAAGCAGGACTGTATTGTTTTGCTGCTTGCTGTATTACTTCTGGGTACAATTGTATTTGTTTTAATACTTCTCGTTCCTTTTCGTGTAATTCAATTCCTGTAATATTGGTAGTCTGATCGTGTGCCGATTTTCTTATTATAGCCTGTATTCGCGCATATGTATATTGAATAAAAGGACCTGTATTCCCTTGAAAATCAATAGAAGCCTTAGGGTCAAAAAGTATACGCTTTTTAGGGTCTACTTTTAAAATAAAATATTTTAAAGCTCCTGAGCCTATTGTAGTATATACCTCTTGTTTTTGTTCTTCCGAATATCCATCCAACTTTCCTAATTCTTCAGAAATGGTTGCTGCTGTGTTTTTCATTTCATCAATTAAATCATCTGCATCCACAACCGTACCTTCCCTACTCTTCATTTTGCCGCTTGGTAAATCTACCATCCCGTAACTCAAATGAAACAAGTCTTCTGCCCAAGCAAATCCTAATTTTTTCAAAATTAAAAACAATACTTTAAAGTGGTAATCTTGTTCGTTACCTACAGTGTAAACCATACCACTTACCGAAAAATCTTTAGCTCGCTGTATAGCCGTACCAATATCTTGAGTCATATATACCGAAGTACCATCACTACGCAATACTAATTTTTCATCCAGTCCTTCGTCTGACAAATCAATCCATACTGAACCGTCTTCTTTTTTATAAAAAACACCTTTAGCTAAACCTTCTTCAACAGTATCTTTTCCTAATTTATAGGTATCACTTTCGTAATAATTTTTATCAAAATTTACTCCTAACTTATCATACGTTTCTTTAAAACCAGCATATACCCACTGATTCATCATTTCCCAAAGCGCAATTACTTCTGCATCACCAGCTTCCCATTTACGAAGCATTTCTTGAGTTTCTAGTATTAATGGAGCTTGCTTTTTTGCTTCCTCTTTATCAACACCCTTTTCTACTAATTCTTCGATCTCTTTTTTATATTCTTGATCGAACTTTACGTAGTAATTCCCTACTAATTTATCGCCTTTTAAGCCTGTAGTTTCTGGTGTTTCTCCATTTCCATATTTTTCCCATGCTAACATCGATTTACAGATATGAATACCTCTATCGTTTATAATTTGAGTTTTAAAAACTTTTTTTCCACTGGCTGCAATAATTTCTGCAACTGAATATCCCAATAAGTTATTTCGGATATGCCCCAAGTGCAATGGCTTATTTGTGTTTGGCGATGAATATTCCACCATAACCCCATTGGTATCCGCTGCTGCTACAAAACCGTATGTTGTATTTGATTTATGATTATTGAAAAAATCAAAATAATAGCTATCGGCAATTACTAAATTCAAGAAACCTTTAACTACATTGAACGCAGTAATTTCAGCTACATTTTCTTGTAAATATGCTCCAATTTGCGAGCCTATTTGTACTGGATTACCTTTAATTACTCGTAGCATTGAAAACACTACCAAAGTAATATCTCCCTCAAACTCCTTTCGAGTTGGCTGAAATTCCACGGAAGGAAGTTCTACTTTAAATAAATTTAAAGTTGCCTCTTGTACCTTTTGAGTAAGTAATTGCTGAATATCCATAACTAATAATTTAAAGGCGCAAAGATAATTTAATTACACAGGAAATAATTATGAAATAGGAATATTTAAAACCGATGTTAAACAGTGTTAATCAAATTTTAATAGTTAGTGTTTGAGAGTATCTTGTAAAAGTAGTTTCGTTTTAAATTACTAATACTAAAAGCTATGTTGCTAAATATTTCACATAATGATAAGGAAATCAAACGCAAAATTGACGAAGCTGTTGGGGCACCATTTTCGTTATTAGAACGTATTAAAAGCAAAGGAGTAGGCTCGCCAAAGCTTAACATTTCAGCCGCAAGCAGTACTATTTACAACTTATTACAATTAGATCAAAGTAGAAACACCTGCAATATAGAATTACGCCCCAAAGGTATTATTATTGGTTTTCAAAAACGCTTAGAGGTATATGCATTGATAATTCCGTATTACAAACTCAATGTATACAAAGGTGAAGCCGAAATTTACAGTTTTTATAAAGACCATTATTTTATAAAAATAGAAGCCAAAGCAAACAATACTGCTATCCATAAATTTATCAGTAAAATACTAACGGAGAAAGAAAAGCAGTCGCCTACAAGATTAGAGGATTTGTAATTCCTAAGCCAAGAGCCAAATATTGTATTAAACTTATGCAAAACCACTTGCGATCCGTTTATTATCAATTAAATTTAATTTATGAAGGTATTACTAACAGGCGCAAACGGGTATATTGGAATGCGATTACTGCCACTTCTAGTTGAAGCTGGGCATGATGTTATTTGCTGTGTTCGAAATCCAAATCGATTTTATGTCGATAAAGCCTTAAGGGATCATGTACAAGTTATACAAGTCGATTTTTTAAAAGAAGTAGATACCTCTAAATTCCCTAAAGATATTGATATAGCATACTATCTGATACACTCCATGTCATCTTCAATCGAAGATTTTGATAGCATGGAAGCTCTTTCTGCTAAAAATTTCAATACTTACATGGATTACTCGAATACCAAACAGGTAATTTACCTTAGTGGTATTGTTAATGATGAGCATTTATCTAAACACCTCCAATCACGGAAAAATGTAGAGCAGTTACTTTACAAAGCCAAAAATTCGCTAACTGTATTAAGAGCAGGAATTATTGTAGGTTCAGGTAGTTCTTCCTTTGAAATTATTAGAGATTTATGCGAAAAACTCCCTTTTATGATTACCCCAAAATGGGTATATACCAAAACACAACCTATTGGAATTAGAGACGTTTTGAAGTTTTTAATTGGTGTACTAAATAAAAAAGAGTGTTTTAATGAAAGTTTTGACATTGCCGGGCCTAACGTAATAACATATAAAGAAATGCTTTACTTGTATGCCCGCTATAGAAAAATACCTTTATACATAGTTACCATACCGATAATGACCCCAAAATTATCTTCATATTGGCTATTTTTTGTTACATCCACCTCCTATAAATTGGCAATGAATTTAGTGGATAGTATGAAAGTGCCTGTTATTGCTGAAAACAATAAGCTTCAAGAATTACTAGGTATTAAAACAATGACCTACACTAAAGCCCTAAGTTTAGCCTTTACAAAAATCGAACAAAACCAAGTAGTTTCAAGCTGGAAAGATTCTAAAATTAGTGGACGTTATCGTAAAAGTTTACAAAAATACGTTAGTGTACCTGTAAATGGTTGCTTAAGAGATCACAAGTCAATTGCCATTAACGATATAGAACTTACTCTAAACAGAATTTGGTCTATTGGAGGGAATACAGGATGGTATTATGGTGATTGGATGTGGAAAATTCGAGGTCATTTTGATAAAATTTTTGGAGGCGTAGGTTTACGAAGAGGTCGCACACATAAAGACCGAATAAACTCAGGTGATGTAATTGATTTTTGGCGTGTTTTAGTCGCAGACAAAGAAAAAAGAAGACTGTTGCTTTTCGCAGAAATGCGACTGCCAGGAGAGGCTTGGTTGGAGTTTACAATCGACAAAAATAATGTACTCCACCAAACAGCCACATTTAGACCTAAAGGATTATTAGGAAGGTTGTATTGGTACAGCTTAGTACCTTTTCACTATTTTATTTTTAATGGAATGCTTAAAAAAATCGCCAAGTAGTTCAGTACAAAACCACCTAAACAGTATAATCGGCTAAGGTTGTATTTTCGAGAATTTTTAAAGTGCTATCACGCACTTGAATCATTAGCTTATGAGCCGAACACTTATTTTCATCGGGACAATCATCACATTTTTCATAAAAATTAAGACTTACACAAGGCAACATCGCAATGGGTCCTTCTAAGGTTCTAATAATTTTTGACATGGAAATTTCTTGCGGAACTTTCAATAAATAATATCCTCCAGTTTTTCCTTTCTTGGAGCTTAATATCCCTGCTTTCTTTAAGCTTAGTAAAATACTTTCTAAATATTTTTGAGATATATTTTCATTTTTAGCAATTTCAGAAATAGAAACAGGAGTAGTACACTGTTTTTTAGCAATATAAGTGAGTGCCTTTAAACCGTATTTCGTTTTTTTAGATAACATTTATAAATCCTTAATTAGTTGAAAAATGCCTTTATTAGGCTACTAATTCTACTTTACTAATATAGTTATTCTACACAAAAAAAGCCTACTAATTTAGTAGGCTTTCATTTATATGCTTTTTATTTAAAACTATCTGTTTTCAACTTCTTTAAAATCTCTTAAGTTCTCACCAGTATAAATTTGTCTTGGTCTACCTATTGGTTCTTTATTTAAACGCATTTCTCTCCATTGTGCAATCCAACCTGGTAAACGTCCTAAAGCAAACATTACTGTAAACATATCGGTTGGAATACCTAAAGCACGGTAAATAATTCCTGAATAAAAATCAACATTAGGATACAACTTACGTTTCACAAAATAATCGTCGTTTAACGCTTCTTGCTCTAATCCTTTTGCGATATCCAAAATAGGGTCATTAACTCCTAAATCTGCTAATACTTCATCAGCAGCAACCTTAATTATTTTAGCTCTAGGGTCAAAATTCTTATATACCCTGTGCCCAAAGCCCATTAAACGGAAAGGATCTTCTTTATCTTTGGCTTTAGCCATGTATTTCTTAGTATCACCACCGTCTTGTTTGATACCTTCAAGCATTTCTAAAACAGCTTGGTTAGCACCTCCATGAAGTGGTCCCCACAATGCTGAAATTCCTGCAGAAATAGATGCAAATAAACCTGCATGAGATGAACCTACAATACGTACGGTAGAAGTAGAACAATTTTGTTCGTGATCGGCGTGTAAAATAAGTAATTTATCTAAAGCATCAATTACCACATCGTTCTGCTTATATTCCGCACTTGGCTTTTTAAATAACAACTTTGCGATGTTTTCAACATATCCTAAAGAATCGTCACCGTAATCTAATGCGTATCCTTGTTTTTTGCGTAATGCCCAAGATACCAATACTGGGAATTTCCCCATTAATGTAACAATAGCATTATACATCTCCTCTTCAGAATCCACATCTTCCGACTCAGCATTAAAGGCTATTAAAGCACTTGTTAAAGAAGCCAACACTCCCATTGGGTGTGCTGTTTTAGGAAATCCATCTAATATCCTCTTTACATCTTCATCTACATAGGACTGCGCTTTAATGTCTGCCTCAAACTTGGTCAACACCTCTTTCGTTGGCAATTCTCCAAATATTAATAAATAAGCAGTTTCTAAAAAATCTGCTTTTTCAGCTAAATCTTCAATAGAATATCCTCGGTAACGTAAAATCCCTTGTTCTCCATCAAGGTAGGTTATTTCACTAGTACAGCTTCCTGTATTTTTGAAACCTGGATCGATTGTGATAACTCCATTAGTTGCTCCTCTAAGCGCTTTAATGTCAATGGCCACCTCATTTTCCGTTCCTTTAATTATTGGAAACTCATATTTTTTACCGTCTATCTCTAAAGATGCTTTATCTGACATATTTTGATTTACTTTTTATATTATTTTTGAAGAAATGCTAAAGTACAAATTATAAGCGATATTTTTCGCTTTTAAGCGAGCTAATAGATCCAAAATACTTAAGTATTAACATATTTTTAGAATTAATTCTACTCCACGTAAATACTTGTTTTATTGATTTATACATTTCGTAAAACAAAAAAGGCTACTCAAATGAGTAGCCTTTTAAATATATAGCAAAAAATATTATTTTACTTTAAATGCATTTTCTTGAGGAAAGTAAGCTACAGAACCTAATTCTTCTTCAATACGTAATAATTGATTGTATTTAGCCATACGATCAGAACGTGAAGCAGAACCAGTTTTGATTTGCCCACAGTTTAATGCTACTGCTAAATCAGCAATAGTATTATCTTCTGTTTCACCTGAACGGTGAGACATTACAGAAGTATAACCTGCATTATGCGCCATGTTAACAGCTGCAATAGTTTCAGTTAACGTTCCAATTTGGTTAACTTTAATTAAGATTGAGTTAGCAATATCTTCTTTGATACCACGAGATAAACGCTCTACGTTAGTAACAAATAAATCATCCCCTACTAATTGTACTTTATCACCGATTTTTTCAGTTAAATATTTCCAACCAGCCCAGTCATTTTCATCCATACCATCTTCTATAGAGATAATTGGATATTTAGCTGCTAATTCAGCTAAGTAATCAGCTTGTTCTTCACTAGTTCTGATTACACCAGTAGCTCCTTCGAACTTAGTATAGTCATATTTACCATCTACAAAAAATTCTGCAGCAGCACAATCTAAGGCAACTTTAACATCGTCTCCAAAAGTGTAACCTGCATTAGTTACTGCTAATTTAATAGAGTCTAAAGCATCTTCAGTTCCACCTTCTAAGTTTGGTGCAAATCCACCTTCATCACCTACAGCAGTACTTAATCCACGATCGTGAAGTACTTTCTTTAAGTTGTGAAAAATTTCAGTTCCCATTTGCATTGCATGTGTAAAGTTTTTAGCTTTTACAGGCATTACCATAAACTCTTGAAAAGCGATAGGCGCATCAGAGTGAGATCCTCCATTAATAATATTCATCATTGGAACAGGAAGCGTATTAGCACTTACTCCACCAACGTAACGGTATAAAGGAATATTTAGTTCGTTTGCCGCTGCTTTTGCAACTGCTAAAGAAACTCCTAATATTGCGTTAGCTCCTAACTTCGATTTGTTTGGAGTACCGTCTAGTTCGATCATTAATTGATCGATTAAGTTTTGGTCAAAAATTGAGTATCCTACTAATTCTTCAGCAATAATTTCATTTACATTACCTACTGCTTTAAGCACACCTTTACCCATGTAATCTTTTCCGCCATCACGTAACTCTACAGCTTCGTGTTCTCCTGTTGAAGCTCCAGATGGTACCGCTGCTCTACCAAGCACACCACTTTCTGTTACTACATCTACTTCTACTGTTGGATTTCCGCGTGAATCTAAAATTTGTCTTGCGTGAACATTAACGATAATACTCATTATTATTGAATTTAGTTTAATTTAAAATCGTTGCAATATACTGAATACTTAAGTATTAAATATTGCTAAATTGTTATATATTTTTTTATTTCAAGTTTGCTATAAATTGATCGAACAAGTAAGTTCCATCATTAGGTCCAGGGCTAGCTTCCGGGTGGTATTGAACAGAAAAGCAATTTTTATCTTTAATTCTAATTCCTGCTACTGTTTGATCATTTAAATGCTCGTGAGTCACCTCAATGTTATTGTTTGCATCGGCACTAGCTCTATCTACAGCAAAACCATGGTTTTGAGAAGAAATCTCTCCTTTGCCCGTTAACAAGTTTTTTACAGGGTGATTAATTCCTCTATGTCCATTGAACATTTTGAAAGTTTTTACCCCTTGAGAAATTGCCAATACTTGGTGTCCTAAACAAATTCCAAAAGTTGGTAAATTTTGCTCTACCAATTGTTTGGCAACTGCAATAGCATTTTCAAGTGGTTCAGGATCCCCAGGTCCGTTCGATAAAAAGTAACCGTCAGGATTCCAAGCTTTCATTTCTTCTAACGAAGTATCGAATGGAAATACTTTTATGTAAGCATCTCTTTTAGCAAGGTTTCTTAGTATATTTTTTTTAATCCCTAAATCTAACGCTGCAATTTTATGCTTTGCACTTGGTTCTCCAAAAAAGTAAGGTTCTTTTGTTGATACTTTAGATGAAAGTTCTAATCCTTTCATATCAGGAGTATCTGCCAATTGTTGTTTCAACTTATCAATATCGTCAACCTCTGTGGATATCACAGCGTTCATAGCTCCGTTATCTCTGATGTAACTTACTAATGCACGCGTATCAACATCTGAGATTGCTAATAAGTTATTTTCTTCTAAAAAAGATTGTAACGACTTGGAACCCGGTCTTGAAAATTCGTAGCTAAAATTTTTAACTACCAAACCTGCAATTTTAATAGAATTTGATTCTACATCTCCATCTACAGTTCCGTAATTACCAATATGCGCATTGGTCGCTACCATAATTTGACCATAATAAGAAGGATCTGTAAATATTTCTTGATAACCAGTCATCCCTGTATTAAAACAAACTTCCCCAAAAACACTTCCTTCTTTTCCTACAGCTTTCCCATGGAATATAGTTCCGTCAGAAAGTAAAATAATTGCTTTTTTCTTAGATTGGTATTTCATTTGCTACAAATTTTTTTGAAATCGGTATTGATATATTTCTATGA
>CALGLV010000031.1 GCA_937958985.1 uncultured Aquimarina sp.
TTATTCTCTGCTTCTATATTTTTACCCGCATCAAAATTAACAACCGATTCCGAAGACGTCATTGTTTCTTGGGCGTTACTACTAGCAGCAACCCATATAACTGACATTCCTACTAAAAATAATCTTATATATTTTTTCATAAATTTTTAATTTTCTAATAATCCTTGAGCTATCCAAGTATCGATAATATTAATTCGTGATTCTGGCAAATTAATACCTGGTGGCATTAATACCGTTCGTCCATTAATTGAGTTTGATATAGCTTCGGCTCTACTACTCACCTCTTCAAAATTAATTAACGAAAAAGGAGCTCCATTTCTTGGTGGGCTCGAATGACAGTTAAAACAATCCTGACTAATTATTTGCCTCACATTTCCTTCGAAAGTAATTGGACCACTTACCTCCAATGCTAATTCTTCCCTACTATCTTCAGCGCAGCTTATAAAGCTAAGTAAAACATATAGTATAAATGTTAATCTGAAAATATTCATGGTTCATTATTTTGATTTCGTTAGTAAAGTCGTGTTTGCTCGACAATTATTACAACTGAAAAAACAATTAACCAATGAAACAATTATTTCTAATTGCTTGTATCGCATTTACTAGCTCCCTTTTTTCTCAAGATGATCTACTTGCATCTTTAAAAACAAAAAATACTAAAAGCACAGTTTCTTCTACTTTTAAAAGTTTTAAGTTAATTAATTTTGAAACAACAAAATTGGTACCAAAAAAACATTTAGACTTTGTTATTGCCCATCGATTTGGAAGTATTCAAAATGGTTTTGATGATTTATTTGGGTTGGATTTTGCCTCTACTCGAATTCAATTTATTTACGGAATTACAGATCATTTAAACGTGAGTTTTTCAAGAAGCAGATTTGAAAATACTTATGATTTCGCAACAAAATATCGAATTAAAACCCAACAAACAAACGGTTTTCCTTTTACTATTAATGGGTATCACCTCCTGGCTATAAACACACAACTTGATAAAGATGAATTTTCTGGTTTTTCGTTTGACAACCGACTTGGCTACACCAGCCAACTTATTGTAGCCCACAAATTTTCTCCTAAAGCTTCTTTTCAAATTTCCCCTACATTATTGTATGAAGGGCTAACTTTTACCGAAGATGAAGACAATTTACAATATGCCCTAGGCTTTGGAGGGCGTTTATTATTTACAAAAAGATTAGCGCTAATAGCCGATTACGGTTTACATTTAAATCGTGCCTCTAGCAGCCCTTTTAATAACCCTTTATCTTTAGGGGTTGAAATTGAAACTGGCGGACATGTTTTTCAGCTTACTTTTTCAAACGCTCAAGGGTTATTTGAAAACGCTTTTATAAATAGAGCAACAGGGAGCTGGAAAGATCTAGATATCTTTTTTGGATTTAACTTAAATCGTACTTTTGACTTAAAGAAAAGAAAAAAGATTAAATGAGTTCAAATAACTTAGAAAATGAATTTTTTGGCATAGGCATTCAAAATGGAAAAACACCCGAAAACTTAGGTGTTTTATGGAGAACCGCTCAAAACATGGGAGCTAGTTTTATTTTTACTATAGGGAATCGCTATTCAAAACAAGCCTGTGACACCCATAATGCAGTAAAATCAATTCCGTATTATCATTACGAAACCCTTGATGATTTTTTAAAAAACATCCCTAAAGGAGCACGAATTGTTGGAATTGAACTTACTGATAGCGCCGAAGAATTAAGCTCTTTTAACCACCCTAGAAGGTGTGTTTATTTACTTGGAGCCGAAGATCACGGCTTATCGAACAAAGCCATAGATAACGCTCATTTTTTAGTTAAATTTAAATCGACTTTAAGCCTTAATGTAGCCGTTGCCGGAAGCATTGTTCTTTACGACAGAAGCATTAACAAACCACGCTGTTAATATTATATTTATAGCCATAAAAAAAGCACCTTAAGGTGCTTTTTTTATGGCTATAAATTCTATTGTGAAATTAGGTTTTCAAAAAATTAATTTCTTAACATTCCACCTGCAATCCATTGGGCAATCACATCTCTTTCTGCTTGAGCCAAACCTCCTGAAGGCGGCATAGAGCCATTAGCAACTCGAGCATTAATTCTTGCTGCATTTGCACTAACAATATCAAAATTAACCCAAGTCGATCTACTAGGCGCTCCGTTTGCAGTTGGATCGTTGTGACATTGAAAACAACGACTCGCAATTAATGGAGCTACATTGGCATCGTAAGTAATTGTTTGATTTTCTACTTCAGTAAGTGTTGCTGGCTCTTCTGCCTGAGTATCCCCTGAATCATCACTACTACAGCTAAACATCGAAAACACGGTAGCTGTTAATATTATAAACTTTCTCATTCTTAAATTTTTAGTGTAGTCGATTAATCCACAAAAACTTACAGGTTAACATTAAAATTAAACCTTATTATATTTTTTAGACATATACCTCTTAATTCCTGGCGATAAGGTTTCTGTAAAATACGGAGTCACAAAATGCTTTAATTCTTCTTTTAACTCAGTATATTCTTTCGCTATTTTTTCCATCATCCAAAAAGCACGAATACGGGTTGAAGGGATTTTATGAATGGCTTCCCATATATTCATACAATAATTAAACAGTTTACCTTGTTGTGCTTCTGTAACTTTCATTTTTTCAAGAATCACCAAAATTTGGCGTTGATGACCATCATTTACTTTGGGCAAAGTATCAATATATTGATCGACGTAGGCCTCTATTCTAACATCATTTTTTTTTATTAAGTGCCCTACAAGAAGTGCACTTCGCCAAGCGGTATTTTCATTAATTGCTAAAGAAGATTCTACAAGCTTAGAAAACAAATTAGGATGCCCCCTAAAATAAGTTAACATTTCGCTTTTCTTTCGATATTTACCTTCTAATATTTTCAATGTAAAACAATAGTGTCTATCTATTTTTAAACTAATTACAGTGGAGAAGATGGGATTCGAACCCACGACCTCTTGACTGCCAGTCAAGCACTCTAGCCAACTGAGCTACATCCCCATTACTTTAAATATACTATTAATAACCGTACTTAGCCCACAACTGTTTTAAATACGATCGTATATTGTTCTCTTTTGCATTATTCCCTGGTTTATAAATTTGGGTGTGTTCTAATTCTTTAGGTAAAAATTCTTGATTCACAAAATTCCCTTCGTAATCGTGGGCGTATTTATAGTCCTCTCCATAACCTAATTCTTTCATTAATTTAGTTGGTGCGTTTCGCAAATGTAAGGGTACCGACAAGTCGCCTGTTTGCTTTACTATTTGCTGTGCCTTACCAATAGCTAAATAAGAAGCATTACTTTTGGGCGAAGTAGCTAAATAAATAGCACATTGGCTTAGAATAATCCTAGCCTCTGGGTAGCCTACCGCTGTGGCTGCTGTAAATGTATTATTAGCCATAACTAAAGCTGTAGGGTTTGCTAACCCTATATCTTCAGAGGCTGAAATAATCATTCGGCGTGCTATAAATTTTAAATTCTCTCCTCCCTCAATCATCCTAGCCAACCAATATACGGCACCATTTGGGTCGGAGCCACGTACTGATTTTATAAAAGCTGAAATAATATCATAATGTTGCTCGCCTGTTTTATCGTAACGAGCTGGGTTTTGCTGCACTAAACTCGAAACTAAATTATTGGTGATTTTCACGGTTTCTTCAGAAACACTATTCACCACTAATTCGAAAATATTCAGCAATTTCCGAGCATCCCCTCCACTCAATCGCAATAAAGCTTCGGTTTCTTTAAGTTCTACTTTTCTCTTTAAAAGGAATTCATCCGTGTTTTTAGCGCGTTCTAACAAGGCTATTAAATCTTCCTTACTAAAAGGATTTAAAGTGTATACTTGGCACCTAGAAAGTAATGCTGGAATCACTTCAAAACTAGGATTTTCGGTAGTTGCTCCAATAAGTGTAACCCAGCCTTTTTCCACCGCACCCAAAAGCGAATCCTGTTGCGATTTACTAAATCGATGAATCTCGTCGATAAATAAAATGGGGTTTTTAGTGGTAAACAACCCTCCTTCTTTTTTTGCTGAATTAATTATTTCGCGCACCTCTTTAACACCACTATTAATGGCACTCAATTGAAAAAAAGGCCTGCCCGATGTTGTCGCAATTATATTCGCTAGCGTAGTTTTTCCTACCCCAGGAGGTCCCCACAATAATAAAGATGGAATCATCCCTTTTTTTATCTGAAAAGCCAACGCGCCTTTTTCGCCTACCAAATGTTCTTGACTTAAATAATCTTCTAATGTTTTAGGGCGGATGCGTTCTGCTAAAGGTGTAGTCATGGTACAAAAATAATTTAATTCCTTAATTTGAATCTTCTATTGTGACAAAACTTCAGTACTGTAAGCTTTGGAGCAATAATTGACTATTTAGTTGCATGATTGAGCGCTCACATTTTCCATTTAAATACCACATGGTACTGTATCCAATGGCTATGGTGCTAACAATTTGGATTGTTTACTGGTTAGAAATACAATGGGACGCAGATTTTGCGCGTTGGGGCGTATTACCTAGAACTACTATTGGCTTAAGAGGGATTTTTTTTTCACCCTTTATTCATGGTGATGGATTACACCTTTTACACAACTCCCTACCACTATTGGTACTAAGTATCGCTTTATTCTATTTTTATGACGCCATATCTTTTAAAGTGCTAATATACGGTGCTCTCCTTACAGGGTTTTTAACCTGGATTATAGGAAGAGAATCGTACCACATTGGCGCTAGTGGAGTTATTTATATGTTATTTGGTTTTTTAAGTTTAAAAGGACTAATCAGCAAGCATTTCAGACTTTTAGCGCTTTCTTTTTTTGTTGTATTTACCTATGGTAGTTTAGTGTGGTACATAGCGCCTATAGAACATAAAATTTCATGGGAAGGACACCTCAGCGGACTAGTAACAGGTATGCTATTTGCTTTTTTATTTAAAAGAAAAATAGCTGAAAAACCAAAGTATCAATGGGAAGACCCTAAATATGTTCCCGAGGAAAATGATGAGTTTATGAAATGTTTTGACATGCATGGAAACTTCACTCCTACAAGCGATCGCATTGCCTTTGAAAATGCCGCTAAAGAAAAATTAGAGGACGAAGAAAAACAAAAACTTATTAGCAGTACTTTAAATCAACCTATTAGATTAATTTATCATCACACCTCATCAAAAAACAAAACTACTAACCTAAAACGAAGGTATTAATTACCTTTAAAAAGTGCCTTTGAAAGTTTTTTGATATTCCGTAAACTGATCTTGACTTGTTATTTTTTTATAGTAATCTGTTCCTACAATTTTCAAATAAATTTCTAATTCCTTAGGCTTATAATATCCTGTAACAGGAAAAATCATATTGCTATCCTCATCAAAAAAAATCATACTAGGATATCCTGAAATTTTTAATGAATTCGCAAAAATATGTTGTGAATTTCTACCTCGAGCACCTTCTTTATAGCCTGGGTTTGTAAACGTATGTCCTTTATATTCGAACTCGTCATTACCTTCGGCATTAAATTTTACAGCATAAAAATTAGCGTTTACATATTTTACCACATCGGCGTTATGAAAAGTGTTTTTATCTAATAATTTACACGGCCCACACCAATTGGTATATACATCCATAAATATTTTCTTAGGACTTTCTTTTTGCGCTGCTAAAGCATCTGACATACTCATCCAATTAATTTCTTGAGCCGATATTGATGTTGCCACAAAAGCCAGTAACAGTAAAACTATTTTTTTCATATCTATAAATTTAAGGAGTAAGTCTCAAAAAGCGTTCCCTTATTACGCTTTTAACGTATCCCGTGCATTAATTTTTTTAGTAATGGATTTAATAAGCCTACCAAAACACCCGCTCCAATGGGTACAATTGTAAAGATTAAAAAGAAAGTCGTCATATCGTATTCCGAAGTAACCGATTCAATCATCCCACCTAATGACCCTGCCAATTTATTTCCAATAGCAATGGCTAAATACCACATTCCAAACATAAAACCTATCATTCGTGCAGGCACCAATTTACTTACTTGCGATAAGCCTACAGGCGATAAGCATAGTTCCCCAAGAGTGTGGAAAAAATAGGCTGCAATTAACCAAAACATACTTATAGAAGCTGTTTTAGCTCCTTGAGGAATTGATATCGACCCAAAGGCTAGAAACCCGAACCCGACTCCTAATAGAATTAAACCAAATGCATATTTGTATGCAGAGCTTGGATTGTATTTACTTTCCCACCATTTAGAAAAATAAGAAGCAAATGCTATTATGAAAAAGGAATTTAATATACTAAACCACGAAACCGTAATTTCAGCCGTTTCTTTTGAAAAATCTTGGTATATCATCCACCCTGCGATTGCCCAAAGCCCTGCAAAGCTTAATGCCAATACAAAGTTTGAAGACTCAATAACGCTTCTTGACTGCTTCCACAGCTTAATAAGCACCCAGGTTAAAATAAAAAGAGGTACAACTGTTAAAAAGGTATTTGCTATTTTAAAAATTAATGCTGAGTTGCCTACTAGGGTTCTGTTTGTAAAATCTCTAGCAAAAATAACTAGCGAAGTAGCTCCTTGCTCGAATGCTGCCCAAAAAAACACTGTAAAAAAAGCAAATATAATTAATGAAAGCATTCTATCTCTAACCACCCTTTGATAACGAATAATTCTAGAAACAATTAAAACTAGAAAAAGTAATAATGCAATAATTATTATCTGTAATGAACCAGGCAAAGTATCTGAAAAAATAGTCAGCTTTTCTGGCAAAATATTAATTTGTCCAATTTTAGAAATAGGATCATTTAATAAAAATAACAATCCTGCTGAAGCTGTGATTGCAATTAAAATTTTATCAACGAACGTAAACACATTCTGTTGTCCATCTTCATTCAACGCTATTTTTTTCTCACTAGATCGTAAAGGAACTTCACCAATACTACCAAACAACGGTTTAGCAAGCCAAAACTGAAGTGTTCCTAAAAGCATAAAAATTCCAGCTAGGCCAAAACCGTACGCCCATCCTTGAGTTTCTGCTAAGTAACCACAAAGCATCATTCCAAAGAAAGCCCCTGCATTTACTCCCATATAAAAAATAGTGTATGCACCGTCTTTTTTCTGTGGCACTTTCTCATATATTTCGGAAACTATAGAGGTCATATTTGGTTTAAAAAAACCTGTCCCTATAACCAACAGCGCCAAGCCTACATAAAGTGAAGTTTCAGTTTCAAAAGCCATGGACACGTGGCCTAATGTCATTATAAGCGCCCCTATGACTACTGCCCAACGGTAACCCGTGATCTTATCTGCAACAATTCCTCCTAATATGGGAGTTAAATAAAGTAACCCCGCATAAGTACCAAACAAAGCTCCTGCATTTTCAGCCGACCAGCCCCACCCTGGAAAAGGAATAGCCTCACTTTTCACTACAGCCATCGTCAAAAAATTAACCAATAGAACACGCATCCCATAAAACGAAAAACGCTCCCACATTTCAGTAAAAAACAATACAAATAAGCCCGAAGGATGCCCTAACACTAATTTTTGATTTGCTTCTGTACCGCCGTATAACATATAAAACTAATTTTTTATAGAAAGTGAAATTTACAAAATAGAAATTAAAAAGGCTTCTTAATTCCTAAATCCATGTTCGCATTTCACATTTTGTTCCTATATATTTGTAATTAAACACTACAACTCTATGATTCCTCAAATTACTGGATTTTCAAAATTAAGTAAAGAAGAAAAAATTAACTGGCTTACTACGCATCATTTCAGCGAAAGCGAAAAAGCAAAAGAAACTTTATTAAACTACTGGAATACCGATAAAAAATTACAGCAACTGCATGAGGAATTTGCTGAAAATACGCTTAGTAATTTTTATTTACCCTTTAGTATAGCTCCTAATTTCACCATAAACAACAAAGGCTACACTATACCTATGACTATTGAGGAAAGCTCGGTGGTGGCTGCCGCTAGTAATGCTGCTAAATTTTGGAATAAACGTGGCGGCTTTAAGGCTACGGTTATTAATACCGAAAAAATAGGTCAGGTTCATTTTAGTTTTGCTGGGAGTTTGGAAAAATTAACTCCTTTTTTCACAGCTATTAAACCCAAATTATTGGCCAGTGTTAACACTATTGAAGCTAACATGAAAAAAAGAGGTGGCGGTGTGTTAGATATTTCGCTTCGAGACAAAACTAATGCTATACCAAACTATTTTCAATTGCACTGTACTTTTGAAACGGTTGATGCCATGGGAGCCAATTTTATAAACACCTGCTTAGAGCAATTTGCACAAGTTTTACAAGAAGAGGCTTTTAACTATGCCCTTTTTTCTGATGATGAAAAAGCTATAGAAATCATTATGAGTATTCTTTCGAACTACGTGCCTAATTGTGTGGTAAGGGCCGAGGTTTCGTGTCCTATTAGCGAATTACCAAATACCGATCAACTTTCATCTACCGCTTATGCAGAAAAGTTTGTTAGAGCGTTAACTATTGCCGAAAAAGAGCCTTACCGAGCTGTAACGCACAACAAAGGGATTATGAATGGAGTTGATGCCGTAGTGCTTGCCACAGGTAATGATTTTAGAGCCATTGAAGCTGGGGCACACGCCTATGCTGCTAAGGACGGACAATATAGTAGCCTTACACATGCTTATATAAAACACAACACACTTACGTACTATATAGAAATACCCTTAGCTGTGGGCACTGTTGGCGGGTTAACTAGCTTACACCCTATGGTTAAACTGGCTTTACAAATACTTGGAAACCCCAATGCAAAAGAGTTGATGCAAATTATTGCTGTTGCTGGTTTGGCTCAAAATTTTGGTGCGGTAAATTCATTAATTACTACGGGCATTCAAAAAGGACACATGAAAATGCATTTATTAAATATTTTAAATCAACACCAAGCTACCAACGCTGAAAAAGAACAGATTGTAAAGTTCTTTGCTAAAAACACAGTTACTCATAGTGAAGTTTTAAATCAACTAGCACTAATACGCGCTTAATGGAAAGATTTTATAGTAACGGCAAATTATTAATTACAGGGGAATACCTAATTCTTGATGGTGCTGTAGGCTTAGGTTTACCTACTCAAAAAGGGCAATCACTTACCGTAGAAACAAACCACACCAAACAATTGGAATGGGAAAGTTTTGATTGCCATCAAAAAAGTTGGTACCGTACACAAATTGCTGTTTCCGAGTTTATGAAGGCAGCAGCCCCTATAGGAAACTCTAAATTCGATACTACTCTTTTCAAAATTTTGTGGCACGCTCAGCAATTAAATAGTTTATTCTTAAATTCTGATTTAGGCTATTCCATAAAAACACAATTAACCTTTGAGCGCCTTTGGGGACTTGGCACCTCATCTACCTTAATAAATAACATTGCTAATTGGGCGCAAATTAACCCGTTTGAATTGCTGAATTTAAGTTTTGGAGGTAGTGGTTATGATATTGCTTGTGCTAAAACAGATACACCAATACATTATCAAAAAACAGTAAATACTGCAACTCCCAAGATAACAGAAGTTATTTTTGACCCTCCTTTTAAAAATCAAATTTTCTTTATTTATTTAAATGAAAAAAAAGACAGTAAAGAGGCTATTAACAATTACAGAGCGTTACAAAAGAAAGCTATTGAACCCACTATTGAAAAAATAAATAAGCTGACCAACAAAATCACTAATTGTAAAGATTTTAAACAGTTTGAGGAGCTAATTTTGGAACACGAAGCTCTACTTTCTTCACTTTTAAAAACCCCTACTGTAAAGCAAACACGCTTTCCAGACTTTAAAGGCGCCCTAAAAAGTTTAGGCGGATGGGGTGGAGACTTTGTGTTAGCTACAGGTAAAAAAGCAGAAATGACCTACTTTAAACAAAAAGGATATACCACAATTATACCTTTTGACGATATGATACTTAAATAAGTGCATTGCGTTAGCGTTATGCTTTCGTAAAATACCGTTTTATAACGAATACGTTATGAATACCTTAAAATAAAGGGCTTTTTTATGCATTTATAGAAAAAATATTAACAATTTTTTTTTTTACACAAAAACAACACAACAAATAATTACATTTGCAGGGTACTTCGGTACAATTTCATAATTAAACTCTGTAGACACCCTGAGCAAGTGTTTACACTAAGGAGTTTAGTTTTTTGATTAGTTGTTATTCCAGGCAGCGTGATTTCTGCCTGGATTTTTTTTCTACACAAATCACTTCACTTACAATTCAAAAAACATTACTTTTAAATTCTTTATTAGATTTTAAAATGATTACATCACAACAATTTGGGACTACCCAAAACGGCATTGAAATAACTAAGTTTATCTTAAGAAACAACAACGATTTCGAGGTGCACTTACTAAGTTACGGACTCGCAATTCAAAAAATATTATATCCTACCAATAGCGCTAATAAACAAGATATTGTTTTAGGGTTTGATAACCTTAAAACCTACGAGGATCATCCTTTATTTATTGGCTGTATTGTTGGAAGAAACGCCAACAGACTTTCAAACGGCAGTATTATTATCGACAATGAAGAAATACAGCTATCTCAAAATGAAGGCAACAATCAACTGCACGGTGGTTATAAAGGTTTTGACAAGCAAGTTTGGGATTGTGAAATTATAGGCACTAAAATCAAGGCAACTTACGTTAGCCCTGACAAAGAGGAAGGATTCCCTGGAAAGGTAACCACGACTATCTTTTTTGAATTAACCGAAGACAATAAACTGAAGATTGACATTGATGCCATTACAGATAAAACTACTGTAGTAAACTTAACGCGTCACGATTATTTTAATTTGAAAGACGGAGGGGTTTCTGACATTAAATCACATCAAATTCAAATTAATGCAGATGCTTATACTCCTACTGATAGTGAAAGTTTAGTAACCGGAGACCTACTACCAATTAATAATCACTCTGCTTTTGATTTAAGAAAACCTGTAACCATTCAAGATAATCTTAATAAATACAACAAAGAGCTTCCAAAAGGCTACGATCATAATTTTAGTGCTAATCGAACCGAAACATTAAAAAGTGTTGCCATAGCTACCGAAACTGAAAGCGGAAGACAAGTAGAAATATTAAGCACTCAACCTGGTGTACAGTTTTATACTGGAGGGCATATTACTGATATTGAAGGCAAAAACAAAACGCTATACAAAGCTTTTCATGGCTTTTGTTTAGAAACGCAGCATTTTCCGGATGCCACAAAACACGATCACTTTAGCAGTACAATAATTACTCCTAAAAAACCATACTCACAACATATCGTTTATAAATTTAAAGCCTAACTATTTTATGAAAATACTAGTTACAGGTGGCCTTGGCTACATAGGGTCTCATACTGTTGTAGAATTACAAAATGCAGGCTACGAAGTACTTATTATTGATAATTGCTCCAATTCTTCCGAAGAGGTACTTAAAGGTATTGCTGCCATCACAGGGAAAACTCCCCTTTTTAAAAAAATGGACCTTCGAAATAAACCAGAAGTTAATGACTTATTTAATGAGCATGATACGATAACTGGTGTTATTCATTTTGCTGCTTCAAAAGCTGTAGGAGAAAGCGTGCAAACACCTTTAACTTATTACGAAAATAATATAAACACATTAGTATATTTATTGCAAGAATTACAAAAAAGAACAACGGCTAGTTTTATTTTTAGTTCCTCCTGTACGGTTTACGGGCAAGCTGACGAGCTTCCTATTACAGAATCTGCTCCTATAAAAACCGCTGAATCTCCTTATGGAAACACCAAGCAAATAGGTGAAGAAATTATAAAGGATACTTGTAGAGTTACTCCTCAATTAAAAGCGATAGCCTTACGCTATTTTAATCCTATTGGAGCTCATAATTCTTCTGAAATTGGAGAACTCCCCCTAGGAACACCTCAAAACCTAGTGCCTTTTATTACACAAACAGGTATTGGACTTCGTGAGCAATTGTCGGTTTTTGGCAATGATTATCCTACTGAAGATGGTACTTGTGTACGCGACTATATCCACGTAGTAGATTTAGCCAAAGCACACGTAATCGCATTGGCTCGATTACTTAAAAACAACAACAAAAGCAATTACGAAGTATTTAATATTGGGACTGGCAAAGGAAGCTCTGTTTTAGAAGCAATTCAATCTTTTGAAAAAGTTTCTAACAAAAAACTTAATTATACTTTTGCCAACAAAAGAGAAGGTGATATTACTGCTGCTTATGCCGACACTTCTGCCGCTAATACTGAATTGGGCTGGAAATCTACGCTAACCCTTGATGACGCCATGAAAGACGCCTGGAAGTGGGAACAAAAAATTCGAAGCAAATAATATAAGCGCTAAGTAACTTAGGCTACTTATACTTAGGCACAGATTTTGTAATTTTATATTATAATGAAATTAATTACTTGTCTTTTTCTATTTATTAGCCTTATCATAAACACTGTTGCTTTTGGTCAACAAAAACAACTTATTGATAAAAATTTTGACGCCATGTTATCGCGCCTGCTAAGGCATTCCGTTTCCGAATTAACTCCTAATGAAATTACATCGGATGTTATTTTTTTAGACGCTAGGGAAAAGGTAGAATTTAATGTAAGTCACATACCTAACGCCATACCTATTGGCTATACTAATTTTGAAATCACAAAATGGCTACACCTTAGCAAAAAAACACCCATAGTTGTGTATTGCTCGGTAGGATATAGAAGTGAAAAAATTGCTGAGCAATTTAAAAAATACGGCTACAATAATGTTAACAATCTATATGGTGGTATTTTTGAATGGGCTCATCAAAACAGAACTCTTCTTAAAAACAATATACCAACGGATAGCATTCATACCTATAACAAAGAATGGTCTCAATGGTTACAAAAGGGAATTAAAGTTTACTAAATGACGAAAATAGCTTTTCAATTATTACTAATTATCACCGTTTTAACAAGCTGCAATGCGCAACAAAATTCAGACACAATATCCATTATAGAAATTGAAACTTTAAAAACTGCTCTCACAAACAAAACTATACAGTTAATAGATGTTCGTACCCCATTAGAATATAAGCAAGGCTACATTGGAAATGCTATAAATGCAAATATTTACACCTCCGATTTTACACAAACAATTACTCTTTTAGATAAAGCGAAACCCGTATATATTTATTGCCATAAAGGAGGAAGAAGTAACACTGCTGCAAAAAAACTTGCTAAACTAGGCTTTAATAAAATTTTCGACTTTAAAGGAGGTTGGAAAGCTTGGAGAAATAACTTGAAACAGAAAAACTAATTTTATGATTTTAAACGAAACCTATTGGGATAATCGCTACAAAATTAGTGACGACCGCTGGGACTTAGGGACAGTTTCAACTCCTATTAAAAGTTACTTTGATCAGCTTGAAGATAAAACCTTGAAAATAGTAATACCGGGAGGAGGAAACTCTCATGAAGCGGAATATGCATACCTAAATGGATTTACTAACATATTTGTAGTTGACTTATCTAAAACCGCTTTAGACAACTTTAAAAAGCGCGTTCCTAGCTTCCCAGAAGCTCAGTTACTACATCAAAACTTTTTTGATTTAAAAGAAACGTTTGATATTATTATAGAACAAACGTTTTTTTGTGCCCTAAATCCCAAACTTAGACCAAATTATGTTTTACAAGCTAGCAAATTACTATCGCCTAAAGGGAAGATAGTCGGCTTACTTTTTGATGCGCCCTTAAACAATGACAAACCTCCTTTTGGAGGAAATACTGAAGAATATAAAAAATACTTTACTCCTCATTTCACCATTGACATTATGCAACCCTGTTACAATTCAGTAGAAAGTAGAGAAGGCAGAGAATTATTTATCAAATTTTACTTAAAAAAAATAATCCGTACTAAGTAAAAAGACTAGGATGTTAACTCCTCTTCAAAAGCAGCTACAGAAAGTGCATCTTCAACTTTATATTGTCCAATTTTTGTACGGCATAATTTTGAAAGGTGCCCCCCTGAGTTTAGTGCTTTTCCGAAATCGTATGCTAGTGAACGTATATACGTTCCTTTGCTGCAAACTACTCTAAAATTAACATTGTTCTCTTCTATTTTTGTGATTTCAAATGCTTTAATTTCTATTTGTCTTGGTTGCACCTCTACATTTTCACCAGCTCGTGCATATTCGTATAAACGCTTTCCCTCTTTTTTAAGTGCTGAGAATACCGGAGGAAACTGATTGATTACCCCTATAAATTGTTGTGTGGTTTGCTCAATCAATTCGGGAGTAATATGATCTACAGGAAAAGTAGCATCTATTTCAGTTTCTAAATCATAGGATGGCGTAGTACCGCCTAATGTTATAGTACCCGTATATTCTTTTATTTGCCCTTGAAGTTCGTTTATTGTTTTAGTAGATTTTCCTGTACAAATTAACAATAAGCCCGTAGCTAATGGATCTAACGTACCTGCGTGCCCTACTTTAATTTTTTTAATATCGTATTGCTTTCTAATAAGCCAACGCAACTTGTTTACTACTTGAAAAGACGACCAATTTAATGGCTTGTCGATTAGCAAGGTTTGCCCTGCTATAAATGCTTCTTTTGTCATTTTTAATACTTCATAAAACCAACTCCTATGGCAATTGCACCCACCACAAAACAATAAACAGAAAAATAGATTAGCTTGCTCTTCTTTACAATTGAAATCATCCACTTACAAGCAAAATACCCACTAATAAGTGCCGCAAAAAAGCCTATAATTAAGGTTGAACTATTTCCCATATCTGCTGTAATGTCACCGTCTAAAACATCTTTTAATATTTTTCCAAAAATCAATGGCAATACCATTAAAAAAGAAAAACGAGCTGCTTTTGATTTATCATTCCCCAACAACACCGAAGTAGCAATAGTAGAACCGCTCCTAGAAATACCCGGCAATATAGCTATAGCCTGTGATATCCCAATAATTGCACTATCCTTAAAACCCACTGGCTTATTCGTGTTTTTAGACTTATCCGCTAACCACAGTAAAACTGCGGTTATAATAAGCATAAAGCCCACAAATAAAACTTTCCCTCCAAATAACTGCTCTAATTCATCTTCAAAAAACAAACCTACAAAAGCTGCAGGCAAAGTTGAAAGCATAATTTTGGCTAAAAATTGAGTTTCTTGATTCCATTTAAAACTTAGTGCTCCTTTAAGGATTTCAGCGATGTCTTTTCTGAAAACAATAACGGTACTTAAAGCTGTGGCAAAATGTAAAATAACCGTAAATAAAAGTGATTCTTTACCTTTAGAAGTATCGCCGAGTATAGCTTTCCCCAACTCAAGATGCCCACTAGAAGAAACCGGTAAAAACTCGGTTAATCCTTGAATTATACCGAGTACAATAGCGTCAAAAATATCCATTATTCAGGCTTTCTTAATATTGCATAAATTTCAATTCCAAACCCCATAAGTACTATTGTTGGTGCCAATCTAATTCTTCTAAAATTATAAATAGCAGGATTAAATACGTTTGGATCATCACTTCCTCCTCCAGTCATTAAAATAAAACCCAAAGCAATAAAGGCAAGCCCTATTAGCATAAAAAGGTAATTTTTTTTCCCAAACACAAAATTTGGTTTAGGTGGTTTTTGGGATGAATTATTTTTTGCCATTATCTTTAATAATTTCGTCAAATATAATACTATCTCTTAAGGAAAGTCGAGATATATGAGGTAAAACCTTATCTCTAGTAAACGGGGTCCACCGCTTTATATGACAAAGGCTTACTCTTTTATTTAAAATTAAATTTTCTAAACCCTGTTTAGTATAACCTAACTGATTTGCTCTATTAATGTAGTAATTATGAGTGTCTTTATTTAATTTTATATGTATATCGCCTCCGCTACCTTGAGTAACCGATTCTACAACTCCACTAATTTTAGCGGTGTCATCAACATATACGGCTGTAATAGGCCTAAAAGTTATGAATGCAGTATATAATACGATTACAAATAACACGGCACAAAAAGCTAGATACACACGTTTAAACATGACTTAGTAGTATAATTCGTCGGTTTGTAAACTTAAAAAACGGTGTGTAGCAAAAAAAGTGCTGACCCAAGTTATAAATAAACCCAACAGAAAAACACCTGAAAACAATATGGAAACTAAAAACACATCTTCAGTTAAACCCAAACCGCTAAAAGTTTGATCTAAATAATACAAAACAACACCCATTCCTGAAAGTGCTAAAAGCCCTCCAATAATACCTAACTTAATATTTAACCAAATAAAAGGCCTACGAATAAACGATTTTGTAGCTCCTACCATTTGCATGGTTTTAATGGTAAATCGTTTAGCATATACACTTAACCGAATAGAATTATTAATTAGTAAAACAGCAATTAATGTACAAATACCACAAATTACTAATATCCAGAAGCTTATTTTTTTTATGTTATTATTCAACAAGTTAATCAAAGGCTTATCATACGAAACTTCATCAACAAATTTCTTTGCATCAATAGTTGCCACAAAATCTTCTATCTGATCTTCGTTTACAAAATCGGCATTCAAATAAATATCCAATGAATTTTGAAGAGGGTTAGTTCCCAAAAATTCAATAAAATCTTCACCTATATCTTTTGCATGCTGTTCCGCTGCGTTTTTTTTAGATATGTATACTGTGTTCTTAACAGCGTCGTTAAGCTTCAATGTTTTAGTGAGTTGGTCTATTTCTATTTTTTTTGCACTGTCTTTATAATAGACCGTTAATGCAATTCGTTCTTTAAAATGATCGGTTACTTTTTTACTATTCAGCACTAATAAGCCCAACAAACCTAATAAAAACAGCACCAATCCAATACTAAGAACCACCGAAAAATAGGAAGATATTAATCGTCGCTTTTGAAATTTATCAAATTTAGTTGCCATAGATTATATACACTTTGTAAGTTGCAATTTATAAAATTTGTAGCTCAGAGTATAATTATATTTTAATCATCTCATTTTCTATTAAATAAAAACAAAATTCATAATTCCTGATTTTATTTCAACATAGCAAAATTTAAGTTTTGCTATGTTAAAATAAAAAAAGCTCCTACACTTTAAAAAGTATAAGAGCTTTTAAATAGTATTAAAAATGCTTATTTATTTATTGTTTCCCAGTTTTTATCTGCTTTAGCTTTTAACTCCTCGGCTCCCTTTTTATTCCAAAGATCTAAAGTGTTGGTTCCCCATGAATTATAAAACAAATATAATTTACCATCTCTAATTTCGTAAGTCTTAGGATCTATCTTTATTTTTTGGCTTTTTAAACCTACAGCATAAGCGCAGTAACCACCGTATTGAGGTACGTATTTTTCTGGATTAGCTTCAAACTTTTCTTTATTTACCTGATTAGCAAAATAAAACTCAGCCCCATCATACATACTCGAAAATTGTTTTTCACCCTCAATAGGTAAACCATCAAAATAAGAGGTTACATCATAGCCTTCAATTACCGCTCCTTTTTTTGAATAGTAGTCAGTTTGGGCTACAAGCTGTAAACTTAACAGCATTATAAAAGAAATAAATAGTGTTTTCATAAGTATAAATTTATACAACTTAGTTCGCAAAGCAATATAAGTTATTACAGAAACATACTGCTATTTTCTATCTGCTAACAACAGTAATTCATTTACAACGACTTCGGTTACATATCGCTTCTCCCCTTCTTTGGTATCATAACTTCTAGTAGTTAACTTACCTTCTACAGCAACTTCTTTGCCTTTAACAACATATTTCTCTACAATATCAGCTGTTTTACCCCAAGCTACTAAAGCGTGCCAATCGGTTTGAGTAATGCGCTCTCCTTGTTTATTGGTATAAGATTCATTGGTTGCAATACTAAACTTAGCTAGTTTTTTACCACTATCTAACATAATAATTTCTGGATCATTCCCTAAATTACCTATCAACTGAACTTTGTTTCTTAATGTACTCATAACTTCTTAGTTTATTAAATTAATTAAAATCAACATTGTGTGTTGTTGATATTGCAAAACTAAATCCAAAAACTAGTTAGAGTTGACTATCTGTTACTTACTTGTGTTTGTAGTCGTTTGTTGTCTTTTACTGAATTTAAAAACACTTGAGTTTTGAGCAAAAAAAAAGCCATCTCTTTCGAAAATGGCTTTACTTATTATTTTAGTAATTATTCTGAGAAACCTACTAATAAAGCTGTTTCATCAACATTAAAAATATATTTCGAATAGTTTCTATGCAACGCTGTTAAATGTTCTTCTATGATACTTTCATTTTTAACATTACTTGCATTTTTATAAAACTTAATCCCCATTTTCAAATTGTCATCTTCAATATACTCTAAGGAAATCATTTCGATCTCAGTAATGTACTTGTATTCTAATTCTTTATGGTCACTTTTGAAGTCATCAAAAACAGATATTTCATCAAAAATATTAATTTTTGATTCTGCTATTTCACTACTTACTATTTCGTACTTAGTTCCTTGATTATCAAAATCTACTTCTTCAATAGTATTTTCTGCTTCATAGGTGTCAGTTGAAATACCAATAAAGGTACCTCCGCTTCGAGCTTCAGCTTTCCAAACAGTAGTTGTTACAAAGTTTTGCGCAACTAATTGTATTGAAGCAAATATAAAAGTTAATAGAGTAATTTTTTTCATACCAAACATTTTTCACGAATACTTATGCCAAATATACGGGCGATACAAACAAGAAAACGAATTAACTGACAACTTTTAGACCAAGTATCAAAATACTTAGATAAACTACCACTAAATCGTTTTATTAAATTAAGTATTTCATAAAAATATTAAGAAAAAACAGATTACTTCTTTCTAAAATAGACACTTATAGGTACTCCTGTAAAGTCAAACTCCTTACGCAATTGATTTTCCACGTAACGCTTATAAGGATCTTTTACATATTGAGGCAAGTTACAAAAGAACACAAACTGAGGTTGTGTTGTCGGTAATTGCATACAGTATTTAATTTTAACAAATTTCCCTTTTAATGCTGGCGGTGGGTAGTTTTCAATAAGCGGCAACATCGTATCGTTCATAACACTTGTTTTGATTTTCTTAGAACGATTCTTAAAAACTTCAACAGCTGTTTCAATTGCCTTAAAAATTCGTTGTTTCGTTAAAGAAGATACAAACACTATTGGAACGTTAGTAAAAGGCTCTATTTGCTTTCGAATATGAGTTTCAAATTCTTTTACTGTATTCGTTTCCTTTTCTTCTATTAAATCCCATTTATTTACCAGAATTACGATTCCCTTTCTATTCCTTTCTGCCAGCCAAAAAATATTTTGAACCTGGGCATCAAAACCTCTTGTAGCATCCACTACAACCAAGCATACGTCGGCATGCTCAATAGCTCTAACCGATCGCATTACAGAATAAAATTCTAAATCTTCTTTTACTTTTGCTTTTCTACGGATTCCCGCAGTATCGACTAAATTAAAATCAAACCCAAAACGGTTATATTTAGTATCAATAGCATCTCTTGTTGTTCCCGCTATATCGGTTACAATATTTCTATTTTCCCCAATAAGTGCATTTATAAAAGAAGACTTACCAGCATTTGGACGACCTACTACCGCAAAACGTGGCAACTCATCATCACCTGATCGCTCTTCCTCTTTTGGTAAAGCTTTTACTAAATCATCTAACAATTCTCCTGTACCACTACCATTAATACTAGCAATGGCATAATATTCGCCTAAGCCTAAGCTATAGAACTCAACGGCATCATTAACGCGCATGGCATTATCCACCTTATTCACCACTAAAAAAACGGGTTTTTTTACCTTTCTAAGTAAATTTGCCACATCTTCATCCATACCTGTAACGCCCGTTTCAACATCTACCATAAAAACTATGGCATCGGCTTCTTCGATAGCTAACTCAACCTGCTTATCTATTTCAGCTTCAAAAATATCGTCACTACCTAATACGTAACCACCGGTATCAATCAAAGAAAACTCTCTACCGTTCCATTCCGACTTACCGTAATGACGGTCTCTAGTGACCCCACTAACGGAATCAACTATAGCATCTCTACGCTGTATTAAACGATTAAAAAAGGTAGATTTACCAACATTTGGACGACCAACAACAGCAACAATAGAACTCATAATGAGTGGTTTTAAATTTAGCGCAAAAGTACGCCTTTTTTATAATTAAGATGTTACAAGGACTAGCTCTTTTGGTTATACCCAAAACGCTTTAACTGATTTTGATTGCTCCTCCAGTTTTTGTTAACTTTAACAAAGAGCTCAATGTATATTTGTTTACCAAAAAACTTCTCTAAATCCTTTCGAGCTTCCTGCCCCACACGCTTTAAAGCACTTCCTTTATGGCCTATAATTATTCCTTTTTGAGTTTCACGCTCTACCATTATCACCGAGTTGATTCGGATAATATTTTCATCTTCAACAAAAGACTCAGTAACCACTTCTACAGCATACGGAATTTCCTTTTTATAATGTAAAAGGATTTTCTCTCTAATCGATTCGTTTACAAAAAAGCGCTCAGGCTTATCTGTAAGTTGATCTTTAGGATAAAATGCAGGCGACTCTGGCAATAACTGCAAAATCTTTTCGAAAACAATTTGAATATTGAATTTTTGCAATGCTGAAATTGGCAATAATTCAGCATTAGGCACTTTATTTGTCCAATATTGTACTTGTTCCTCTAAAGCTTCTTGATTAGAAGTGTCAATTTTATTTAAAAGAAGTAAAACAGGAATACGAGAATTGTTTATTTTATTAAAAAAAGCCTCATCTTTAAGTTCCTTCTCTCCTATTTCAACCATGTAAATAAGCACATCAGCATCTTCGAAAGCCGACTTAACAAAATCCATCATTGAGGCTTGCAATTCATAGGCTGGCTTTATGATACCTGGAGTATCCGAAAAGATTACCTGAAAATCATCACCATTCACTATTCCTAAAATACGATGCCTTGTTGTTTGAGCTTTGGAAGTTATTATAGAAAGCTTTTCGCCTGTTAAGGCATTCATTAATGTTGATTTACCAACATTAGGGTTTCCTATAATATTTACAAAACCAGCTTTATGTGTAGTGCTCATTGTTTAGTATTTATTTTGCAAAAATAAAGCTTTCATTATAAGAATAAGGTAATCGAAGGATTTATATACGGCAATCAAATATATTTAGCTATTTAAAAATTTTTACCATAAAAACAATAAACAACTCTAAAAATCACTCCTTCCGAAAAAATACTACTGTTTTACTCATAATTATGAACACATAATCTTTCTTCATTAAGAAATCTATAACAAAACTTTGTAGCATTTCCTTTTTTATTCCAACTTGAAGTGTATTTTAGCAATGAATTTGAGGGATTAGTATTAAAAATTTATTAATTATACACCTGTTATTCTTTAAAATTCAAATAATTAATTATATTTAATAATGAGTTTTGTAAAGCTAACTACTATATAGTTAGCTTAAATTCAATAACTTATATGTGTAAAACCCCCGAAAAATAGTATATCATGACGTTAATGGAAAGAGCTTTAGAATTTGAAGGAAGAAAACAAAGTTTTCAAACTACAAGTGACCGTATTGAAGCTTCAAGAGAAGTAAAGGCACTAATTCTAGATTTAAATCAAATATATAAAGAAACGAAGGAGGCCGAAATCATGGATTTAATGAAGCGCCTTACTGCTATCAAACAGAAAATAGAGAAACGCCTTAAGGGCCGAAAGTTAGATATTTAATTCATCTTGGGGTAACATAATAGTAAAGCACTATTTTTTACCATTATTAAATTTAACTTTAAAGCAAAAAAAATGGGTTTAGATAATTTAATTATCTAAACCCATTTTTTTTGCTTTATCAATTGTTAGAAATCCCAACTTTTATGTCCGTTTTGAAAAACTTCATAAACATATCCACCTTCATTTAATAAAATAAAAGATAAATAAATCATAAGAAATATAGCAGTCCAAACAACAGACCTCCTTAAGCCTTTTGACTCTTCTTCCATATGCATGAATGCCCATGTAATTAAATATGCCTTATAAATTGTTAGGATAATAAATATCCAGTTTAACAATTTCATATATGCTACTTTGGTATTTAAAAACTCAGGTTTCCATATACCAAAAGCAACCTCTACAATTGTAACTATAGAGAGTATTGTAAATACTTTCCAAATTCTTTTTGTGTGCGATACGTGCTGTCCTGTTTCGTGTGCCATTTTGTAAAATAATACTGAATTAAACTAAGTAGAAAAAAGTAAATACGAATACCCAAACTAAATCGACAAAGTGCCAATATAATCCTACCTTTTCTACCATCTCATAACTCTTACGCTTTTCGTAGGTACCCACTAAAACATTAAGAAAAATAATAATATTAATGATTATACCTGAAACTACGTGAAAACCATGAAAACCAGTTATAAAGAAAAAGAAATTGGCAAATAAAGGGCTTCCATATTCATTCTTATACATGTTAGCTCCTTCTACAATACCAATACCATCTTTTTTAAGTCTTGCAATTGACTCCGCTCTCGAAAGTACCGTTTTCTCACCTTTTTCGTTAAGTATTTGAGTGCGCACCAATACATTTGGCTTAGACTCAAATCCTTTAATAACCTCTTCCATAGTATATGTAGGCAATTCTTTTTCATCAGAATACCAAATACCATTTTTATTTTCGTGACGTGTTCGTGTTTTAGGCTCAGCAGTAGCTATTTCAGAAAGACCAACTCTATGACCATCAACATCAACAAATTGATATATCTGACCTCCTTTAGTCTCTATAGCTCCGTACTCTCCTTTTATAAAGTTTTTCCATTCCCATGCTTGAGAACCTACAAATATAGCTCCACCAATAATGGTTAAAAACATATAAATAATTACTTTATTTTTTTTCATTTGATGACCTGCATCTACAGCTAACACCATAGTTACCGATGAAAATATCAGTATAAAAGTCATTAATGCCACATAATACATAGGAGCGTTAACTCCATGCGCAAATGGAAAGTGATTAAAAACCTCATCGGCGATAGGCCATGAGTTAATAAATTTAAACCTTGAAAAACCGTAAGCTGCTAAAAACCCTGAGAATGTTAATGCATCCGACAATATGAAAAACCACATCATCATTTTACCATAGCTTGCCTTTAAAGGCTGATTGCTTTCGCCTCCACCCCACACACTGTTTTCCGTGCCTGTTTCTATAACAGTTGAATCCATAGAAGTTGAATAATAATTCGTTAATTGTTCGACAAAAATAAGGAATTATAGTTGTTGTACTTTAATATTCCTTAGTATTTATTTCTATTTAGTACGTTTCTAAAAAACTACCGTGTAAATAATAAAAAACAGAATAGATAAACCCACAATGCATCAACAAAATGCCAATACATTCCTGCTAAATCTATCCCTAAATGATTCTCTTTAGTATATAACTTCTTAAAATGCTTAGCTCCTACTACAGAAAGCACAATAACACCTCCAAAAACATGTAATAAATGAACAAAAACTATAACATAAAGAAAAGAGGCGTTGATATTAGCTCCCTTACCCGTAAAACTATATCCTTGTTCATAAATGCTACCGAAACCCATAAATTGTAAGTAAACGAATGAAATAGCCATTACAAAAGTACTCACAAAGAATAATGTTGCCAGTGAATGGTTATTAGAAACAGTCGTTTTTTTAAATAAATAGAAAAAAATACTACTTAAAAAAATAGTTCCTAAACTCACATAAAAAGCGGAAGGAAACTCGAAACCTCTAGTCCAATCATCTCTTTCACTACTTACAATGTAAGCACTTGTTAACCCTGCAAAGGTCATAAACATGCTAATCATAGAAAAAAGCATCATGTTTTTCTTAGCCCTATTATTCTTTTCTATAATTGATCCTGTTGTTAAATCCATTGTGTTATTATTTTATCTACTACATAAATAATTTGTAATGCACTTATATATAATACACTTACTAACATTAATTTTTTTGCAGCCTCTGAAGTTCTCTCTTTAAATAAAATAACTGCTTTATATAACATCCATAGTCCTAACAATAAAACTAGAACACCTGAAAAGACCGTAATTTTCAAATCGCCAGTTTTGCCAAAAACAGGTATTAAAGAACATAGAATAGTCCAAACAGTATATATAATTATTTGTTTTGCCGTAGTCGCATCTTTTTTCCCAGTAGGAAGCATAAAGAAACCACCTCTTTCATAATCTTCATACAAAAACCAACCAATTGCCCAAAAGTGTGGGAACTGCCAAAAAAACTGAATCATAAACAATGTTCCTGGTTCAATACCAAATTCATTTGTTGCTGCCACCCAACCCAACATAAAAGGTATAGCTCCTGGTATAGCGCCAACAAAAACTGCTAATGGTGTTTTTGTTTTTAAAGGCGTATAAAGACTTACATAACAAAATATAGAAACCGCACCAAACATGCAGGCTTTTGGACTTAGATAATACAAGCAAACTAACCCTACAATGGTTAAAATAATTGCAATAGTTAATGCTGAATTTACTGAAATTCTTCCTGCAGGTACTGGCCTATCTTGAGTTCTAAACATTAACTTATCTAAGTCTTTCTCGATAACCTGATTAAATGCATTAGAAGCCCCTACCATACAATAACCACCTACTGACAATATTACTAACCTTAAAACATCTAAAACCTCAGCCCCTAAAATATATCCTGCAATGGAAGAAAAAAGTACACTTACCGCTAACCTAACTTTCGTTAAGGCGGCAAAATCTTTCAAGAAAGAAGTTTCGATTTGTTGAACTTGGGCTGTACTCAAAATTGTTGTTTAAGGACTTTTTTTGGATGGCAAAGATACTCTATAAAAACCTTCTCCACAATAAAGATAACTTCAATTAACAATTGTAAGTTATTTCCATAAAAAAAGCCCAGCATAATTGCTGAGCTTTTATTCTATTAATTATTACATTCTAATTAATCAATTCTAAATGTAATTGGCTTTGTATAAATAACACCTACAGGTCTATTACGTTGTTTTGCCGGTTTCATTTGAGGCAATCCTTTGATTACTCGCTGAGCTTCTTGCTGTAATCTAGGATGTGGCGCACGTGCTTTAATATCAACAACTTTTCCTGTTTTATCGATTTTAAATTGAACAAAAATCTTTTGAATTCCTGTTAATCCTAATTCCTGACCTAAATCGGTATTAAACTTTCGTTGTACCCATTTATCAATTTTCTTACTCATGCAGTTTTTACGCTTTAGAGCTCCTTTTTCTTTTTCACAACCAGGAAACAATGGTGCCTCTTGAATTAATGCAAACGGCACATCAGAAATTTCTTCCTCTTCCCCTCCTGCATCTTCAACTTCTGAGAAATCTGGAACATCCTCAGGGATATCTTCTTCTTCTTCCACTTCTGTTTCTTCAAAAACAGTTTCTGGCTCAGGTTCCTTGTCATCAATTACTTCAATAATCTCAATCGATGGTGGCGGTGGTGGTGGTGGTGGTTTTCTAAAAACCATTTTTGTAATCGGAATATCCTCTTCTATTTCCTCTATATATATTTCCTCTTCTTTTTCAGCTATTTCATTTTCGTAAGTTTTGTACTCTATACTTCGCCAAGTAAAAAACAGGACCAATACCAACCCTAACTGTAAAAAGAGCAAACTCTTGTTACGCAGGTCAACTTTTGGATTCTTTTTTAATTCCATAACTAAATTTATAATTTGAAAAGCTAAAATAGATAATTTATTATCCATTTTAAAAATCTTAAGCCCACTTTTTTTGGATAAACTCAAAATAAATGTAAAAAAACAACAAACCTATTATAGAACCAGCTGTATTTGCTAACATATCATAATAATCAAATTGCCTATATGATGTAAATATCCATTGACAAAATTCCATTAACACTCCAAATAAGGCACTCCATAAAAAACTAAAAAAAATACTTTTATTGAATTTAATACCTTTAGCTTTAAACAGAAAAGAAGCCCATATAAAAGCAAAAACCGAATAGGCCATAAAATGTCCTATTTTGTCAGAATGATCAACTCTTTGAGGAAAAATATTGATTGCAAATTTACCTAAAGATGCCGCAACTATAAACAAGGTGTACCCGTAAGCAAATACTGATAGCAGCTTAGCCATTTACAAGCTCTTTGTATTTTTCCACACTTAACAAACCTTCTACAGACGCCTCAGAAACCTTAGCTTTAATAATCCACCCCTTACCATACGGATCTGTGTTAATCAATTCTGGATCATCCTCTAAAGCCTCATTAAACTCAAAAATTTCTCCTTCAATAGGCATAAACAAATCTGAAACCGTTTTTACCGCTTCTACGGATCCAAAAGTTTCATCTGCCGCAATAGTTTCATCCATTTGCTCAATATCAACATACACGATATCTCCTAGTTCGCTTTGAGCAAAATCTGTTATTCCAATAGTAGCGATGCCATCCTTAATCGACACCCAAGTATGTTCTTTTGTATACTGTAAATTTTCTGGTAAGTTCATATGTATATATTAATATCTATAAAGTCGAAGTTAGTTTACAAAACTAAATTAATTTCCAAAATTATATCTCAAAGTAAACCCTGATCTGATATTGGTTTGAGGGAAAGCTGTAGAAATAGCAAATCTTGAAAAAGTATGGTCATAGAAAAACAATGCTGTTAAGTTTTTACTTAAAGCATAATCTGAGGTAAATCGAATACTGTAAATCGTTTGTCCCGCAGTAATTTGACTGTTATCAATATTTAAGTTTCTAATGATTGTTTCGTTTTGACGTAACGACAAGTCGGCTTTCAAATTAAGATCACTTTTAATAACTCGCTTTCTTCCTGAACCACCTAAACGGGTACTAAAGGTAATATCTTTAATTCGGTATCCTAAGCCTATAATATATTCTTGCCCTTGCACTTCAGTTAACAAATTATTATCGAAACTAAAAGACAACGCCCTATCTCTCCTTAACTCTGTAGAAACCTTAATTGACCCTTTAGTTTCCAAATCAACTTTAATTAATGGACTAAATTGTTCGGTTAAATTTATATTCCCAAAAAGTAATTCATTTTTAAAATTACCGCCTGCATCCGTATCACTACCTCTACCAAACTCCAAGTTGGTTTGATATTGGTTAATTGTATAATTTGACTGATAGGCATGACTTAATGAAAATCGCTTGAAACGTTTTTTAAACCATTTTTGCTTTTGCAAACCTGTATATCTAATATTCCAGTTAGGAAGTGGTAAATCTCTAAAAGCACCCGTTTTAACATCATCAGCACTTGCCCCGGAATAAGCTGCTAAAAACGCTGGCAATAAAACTGCTTGGTTGTTTGGACCAAAGCCATTAGGAAACAGAGTAGCATCTCCATTTTCATCAACCCCTCTAGGAGTATCTGCTCCTCCCGCTAGTCTATTCGCTATTATTAATCTGTTAGCTCGAAATTCATCAAAAGCTGCCGAATTCCCTTCGGCACTAGATTGAAATGCTGTTTTAATTAAAACTGTAGACACACTAAAATTCCCTAGAGTATTTGGCGTTAAAGAAGTATACTGCAAATCTTCATCAACCCTAAAATTCTCTATATAAGTTTCCGCTTGTGTACGATTCCCTGTAATGTCAATTTTTAAACCCTTCAATAAATCAATCGTTCCTCTAAAGTCGATACGATCAGAAGTTCTATTTTGATATTGCCCGTTAAAATCCTCAAAAGAAGTAATGTAACCCCTACTTGCTGCACTTTGCCTAATATCGGACTGTCCACCGAAAGTAAACGCCGTAGAAGGCCTAAGTGTTCCAAAAAAACCAACATCATTTGTATATCCAGGAAGTATGGTTCCCGAATCTTTTTGGTAATTAATATTTAATCTTTTTAAAGAAGTTAATATCCCTACTACGGTATTATAAGCTTTAATTGATGGCTTCAGCTTCTTTGAAATTTTCTTCTTACGTGTACTTGCAGTCCTTGGAGCTATTTTTGGAGCATTCTTGTCCTCTATTCCCTTTATTTTTTTCTTTTTCTTCTTTGTATTCGAAGTTCGCTTTACAAAACCTATACTTTTATATAATTTATTTAAATCAAAAGTACTATTTAGGCGATGCACGCTTGAATTTTGGATGGTATTTCCTTGATCGGGAATCGCAACTTGATCCCCTTGATCGTTAGCAACAGTTAAATTTCTAAAAACCTCACTACCCTTTAACCATTGAAAATCGCCTGTGTAAGAGTAAGAAGATTGAATAAACTCTAATCCCGGAAATTTTTTAAAAGGCAATTCATAATTAGCCTGAAGCGTTTGATTCAATTGATTTGGAATACCCGTTTCAAACAAACCATCCCATATCGATATACTTCTATCAACATTATTTTGCTCATCTACAAAATTGCGAACTACCCTGTTTGAATTGGCATTAAAATTAAAATTCAATGATTTTGTTAGATTAAATGCTAACGCATATTGCCAATTGAACAAATAATTTCTTTGCTGTAAAGCATCTATTTGAATATCGTTAGCAGATAAGGTAACATCTCTAAACTTCTGCTCATTAAACGATCTATTTACTCCAGATGTAAAACTAATATTTGTTGGTAATGGATTTATATTAAAATCTCTTAAAAACGATAAATGCTTGCTTTTTAAAACCTTTACTTTTTTAAGAGGACTTAATTCCAATGGCGCAAAAGAGTAGTTATAAGTACCGTTTAAATTAAATGTTTGATCTATACTCTCTTCTATTTCAAAATCTCTATGATCGGTTTGATTGTAAGTACTCGAAAAACTAAAATTCTCTACATCATATGGCATTGGAGCTTTCTCTCCTACACGTTCTTTACGCAAACCAATAACACTTACACTTTGCCTTTTTGTGTATTCTGTTGACCTTTCTTCTATTTGCCTTTTTGTTTCAGAATCTGGTGCTGCATCTAAAACATTATCAAGTATTAGATCTTGATTTAACGGATCGTACTGAGGTGTAATTAATTGCTCACCCCTACTATAAGTTGTAGGTATTTTTATACCCCATTTTTTTGGTAATAACTGCCCTACATTTACACTCGTTGTAAAATCGTATTGCGCCAAATCTTCTTGACTACGCTCATTAGGTCCTTGTTCAATACTACCAAAACCTATAGTACTCTTTCTCCCTGAAACCGTAAAATTAGCAAAATCTGCTATATTAGCATCTACATTAGCTACAGCTGCCCAACCACCTTCATTCTTAAGGCCACTCAAACGTAATTCATTAAACCAAACTTGACCTGAAGCCCGCGATCCGTCACTTTTATTATTTTTAACTCCCAACATTAGCACACGAACATTTCCGAAACTAGGATTTCCTTTAATACCTACACGAAATTCTCCTACATTTTGATTTGCCGGATCAGGATTCCCGTTTTCATCTAAAAAGATCAACTGCGTTCTATCAAAATTTGTATTTGTAGACACCTCAGCTTTTATCTTCTGAAGCAAACTCAACGGTACTTTTAACCTATTATTAATTGGCCAAACTACATCTGGATTATTTAAATTATCTGTTAAAGATGTGTTTTCAAGAGGCAATTCTATTTGGTAGTAATTATCCGTAAAATCATTTCCTAAACGCACAATAGCTGTTAACTCTCCATCGTCCAAAGGCGCCCCAGGTAATTCCTCCGCATGCAAAAACATTTCTATATTTTCATACTGACGCATGTCAATATTAAAATTTCTAAAAACAGCTCTAGAATCATTCGCATCTAAATCAGCAACCGTTAAAGCTAATGAACGTTCATCTTGCTGTAAAATCTGATTATTATTATTTAATTGCTCCCTTACCACTCCTGGTGGAACAACATAACCTGGATTCTCTTCAACACTTACCGATGAAACCGATAATTGTCCGTTTCCAAAATTAATTCTACCCTCATCACTTAATGGAATACTTGTAGTTTCTGTAAAAGTCCTGTAGCTCCCTCGAACTAAATCTAAAGAAGCCAATCGAAGTAATATTTCCTGATCAAATCCTGTTAGATACATTCTCATAAAACGAGCTGATCGTAAATCCACAGAACTCCCTTGTGCCGTTCTAATATCACTTTCACTTAATGGTATTTTAAACTGCAACCAACGCGAGTTTATGGGGGTACCATCCAAAGCTTCTCCTGAAAAAGTTTGCTCGTCAGTAATTAATGGATTGCTTTCTGGTGATAATCGCGTAGGATCTATATCTATCGTGTATTCAAAATACTGGTCTATAGTATTCATGGTATTATCACGATTTATATCTTCAATAGTTGGTTGCCCCAACCTACCTCTATTCGTATCTGTAACTTCAGTAGGCGAATCACCATCAGTACCATTGTACTTTCTGTATCGATCTTCTATGTTTTGCTCTCCAGATTGCAGAAAAAATTCATAGTCATCTGCTGAGGGATCTTCTTCAGCAGTAAATGGGCCATATGCGTCCTGAGTTTGTTCAGCACTATTTTTTAATCCATCAAAACCAGCATCTTGTTGTACTCTAGCCTCCCCATTACTATCAAAAGTATACACCAAAGATTGATTACGCGGAATTACCCCAAAAGGAGTCTCTTGAGTATCAGTACCATCTCCAACTGCTTCTGGAAGACCATTTTCATATTGCTTTCTACCATCTCTAAGAACATCTTCGCTTATATTACCTATATTAAAGCGTATTTGACCTGAGTTTGTATTATCCGTATATTCATAAGGATCCATTACCCAAAACTCAATAAACTCGATATTAGATTGTTCAAAATTGGTGGTATTTAAAGCTCTTGTAATTCCTCCAAAATTGTTTTCTGGATTTGTAGGAGCTGCATTATTAGCCAAACTTGGGTTATAATTATAAGGACCACGTTCTTCTGGGCGGTAATGTAAATCCAATGTAAATAAAGCCCGTGTTTGGTTTTGTGCTATTTGACGTAAAGGAAAAAGTTCTTCAGAAAAAACCCTTCTTGTTTGTGGCCTTGATAAATCCGATTCTGAAATTCCACTTGGTCTTTGGGTGCTATAAAACACCTGATCGATAGTGTACCAAGATAGCGCTGCTCTTTTAAAACCTGTCTGAACCCCTTCTTGTACCGTATTTAAAAGCGGTTCATTATCAAAACCTATAGGCACACTCGATAATTCCCATTGCAATGGCGAACTGATATCAATACGTGTTTGAGAACCTTCAAAATCATCTATATACGAAGTCACTTCACCATTAAAATCCGCTGCACTTGGCGCATTAGCAAACAAGTAAGCAAACTCCCCTCTAAACGAAAAATTAGAAGGGGCTTCTGTATCTATATTTGGCAGCTTATTAACCATTCTAGTCAAAAATGGAACTTCGGTAGCATAATTACCATTAATCCCCAAAATTGTATTGTTAATAGGTTCAAAATCTAAATTCGATTTTTGAGTTAAAGGGCGTTCTTTTAAATTTAACAAAGTACCTCCTAAAACAAAATCCTTAGAAAATTTATGTTCTACATTAATTCCTGAATAACGCTTGGTTTGTTGACCAAATACGGCATTGTTTTCTGTGGAAATTTCAATAGGTGTGTTCGATGCCAATAGTGCTGGATCTAAAATTTCAACCCTTCCTAACTGATAATTAACGGTATAATCTAAGCCTTCTTGAAGTAATCGTCCCCCTGCAGTTACCGTTACAGACCCTCTAGGCACATTAAAAGCACCAATAGATATACCATTTTGCCCAGTGGTTGTATACCTTCCTTTTAATTGGAATTTGTTTTTATCTGCTTGCTCTTGTTCTGCTTCTATTTTAGTAGTAGAGTACAATCTATTAAATACGTATTCATTTTGATTCGTGTTCCACGAAGACGTGTCATCAAAACTCGCCCCAGTATTGTTTAACCTGTCAAATAAAAACTCCCCAAAAGGTTCTACCGATGTAAATATGATTCGCCCGTTTTGAGTATCCACAGTAATTCCTGGGAAAAAGTCAAAAAAACCATCCCCGTTATTTACCGGATCATTATTCACATTTAAGTTATCTAAATTAAATACACGCAACAATGTGTTATTATTAACATCATTAGGTAAAGGCTGTCCACCAACACTCTCCAAAAAGTTTACAGGAGAAGGATCGGTATAAAAAACATTAAGTCTAAAATCTTCTTGCGCTAATTGAAAAGCACCAAGACTATAAATATTTTTCATCATTAAATCCCACACTGGCTCATTTACTGCTGTTATTGAACTTTTTAGCGTTTTAACAATTAAATTTTGTGTAGGAGAAATACCTGAAGCTTGGTTTGTTTGTTGCTGACCTTGACTTTGCTCTTGAGTATTAGAAACTCCATCATTTGCAAATTCTCCTACTTGAAAAACTTGACCACCTCGCGTATATTGAAAAGCTACTGCAAGAATTTCATCATTATTTAAACGCTGGTTTAACGAAATATATCCTAACTGCGTATTTAAAGTAAATTGATTTTCCGTAAGTAACCGTGCATTTTCTAAAATTGAATAATCTAAACCTTCACTAGCTCCATTGAAATTTGTAAATCCATCCCTAACACTAGAAATATCTCTGACCTGATTTGTTAGTCCTCCTGCCCCGCCTATATTCTCTGGATTTAAGCGGTTATTAGAGTTTTGAGGAAGCTCCGAGGTGTTTGTTACGAAACCTGGAATTGAATTCGGTTGAAAATTACCATCTCCATCAATAAAAAGTCCTATGTTTTCAGGATCCGATTCTCCTAAATCCTGAATCGCTACTAAATTACGCGCACTGGACAATCCTCGTGTATTGTTTGTCCTGTTTGTAATCCAAACCTGAATACGAGTAACTTGTACATTCGAATTTATAAAAGGGTAATTTGCTAAAGACCTATCGTAAGTATCTCTAAAAAAATGAGAAAGAAAATAATGCCTATTCTCGTCATAATCTAAACCAAAAACCTCAAAGTCCTCTACCGTACCTCCACCTTGTACACTAACCCTTCTTGTATCGGATCGCTGCTCAGAGAAAACCCCTGTAACGGTTGTTTTTCCAAATTGAGCCTGAACTTTAACTCCGAATAAACTTTGTGCCCCTTGAATAAGCGAGCTATTTAAAGGCAAATTAATATTACCAACCTCAATAGCCTGTAAAATTGCATCCTCTGTAGGGTTGTATTCTAATTTTAACTGATTTTGAAAATCAAAGGTAGATTCGGTATCAAAATTAGCTAAAACCGAAAGGCGGGTACCTATATTACCCTGTAAACTCATACTAATCCGCTGATCGAAATCAAAAGTGAAATTACTTTGGTTTCTTGGCGAAAAAGAGGGATTGTCTTGCTTATTGAATAATATACCTAAATCAACTTCAACCGAACCTTGTGGGTTTATTTCTATTTCTTTACTTCCAAAAACAGATTCAAAAAAATTAGAGTTCACATAAAATATAGGTAACAGTCGTTTTCTTTTTTCTTCAGCATCTACACCTTTACCATTAAGAGCATTTTCTTTTTCCTTAAAATATTCTCTCATCTGTTCTTTTTGAACTAGATTATCGAATTGAGCAGGCGTTAGGTATAAAGGGTAACGAATACTGTATCCATCAATAGCTTCTGAAAACTTATAACGATTTGCTTTCGGGTCATATTCATACTTACTTTCAATACTATCTGGATCAGGCAGTTTAAGATTACTAAATGAAAAAGTAGTACTTGTAGAGTCTCGTTTTTTTTCGACCTCTTGCCCTATTATGGTATTTGCGAAAAGCACAAAAAACCAAACGGCGGTAATAGCAATCGAACCTTGTAACCAATTTCTATTTTCCAAATGATTATAATTTTTTTAATGCTAATTTTATAATATCCTCAACACTTAAGGAAGCGTCTTTTTTGACTAATCCATCCACCACTTTTTGTGCAGCTTTCCTGTTAAACCCAAGTGTTTCTAACGCTAATAACGCTTCATCCTGATTCGTATTACCTACCACAGTCGATATTTCACCAATATCTCCTAATTTAACAACTTTATCCTTAAGATCTAAAATTACACGTTGGGCTGTTTTAGCTCCAATACCTTTAACTGATTGTATTGTTACAACATCACCATGCGCTATAGCATCTTTAATTTGTGTAGCTGTTAAAGATGATAACATTGTCCTAGCTGTGTTTGCTCCAATTCCTGATACGGAAAGTAACAAACGAAAAATCTGACGTTCCGATTTTTCTTTAAAACCAAATAACGTATGAGAATCTTCTTTTACCTGTAAATGGGTATATAGCATTATGGATTCCTCGTCTCCTATTTGAGAAAAAGTTTGTAATGATATATTCAGAAAATAACCCACTCCGTTACAATCTATAATAACCTCTGTAGGATTTTTTTCTACTAACTTTCCCTTAATATGAGTAACCATTTACAATATTTGAATTCAACTTCCAAAAGTAAAAAAATTAAAGCAATCCTCTAATTTATTATTTATCAGCTTATACACATCATATAAACAGACATATACACTCTTTCTTACACTCAATTCAAAGCATGTTGAGCTAATTAGGATCTATTAAAACAATACTTATTACACCTATTACAACGAGCACTTTTAATATATTATGTAATCTTAAGTAGTGTTTTTTTTCTACAGCCTTAAAAAGAAGCCGATTAAACACCAGCAATGTACCTATACTAAAAGCAAAGTAATAGTCCATTTTACCTAATGAGAAACGAGTTATTAAAATGATTGTTACAGCTATGGTAATAATTAATAAAATTTGCAGTAAATATTTGGTTGTTTTTTCTCCATATTTAATTGGAATCGTACGGTAACCTAAGGCTATATCTCCCGATAAATTCTCTAAATCCTTAACAATTTCCCTCATAAAAATTATTAGGGTTAAGAATTGGGCATGTCCAAAAATTACCCAATCATAGTTTTGATAATACAAGAAAATTACAAAAAAAGGAAATATCGCTAATCCTGTAGAAGTTATATTACCCCATACCGGAATACGTTTTAATTTGTGAGAGTACAACCAAATTAAAAAAATATAAAATGAAACAAAACATACCGCTTTAAAAGAATTATAACTAGCTACAATGACTGCTATAAAATTTAGTATAAAATATATGCTCAACTTGGTTCGCTGACTCACCAAACGATCTAACTTAGTTTTTTGAGGACGATTAATTAAATCTTTCTCACTATCATAAAAACTATTAATTATATAGCCTGAAGCTATTACTAAAGCCGAAGACACAATTAAAGTAAACAACTTCAACTCTGTTAGCACCTCAAACACTGATTGATCTTGGGAAAGAATAAAAATAGAAGTTAAATATTGTGCAACAACAATTACAAGAAGATTATAACCGCGAACTATTGAAAGTAAACCCACCAACTTATAAATTAGTTGTTTATTCTTTCTGCTTATAAACATAATAGTATTTTAATAAGGAAAGCGACTATATTCGCTATTTGGTGTTAAAAATTATACACCACTTCTAAAGGGTAATCTTTTAACGATTTTTTTGCTTTTTCAAAATCTTCTGCAAACCCCAATATGTAACCTCCGCCGCCAGATCCACAAAGCTTTAAGTAGTAGTCGTTAGTTTCAATTCCATTTTTCCATAACTGATGAAATTTCTCTGGAATCATTGGTTTAAAATTATCCAACACAGTTTTAGATAATTGCTTAATATTTTTAAATAAAGAAGACACGTTACCACTTAAAAAATCGTCGACACAAGCATCGGTATGTTTTATAAACTGATCTTTCAACATCGCTCTAAAACCATCCTGCTTCATTTTATCCATAAACAAATTCACCATAGGTGCTGTTTCTCCAACAATACCACTGTCAATTAAAAAAACAGCTCCTTTATTTTGTTGCTTTTGCGAAGGAATTCCCGCTGTTTGCACGTTATTTTTAGAATTTATTAATATTGGCAAACTTAGGTAGCTATTTAAAGGATCAAGACCCGAGCTATTGCCATGAAAAAAAGATTCGATGTAAGAAAAAATCTCTTTCAAGCCAAGAAGCTTACTACGAGTAAGGTTTTCTAAAACGGTTATTTTATCCGCAGCATATTTATCATAAATAGACGCCACTAATGCGCCACTACTGCCAACTCCATAACCTTGAGGTATGCTACTATCAAAATACATTCCGTTAGCTAAATCTTTTTTCAGCTTTTCAATATCAAATAAAACAAGGTCTGACGGATTTTGCTCTAAATAATTAGCTAAACCTAAAAGGCTTCGATTTGAACTTAACTCTTCTTCTGTTTTAAGTTCTGACGTTTTTAAAGCTCCGTTATAGAAATCATAAGGTATAGAGAGTCCTTTAGAATCTTTTATAATTCCATACTCTCCAAATAACAGAATTTTAGAATAAAACAAAGGTCCTTTAACCGCCATACCTAAAAATTATAAGTAACAAAATTACAATTTAATTGTGCCATTACCCACATAATCACAAATATACTGTTTGTTTTGACATCGAGCTGCTAATTTTTCCTTAATAAAAGCTAGCACTTGCCTCTTAAATTCTTCAGGATAAAGTACATGAACATTAGCCCCTGCATCCAATGTGAAACACACTGGTATTTTTGTTTGCTTCCTAAAACTCCATATCTCATTAATCACTTCCAAAGTATTCGGCTTCATTAAAATAAAATAGGGCTGAGAACTCATCATCATAGCATGCAACGTTAAAGCCTCGCTTTCTACAATAGCTATAAATTCATTGATATCCCCTGTTTCTAATACTTTAGTTAATTTTTCTAGATTCTGATTTGCTTGAACAAAGCGCTGAGAAGCAAAAGGATGCCCATGCATTAAACCATGACCTACCGTACTACTAACTTGCTTTTCTCCTTTATCAATAAGCAAAACCGTATCCTGATAATTTGTAAATATTGAATGTATCGGTTTAGAAAATTTCACAGCAAATTCATCGCTAGAATTTAGTATTGATGAATGCTCGCCCCAAACTGTAACTGGCCCCTCTAAACTTCGACATGCACTCCCTGACCCCAATCGTGCTAAAAAAGATGCTTTTTCAATTTGCATAGCCTTTGATAAATCACCGCCAAGCTCTTGCTCTATAGCCACAAAACATCGAGCCAATGCACTCATTCCACTTGCCGAAGAAGCTATCCCACTACTATGAGGAAATGTATTTTTACTATTAATAATAAAATTAAAATCTTTAAGAAATGAGAAATAAGGCGCAACCCTTTCCAAAAACGTTTTAATTTTTGGCTCAAAGCTTGGTTTAGGAGATCCTTCGAATAAAAACGAAAAATTTATTTTTGCATCTTTAGTTAACTTTCTATCATACTTAACACTAGTCTCTGTACGACAGGCGCTCAATGTAAAACTTAAAGATGCGTTTTCAGGAATTTGAACAGGTCGTTTACCCCAATACTTCACTAGTGCAATATTACTTGGAGCAGCAAATGCTACATTACCAGAATTTATTTTATAACTCGTTATATTGGAATTGTAATGTGAACTCAAAATATCTATTTTTTAACAAATATAGTTCACCTAACAAATTACCCTACAAACTATATGAAAAAATTAGTATTTTAGAAGCGTAACTAACATTGAATGAGCAAGAAATTAGTATTTATCGTTATTGCCGTATCCATTTGCCTTTTAGCAGGGTCTATAGGTGCGTTTGCAACTCAGTCTTCGGTGAACACCTGGTTCACTACGCTTAACAAGCCTTTTTTTAATCCTCCGAATTGGGTTTTCGGACCAGTTTGGACTACTCTTTATATTTTAATGGGTATTGCTGCGGGAAGAGTTTGGAGCAATGGATTTCACCATAAATGGGTAAAAACTGCTATGTATCATTTTATATTTCAATTATTACTCAACACGCTTTGGTCTTTAGTATTCTTTGGTATGCAAGAAATTTTCGGCGCATTACTTGTAATAATTACACTATTAATTTTATTGCTTTTTACTTACAAATGGTTTAAGGTAGTCGATAGTTTATCTGCTTATTTACTAATTCCATATATTTTATGGGTAAGCTTTGCCTTGGCACTTAATTTTAGTTTTTGGAAGTTGAATTAAGGTTTTAGTTGGATTATCAATCAACAATAGCCAAAGCAGCTAAATAGCCCGAGGTCCAAGCGTTTTGAAAGTTAAATCCGCCTGTTATTGCATCAATATTTAAAGCCTCTCCAACTATGTAGCAGTTTGGTAATTTATTTGCTTTAAATGTTTTGAAGTTAATTTCTTTAAGATCAACACCACCGGCAGTAACAAATTCATCTTTAAATGTACTCTTACCTTCTATTTTAAAAATACTTAATGTTAACTGTGACGCTAAGTCAATTAATTGTTTTTTGTTGGCATCTGCCCAACGTTGCTTATCGGTTATATTACTTGCTAATATTAATTGCTCCCACAAGCGCTTTGGCAAATTGAATAGCGGGTTTTTACTAATAAATTGACGTGAATTCTCTCTCTTTTCTTCTAACAAATATTCTTTACAGCTTTCAAAAGTCTCTGTGTTTGTCCAATTGATTTGCAAATCAAATTTGTAATCTAATTTATTTAATTCCCTAGCTCCCCATGCCGATAATTTTAATATTGCCGGACCACTAAAACCCCAATGAGTAATTAAAACAGGGCCTTCATTTTTTAATTTCGCTTCCCTAATTGCTACCTGAGACTTCAAAGCAACTCCTGGCAAACTTTTAATTCTACCATCATTACAATTAAAAGTAAATAAAGATGGAACTGGTTTTATCAAATTTACTCCAAGATTCTCCAATTGCTTCCACGTTTTAGTTTGACTTCCTGAAGCAATCACTAATTTCTTAGTTCTAAACTGCTTACTACTTTTAGTAAACAACTCCCAATCATCGTTTTGTAGCGGATTAAAATTAGTTACTAATTCAGAAGTAAGTATTTCAATATTAAATTTTGAAGCTTGATCCAAAAGGCAATCAATAATAGTTTGAGAAGAATTAGAAACAGGAAATACCCTACCATCTTCTTCGATATTTAATGGGACTCCTCTATCCTCAAACCACTCCATAACATCGCCTGTCATAAAATTATGAAAAGGCCCTTTTAACTCTTTTTCTCCTCTAGGATATTTTTTAGTAAGTTCATTCGGAATAAATTCTGCATGTGTAACATTACAGCGTCCGCCTCCTGAGATCTTAACCTTTTGTAAGACTTCTTTTCCTCGCTCAAGGATTAAAATTTTTAACTCCGGATTTTTTTCAGCTACATTAATTGCCGTAAAAAAACCAGATGCACCACCACCAATTACTATAAGATCGTATATCATAATAAATCAGGAAAATCTGAGATTATACCACTTATTGATAATGCTTTCATTTTAGATATTTTTTTAGGCTTATTTACAGTCCAAACATATACTTGGATGTTGTGTGAATTTGCGAATGCAACAATATGTGGTTTCACCTTATTAAAAGCAATATAAATAGCCGAACATTTATCTTCCTTTGATTGTACTAATGCTTTAGAAGCTTTTTTATCTACAATTATACCTCTATTAATATTAGGGTTTATTTGTTTTACTTTATCTAATTTACTACACTTAAAGCTAGAAACTAATAAGGTTTCGTAAGTCCATTTTGTTTGCCCTACGTACTTAGTAACTATATCGGCAACTTTGGCTGCAGTTCCTTTTCCTTTAAGCTCAATATGTATAGTACATTTATCTTCACAGAAAACCAACACTTCTTCTAACGTAGGAATACTATACCCATGGGTAGTTATTAGGCGAAGTTCATTTAATGTTAATTCTTTGACTTTACCTTGCCCTGTTGTCGTTCGATTAATTGTTGAATCGTGGATAACGACTATTTCACCAGTTTTGCAAACATGTACGTCAATCTCAACTGCATCTGCACCCAATTGAATTGCTTTTTCAATCGATGCTATTGTGTTTTCAGCAACATAAGCCTTAGCCCCTCTGTGCCCAATTTTTTGCATGGATTACAGTTTTAAATAAAAATCTTTAACCAAATCAAGATACGCATCAGTGTATTTATGCCTAGAGATTTCAATAACTAATTCCGAGATATCAATCTCTCTTTTTTCAAAGCCAAACTGCATTAAACTGCGTTTTATAGGACTCTCAAAATTACCTTTTACACGTGTTATTCGCTGTGGATGCAAATGCATACGTTTTGCCATATCTACAGCTTGCTTTTCTTTATCGAAAGGTATTATTAATGCAAAATTACCTTGATCACTTAACAACTTCGAAGCTCCATAAAACAAATGCTCAAAAGGCAATGCATCTTCAAAACGTGCTGTATTTCGTGATTCATCATTTGATTTTTGGGTTGAAGAAAAATAAGGAGGATTACTTATAATTAAATCATAAGTTAAATCTTCAACTTCCTGAAAATATTCTTGAAATGAAGCGTGAAAGCAAAATAATCTATCCGCCCAAGGTGCATTTTCAAAATTATCTACTGCTTGTTGATAGGCATTTTGATCAATTTCTATAGCTTCAATTTCTGAATTAGAATAACGCTGTGCTAACATTAGGGAAATTACACCTGTACCCGAACCAACATCTAAAATAGTATTAGAAATGTCTTTAGATTGCACCCAAGCACCTAGCAATACACCATCCGTGCCTACTTTCATAGCACATTGATCTTGCTGCACTGAGAATTGCTTAAATTGAAAAGGAGCTGACATGAGAAACGATTATATTCCTACAAATATAAGTCAATAAGTCCCTCTGGAGTATTTACAAAAAGTTCTTTTTTGTTTTTGTCTAATTTCTCGATGAATTCATCATTCATAGGGATCAAGATTTGTTTCCCTTGATAATCTATCTCAAATAATGGCTGTGTAGTGGTGTCATTAACACCTGAAATAACACCGATATTACCTCTGTTAATATCAATAACTTTGTAACCAATAATTTCGTGGAAATAAAATTGATCTTCTCCCATTTCCGGAAGTAAATCTAAAGGCAAATATAAACTTGCTTTCATTAAATCGTCTGCTTCTTGCTCAGTATCTACATCTTCGAATTTAATTCGCAGCATTTGAGACCTGTGAAGCTTACATTTATCAACAAAAAATGGAACCATATTATTGTTGTATTCAACAAAAACAGATTCCATTTCTAAATATTGTGAGGGATCATCTGATTCTAACTTAACTAGAACCTCACCCTTAAAACTAAATTTACTAACGATTCTGCCTAAATAGAAACAATCCTCTTTACGCATAATCACTTTATTTTAGATTATTCTTCTTCGTTTGATGCTGTTTCAGCCTGAGCTTCTTCAGCCTGAGCTTCTTCAGCTTTAGCTGCTGCCTCTGCTTCTGCTAATTGTGCTGCTGCATCAGCCTCACGTTTTGCATTAACCGCTTTTTCAGCTTCAATAATTTTAGCTTTTTCAGCTTCAGCTTCTTTAGCCAAACCATCTTTAGCTGCATTTACACTTCCTTCTTTTTCAGAAACCCAAGCTTGGAATTTTTCGTCCGCTTGCTCTTGTGTTAAAGCACCTTTAGCAACCCCTCCTAAAAGGTGTTTTTTAAGTAGCACTCCTTTCTGAGAAAGTAAGTTTTTTGCAGTTGCAGTTGGCTGCGCTCCATTTTGTAACCATTTTACAGCTGAATCAACATCTAATTCTACTGTAGCAGGGTTTGTATTAGGGTTATAAATACCAATTTTATCTAGGTATTTACCATCTCTTTTAGCTCTTGCATCAGCTGCAACAACCCAATAAAAAGGCTTCCCTTTCTTTCCGTGTCTTTGTAATCTTATCTTAACAGACATATAATTTTATTTTTGAGGTACTCGACCCCGATTATAATTAAGGCGCAAAAATACATAAAATATATTAGTGCGCCTTAAAAAATACAGAAAAGAAATAAGTTATTGCTTTACTATTATAAATTCACTTCTTCTATTAAGTTGATGTTCTTCTTCAGTACAATCGATACCATCGGCACATCCATTTGTAAGTTGGGTTTCTCCGTATCCTCTACCCGTAAGTCGGGTCCTTAAAATTCCTCCTTTATTAATTAAATACTGGATCGTACTCTTATTTCTTCTAGTACTTAAATTAATATTGTAATTATAAGGCGCTCTACTGTCAGTATGACTTCTTACATCTATTTCCATATTTGGGTATTCCCGCATAACAGCAATTACTTTTTGCAATTCTATTTCCGCATCCGGTCGGATAAACGATTTATCAAAATCAAAATATATAGGGTTCAGTTGTAACAACTTGGCTAAATCATCACCTAACTTAGCTTTGAAAACACCAATTTCCGGATCCCCTTTTCTTAACTGTAGTGGCTGACTGTGCTTTAATTCAAAAACTCCTGTAGATGCAAAATCAACTTCAGTTCTCTTATATTCTTGTTTAAAAGCCCTAATAACATATTCTTTACCACAAGTAATTGGAAGACTGTACTTTGCATTTATATCTGCAATAGTACTACTCAACTCTTTCATATTTTCATCAAACAAAGTAACTTTAGCTCCTGGAATAATTTTTCTTGAGTCTGCATCTGTAACAATTCCCTCTAAATACTGATTACAATTCACAATTAATGGTTCCTTTTGAGAGAAACTATAAATATCATCGTTCCCATGCCCACCTGGCCTATTACTAGTAAAATAACCTAGCTTAGTATCTTTATCTATTATAAATGAAAAATCATCAGTTGGACTATTTATAGGCTCTCCTAAATTATATGGAAAGTCTTTAAATTTTTTATTACTTGGTGTAGCTACAAAAACATCAAGCCCTCCTAAACCAATATGTCCATCACTAGAAAAATACAGCTTACCGTCTTTACTAATAAATGGAAAAGTTTCGCGTCCTTCTGTATTTATTGATTTTCCTAAATTTACAGGCTTTCCATAATTATCGCCGCCTTTAATCGTTACATAAAATAAATCTGATAAGCCTGTTGTACCTGGCATATCACTAGCAAAATATAATTTAGTTTCATCAACCGACAAAGCTGGATGCGCAACTGAATAATTATCACTATTAAATGGCAATTCAACAACATCTGACCATTTACCATTTTCACCCCTGCTAGCCTTATATAATTTTAATAAAGTAGTACCCTCACTATTCGATTTTACTCTTTTCTTAGTAAAATTATTTCTAGTAAAATACATTGTATTGCCATCTCTTGTAAAAACCGTAGAGGACTCATGTAATTTTGTATTTACAGTACCTCCTAACTCATCTACTTCAGCTAGTAAATCTGTAGAATTTTTACTTTCTCTCTTTGAGCTATATAAATCTAAAAAAGGTTCTTGAGTCCATTTATGAATTGCTCTTGCTCCTCCTATTGCTCTTGATGAAGCAAAAACAATTGCATCATCCCTCATAAAACTAGGTCCAAAATCCGATAATTCAGAATTTATAGGCAAATTTTTAATCTCAAATTTTCCTGACTGCAATTCAATAAGATTTAAGTAATCTTGTTTATCTATAAATAAATTAGCTCTCTTCTCTGTTCTTCCTGTCTCTTTATAAAACTCTCTCATAACAGTATCGGCCAACTCATATTGCTTCATACTCTTTAATGATTGAGAATACCTGAATAAATATTCAGAGTCTAAACCTTTTCTGTAATCGTAATATAGCTTAGCATACCATTTAGATGCTTTTTCCAACTCCGCATTAAAATAATACGAATCTCCTAGCTTTTGACATATATCTTTTGACTGATATCCATTATCGACTACCTGTAAATATATATTACGAGCATCTACATAAGAAAAATTATTAAACTCTTTATCCGCTTTTTCTAAACGCTTTTCTTGCCCATAAAAGCTCGTAAAACAGCACAATAAACTTAGCAATAGTGTATATAAATAATTGTTTTTCATCTGTATATTATTTAAAAGAAACGTGGTGTTATAATACGCGAATATTGTTTGAATAATTCAAATCGCATTAAAATTTCAAAACTACCATCATCAAATGTCGTATCTCCTAGTTCTGTTACTTCTTTATCATAAGCAAAACCAATCATTAAAGCATCGGATATATTAAAACCTATTAAACCACTAAAAGCTGCATCCCATCTGTAAGCCGCACCTAAAGTAAGTTTTTCATAAAGCAAGAAATTTGCAGAAAGATCTACTTGTAATGGTGCTCCAGAAACAAATTTAACAAGTGCCGCTGGCTTAAATTTTAAATCGCTGCTTAAATCAAATACATAACCCGATGTTAAATAAAAATTTAAACGCTCTTCTGCAATAAAACTGTTCGCTGAAGTAGAATTTACATTACCCTCATCAAAATGGCGTGTTTGCAATAAATTAGGCACACTTAAACCTGCATAAAATTTATTTGTTCTATACAAAAAACCCAAACCTACATTAGGACTAAATCTGTTATCTATATTATTCTGAAAACTAGCATCAACTGCCCTAGATGTAAAGAAATTTAGCCTATCAAAATCAACATTTAATAAATGAGCTGTCGCCTTTAATCCAAAACTCAATTTGCCATTTTCTGATGTTGGTATGGTATAAGAAAAATCTAATGACATATAAGTCTCTTCAGAAGGCCCTATTTCATCTCTAATTATGGACCCTCCTAATCCAACCCTTCCGCTTCCAATAGGTGAATGGAGTGATAGTGATTGTGTTCTTGGTGCACCATCAAGGCCCACCCATTGATTTCTGTGTAATCCAACTATACTTAATACATCTCTGCTCCCCGCATAAGCTGGATTTATTGATAATGTATTATACATGTATTGGGTGTATTGTGCATCTTGCTGAGAATAACCCTCAACGCCCATCATTGCAAATAACAGTATAAAACTTGCTAATTTAAAATAGTATTTTCTCATATCTAAAAATCTTAGATATCAGGGCTTTAAAAGCCCTGATATTAACTTATTTCTAATTAATGTATAGGTAACCTGCTCTAGAAACTTCTGAACTACTAGGATCAATAGAATCTTTAATTTTATACGTTAGCACATAATAATAAGTTCCTGTTGGCAACGCGCTTGATCCGTCCACAGTAACCCTTCCGTTAGAAAAACCTCTGAAATAATTATCAGTTTCTCCATATTGCGAAGCTTCATACACAAGTACTCCCCATCTATTATAGATCTTAATATTATTTGACTCCGTGTTTACTAAACCTGATATTTCTAACCTAGCATTCTGTAAATCTCCATTTGGAGACAAAGCATTAAATACCTCTATACCATCAGGAGCGTCCGTAGGATCTAATAAATCTGAAGGGTTATCTGCCTCTAAGAAATCAGCAATCCCATTACGATTTAAATCCTCTGCATCACCAGGATCTCCATCACTATTCGCATCAGGGTTTTCATCTATAGTATTAATCCCATCATTATCATCATCAACATCGAAAACATTAGGAATACCATCATTATCCGTATCTAAATTCACTTCAAATTGATTAAACACTCCGTCACTATCACAATCTCCGTTTAACCAGGCCTCGGTTACTATTGAAAGATCTTGACTAGTCACTAAGTAATTACAAGGATCAACTGGGTTTGTATCATCACTCAATTCCGCTCCATTAGAAACTCCATCACCATCACAATCTCCAACTAAGAAAGAAGGATCAACTGGTACCGTTTGACTTGAAAGTCTAAAATCACATTCTATATTTGGATCTGTACCATCATTTAACTCTGTTCCATCTATTACTCCATCTCCATCCGTATCAGGATTTGTTGGATCGGTACCCAATGTAGCTTCTTCTTCGTTTGTTAATCCATCATTATCACAATCTAATGCATTAGATGCTGCTGATACAGTAAGTGTAATATTAGATGGATTGAAATCACAAGGAACAAATGGGTCTGTGCCGTCAACAATAACTTCAGTACCGTTAGTTACACCATCACCATCACAATCAATATCCGTCCATTCAGAAGTTACAATATTAATATTCTGACTTGTTACTAAATAACTACAAGGGTTCTGAGGATTAGTACCGTCGTTTTTCTCTGTTCCGTTACTCACTCCATCACCATCACAATCTCCACCTAACCAATCAATAGAAACTGCGGCCATATTTTGTATTGAACCGTCAAATTCACATGGATCATTTGGATCGGTTCCAGTTGCTATTTCATCAGCATTAGAAACACCATCACCATCGCAATCTGCATTAGGGTTACTTAAACAATCATCATTGTAAGTAATTGTAATAGTAGCATCGTTTGATTGATTGCCATCTGTATCATCCACATTGTAATCAATTAGAGTTGGACTCTCCTCAAACCCGTTTTCTGGAGCAAAAGTAACGGCTCCTGTAACTGGATTAACACTCCAAACACCTTCACCTGGCACAGTAAACCCGATTACATCACCCTCTTCATCAAAAACTATATCAGTCGTTATTAGCTCTGAAGGACTTGGAACAACCAAACTAACTGTAGTTGGATCTAAATCTATATCATCACTATCGTTTAACAATAAATCTATAGTTGCAGGTAAACCAAATACTACAGGCTCGATATTACTATCGTTTAATGCAACTGGCGGAACTTGTACAAAAGTAATATCTACTTCTCCTACATCTGTTAAGCCATCCTCATCCGCAACTGTGTACTCAAAATTAATTGGCTCTGTACTATCTGTTAATGGAGTAACTTCTAAACTGCCATCTGCATTCAACGAAACCAATGTACCATCACTTAATGTTACTGGCGTTGTTGCCGTAATTGGACTTACAACTCCTGTTACTGGATCGATAATCTCAGTAATCGTCAAATTAGCATCTTCGCCGTCTGGATCTGCATCTCCTACTAAAGCTGGAACAGTTACGGCCATATTGATCGGCTCATTTAAAAACTCTTCATCATCAGCTACTGGCGGTAACTGTACAAAAGTAATGTCTACTTCTCCTACATCTGTTAAGCCATCCTCATCTGCAACTGTGTACTCAAAATTAATTGGCTCTGTACTATCTGTTAATGGAGTAACTTCTAAACTGCCGTCTGCATTCAACGAGACCAATGTACCATCACTCAACGTTACTGGTGCGCCTGCAGTTATAGCTGTAACCGTATTAGTTACTGGATCAATAATCTCAGTAATGGTCAAATTAGCATCTTCACCATCTGGATCTACATCGCCTTCTAAAGCTGGAACAGTAACGGCCATATTGATCGGCTCATTTAAAAACTCTTCATCATCAGCCACTGGTGCTAACTGTACAAAAGTAATATCAACTACTCCGCGAACAGCTCCATCTAAA
>CALGLV010000032.1 GCA_937958985.1 uncultured Aquimarina sp.
ATTACTATTGAAGAAGCACCTACGGTAGAAGCAGGTCCTGCTACGGCAGAGATTTGTTCTGATGGGATGTACACCGTAACGGATGGTACATCTACCAACGGAAACGTACTATGGACAACAAGTGGATCAGGATCTTTTGATGATGCCACGGCTGAAAATCCAACTTATACACCGAGTACTTTAGATATATCAGCAGGAAATGTAACCCTGACTAAAACAGCGTCCACAACGGGGGCATGTTCAGGGTCTAGCGCTGTAGATACGGTAGCACTTACTATTAATGAATTACCAACGGTAGAAATAAACGCTCCAGCAAATGTGTGTACAGGAGAAACGCCATTAGACTTAACAACAGTTGTGAGTCCAGATTTCTCAACTGGAGGAATAGGAACTGATATTACCATCGATGGAGTATCTAATACAACATTCGATCCTGCAGTAGAATCTCCTGGAGACCATATAATTGAGTATGTTTATTTTAACCCTACCACGGGCTGTACTAATTCTGCTTCAGTAACTATTACAGCTTGTGCTCCACAAATAGAACTTGTAAAAACAAGTGCTTATAGTGACACCAATGGAGATGGTTTTGTAAGTCCAGGAGATATTATAAACTATACCTTTTTGGTAACTAATACAGGTAATGTAACGGTAAGTTCTATAAACATAGAAGATAGTTTGTTAACGCCAAGTTTAGTTGGAACTATTACAAGTTTAGCTCCTAATGCGAATCAAACACTTTCAGCAACTTATGCCATAACGCAAAATGATATTAATGCAGGAGAGGTTATTAATACCGCTACCGCTATAGGGCAAGATCCTAATGGAAATCCAGTAAGTGATGATTCAGATTCAGGAAATCCTGCTGATGATACAACAGCGGATGACGATGATACGGTAACGCCTTTACCTTTAACGCCAGAACTTACTTTAGTAAAAAGTTCTAGTTTAGATGTAGCAAGCAATACCATTACGTATACTTATATCGTAGAGAATACAGGAAACGTAACAGTAAATGATATTACAGTAAGCGAAACTACTTTTTCAGGAACAGGAATAACACCAGTTCCAACACTAACAGGAGGAGGAGCAGATTTAGATGGCGAGGGTGATGACTTGGATGCGAATCCAGGCGATGTGTTACAATTCAGCGCAAGCTATATATTAACTCAAGCAGATATTGATGCAGGAGTAGTAAATAATGAAGCAGCAGTAAATGGAACCGATCCAGCAGGAATCCCAGTAATGGATGCTTCGGATTCAGGAAATCCAAATGATGATACAGGTGGGAATGATGATATTACAAGAACATTTATTTCACAAATGCCAATGTTAAGCCTAGAGAAAACAGGCGTACTTGTAGATACTTCTACTAATGTTACAGCTGGTGATGAGATAGAGTACACATTTACTGTTAGTAATACAGGTAATACAACAATAGGAAATGTAATTTTGGACGACCCATTACTAGGTGGTACTATCACAGGACCTCAATCGGGTGATTTGAATAATGATAATTTATTAGATTTAACAGAGCAATGGATCTATATTTCTAGATATACAGTTACTCAGGCAGATATTGATAATGAAATGGTTGAAAATTCAGCAACTATATCAGGAGCGTCACCAGATGGAACTATGGCTTCAGACATATCTGATGACCCTACCGACAATACTAACTCAGATGTTAACGGTGATGGTAATCCCGATGATATTACAATAGTTAGTTTTGGGTGTAATCCTGGGATTGTACTTTTTAATGAAGACACTTCTTTTAGTGGCGATTTAGCTAATCCAATGCCTGGTGATATTGTAACATTTACATTTACAGCAGAAAATACAGGAAACTCTACATTATCTGAAGGTAGAATAGAATTTAATATTTTTGGTGATACTAACGAAATAAATGGCTCAGGAGGAGAGTTTGAAATTCTAAATGTTGAATCAGATATTACAACAACACAGAACTATGTAATTGATCAATCTGATATAGATAGAGGATTTATATTTAGTACAGCTTTTGTACGAGCGGATGGATGTGATGTAGTAAGTGACTTGTCCCATGATAGAGGGTTTTTGTTAAGTAATGTTGATAGAGATAATGATGGTGATGATGATCCAACTAATGATATATTAGTAGATGAAAATGGCGATGGAGAGCCAGATAATGATACCGAAGTGTTTTTACAACAAAATCCACTTATTGAACTTCAAAAAACATTTATTTATAGAGATGTAAACGGTAATGGAGAGATTGATTTTGCAGATCAATTAGAGTACAATTTTGTGGTAACAAATAACGGAAATGTTACGATAACAGATATCGTAGTAGATGACCCTTTATTAGGAGGTGTTGTAGGGGTAATCAATTTATTAACTCCTACGGATTCTGGAAATGTTAGAGGTGTTTATAACATAACGCAGCAAGATATTGACAATGGGGAAATTATAAATACTGCGATTGCTACAGGTAATGATCCATTTGATAATGATGTGATTTCTGAAGATACTGTAACTTTTCCAATTGCGGATTCACCTTCATTAGTATTAACAAAAGGAGCAAATGTAATAGATGTTAATAGAGACAATCTAATACGACCAGGAGATGAAATTAGTTACACATTTATAGTAACTAATATCGGAAACACAACAATTACAGATGTAACTATAGATGATACTACAATAGGGGTAACTAATTTAGAGGTAATACCTTCAATGTTAATGCCAGGTGAGTCGGGTACTGTAATTCAGAACTATACAATAACTCAGGCAGACATTGATGAAGGTTTCGTTATGAATTCGGCGATAGCTAGTGGAGTATCACCTGACGGAAGTATGGTAAGTGATATTTCAGATAGTACGAACCCAGATGATGATACAGGAGGTACGGATGATCCAACGGTAACTAATTTCACTATAAATGATTTGTCCTTACTTAAAGAAGCTACTTATGATGATACAAACGGAAATGGTATAGTAGATTTAGGAGATCAAATTATTTACACTTTTACGGCAAGTAATACAGGTAATGTTGATCTCAGAGATGTAAGAATCATAGATGAAAAAGTTGAAGTTATTGGTGGACCAATAAACCTTAGTGTAGGAGAAATCGATACCACTTCATTTACTGCCGTTTATGATATAACAAGAGAAGATCTTAATAATGGTGTAGTTGAAAATACAGCAATTATTGAAGGAATTGATCCTGAAGGAACTATTATTAATGACGTTTCGGATGATCCTAGTGAGCCTGCTAATATAGATCCAAATGGAGACAACAATCCAGATGATCCAACTATTACAGTATTAAATTCAAGTAATGAATTAGAGTTCTTTAATGAGTTTTCTCCTAATGGTGATGGTGTAAACGAAACATTTGTAATTGAAGGCCTACATAACTTCCCAAATAATAAATTAATTATTTACAATAGGTGGGGTAACATTGTGTTTGAAAAAACCAATTACGACAATTCGTTTGATGGAGTTTCAAGTGGTAGAGTTACGGTAAGTAAAGACAATAAATTACCTGTTGGTACTTATTACTATGTGTTGGATTTAGCCGATGGTTCAAACCCAAGGGCAGGTTGGTTATATATTAACAGGTAACAATGAGTCTTACAAATCGATTAACAGAAAAGCTACTTATTAATATGTTTAATAGTAATCAAATGAAAAATAATTTTATTCTATATATAATAGTATTATTAGGGTTTCAAATAGCACATGCGCAGCAAGATCCTCAATTTACTCAGTATACACTAAATCCATTGTCGGTTAACTCCGCTTATGCGGGAAGCCGCGGACATGTTTCCATAATTGGATTACATCGTTCTCAATGGGTAGGATTAGATGGAGCCCCTCGTACGACCACTATATCTATTGACGCTCCCTTAAAGAATAGAGTAGGTGTTGGATTGTCAATTGTACAAGATGAATTAGGGCCTTCTGAAGAAACATATACAGACGCCAACTTTTCATATACAATACCAGTAAGTAAAAATTATAAATTGGCTTTTGGTTTAAAAGCTGGATTTAGATTGTTAAGCTTAGATTTTAATAAAGGTAATACGTTTGATGATCAACAAGATGTCGCTTTTCCGCAAGGCTTAAATAATGAGTTTTTTCCAACCTTTGGGGCAGGATTATTTTTACATAGTAAAACCAAATATTTTGGAATTTCAGTACCAAATGTTTTAAATGATAAACAATTTTCTGATTTAAGTGGGCTAGATGCAGAAGAGCGTTTTCACTTGTTTTTTATAGGGGGTTGGGTTATAAATGCAGCTGAAAATTTAAAGTTCAAACCAGCATTTTTGGTAAAGCATGTTCAGGGCACACCATTATCGGTAGATGTGTCAGCTAATTTCTTAATTCAAGAACGCTTTAGTTTAGGATTATCTTATCGATGGGATGATTCAGTTAGTGGCTTAGCAGGTTTTCAGATTTCTCCAAATTTATTAATTGCATATGCATATGATTTTACAACGACCGATTTGGAAATTGCAAATTCCGGAACTCACGAAATTTCATTGCGATTTGACATATTTAAGGATAGAATATTGAAATCTCCAAGATTCTTTTAAATAACTACACTACTATGAAGAAAATTACTATATATAAATATATTAGTAAACTGTTAGTTTGCTTAGTATCTGTTTTGTTTTTTAATACTGTTCAAGGACAAGAAAATAAATTTAAAAGTGCAGAAAAACTATTCAGTACATTAAATTACAAAGAAGCGGCGCAAGCCTACAAAAAAGCTTATGATAAAGGAGCTAAAGATAAATTGTTATTTCAGCATTTAGGCGACAGTTATTATTTTAATACCGATATGCAAAACGCAAATAAATGGTATGGTAAACTTTTTGAAGAATATCAAAATGATATAGATCCAGAATATTATTTCAGGTATGCACATAGTTTTCAGGGAATAGGAAAACATAATGAAGCCAAAAAATGGATGAAACAATTTTCAAGGTCCACAAAAAAGAGTGATACACGAAAACTAAATTATGTACAAGCGGCAAACCAGTTAGATGCTATTCTAGATATTGAATCTAGTTATAGCATTAAAAATTTGTCTGTAAACACTAAGTATTCAGATTTTGGTGTAGGTATGTATAAAGGTGAAATTGTTTATGCATCGTCAAAAACAAACGAAAAAAAACCAGAAAGATATCAATGGAATAATCAACCGTTTTTAAACCTTTATAAGGTGCCTTTTAATACGAGTGATTACAATACGGAAGTAATTGCGGATCACCTTTTTTCAGATGACATAAGTACGGATTATCATGAATCTAATGCAGTGTTTAATAAAGATTTCACCAAAATATATTTTACAAGAAATAATTATGATGAGAAATTGGGGAGTGATAAAAATGGTGTAAATCATTTAAAATTATACAGTGCGGAATTAAAAGAAAACTCTTTTAATGATAAGTTGAAATGGAGAAATATTAAAGAGCTACCATTTAATAGTGATCAATATTCTGTAGGTCACCCAGCTTTAAGTGACGATGGTTCAAAACTTTACTTTACTTCGGATATGCCAGGTTCTATAGGTGAAACAGATATTTTTGTGGTCGATGTTTTAGAAGACGATCAATACTCTAAGCCTAAAAATTTAGGAGCAAATATCAATACCTCAGGCAGAGAAATGTTTCCATTTACACAGGATAACAAATTGTATTTTGCCTCCGATGGTCATTTAGGGTTTGGAGGATTAGATTTGTTTAGTGCTAATGTGTTAAATGATTCGTATCAAAGCCCAGTTAATATGGGGAGTCCAATAAACAGTCTTAAAGATGATTTTGCATTTACTTTTGATAAACTGTCTAATGTTGGTTTTATTTCTTCAAATAGAAAAGGAGGTAAGGGCGATGATGATATTTACTCCATAGTTCCTATACAGCAAAAAGAACTTTGTGAACAAGCGGTAAACGGTATTGTATCTAACATTCTTACTGATGAAAGGATAGCCAATGCTAAATTAGAACTATATAACGAGCTAGGAGTAAAGTTGGCCACCACTACGTCAAACGAAATTGGAGCATATAATTTTGATATTCCTTTAGATTGCAGAACAAAATATGAAGTTAGAGTAAGTAAACTAGGATATAAAACTAGTGTTAAGCCATCATACACCGAGGCGGTTTCTGGAAGTACCTTTATTCCATTACGAGTAGAAACATTAGATAAGCTAATTGTTGAAGAAAAAGGCGTTTTAAAACTTAAAATAGGGATCATTTATTTTAACCTTGATAAGGATTTTATACGAAGCGATGCATCAATTGAATTGAATAAAATTGTTTTGGTAATGAGTCAATATCCTAAAATGCATATTAACATAGAATCTCACACCGATTCTAGATCGCCAAATGAATACAATAGGGATTTGTCTGACAGAAGAGCCAAAAGCACCAGAGATTATCTTGTTTCTCAAGGAATAGAGGCGACTAGGATTGTTAGTGCTATTGGTTACGGCGAATCAAGGTTAATTAATCATTGTTTAGATGGGGTTGCTTGTTCAGAATCTGAACATCAGTTAAATAGAAGATCAGAGTTTATTATAGTTAAAATGTAGTTGATTTATTTTTTAAATTTCTCTATGATCGTATTATAATTAAGGCTTAATTTTAGGCTTTTAATAAAATACATAACTAAATATTTTAATGAAACACTTAAAAATTCAAAGAAACCTTCTTGCTGTTAAATTCGTGTTTTGTAGCATTGCTATTACACTTAACGCGCAAAATTTAGATCACACAAAAAAAGACACTCAATCAGCTAGTTCCACACCATACCAATGGGAAGAAATCTTTAGAGATGATTTTAATGAAGGAACTAACCTTGATGATAATTGGATTAGAGATGAGCGAGCAGATTATAACTCTAGAAAATGTTTGTATAAGGCAGAACAAGCTTCAATAGCTTCATTAGATGGAAATAGTTCTTTATTGTTAGAGGCTATTATTCTCGAAGATGGAACATATCATTCAGGACATGTAAAACAGAAAATAAATCCGTTCACTCCAACTGTAAATTCTGAAATTCATATAAAGTCAAAAATTAAGCTAATAGCCCGAAAAGGGAAAAGAATAAAATCATTTGAGCAAACCAATCAAGCTTGGCCAGCATTTTGGACAGTAAATGAAACAAATTGGCCAACCCAAGGAGAAATTGATATTATGGAAGGATATTCTAATAAAGGGAGTAGCCATTTTGCAAGTAATGTTTTTTATGGAAAAAAAACTGGAAAAAATGAGTTGGGTAGAAGGTTTGAAAGGGAATACCGAAATTTTGATGTAGAAGCAAATAATGGTTGGCATACTTATGAAATGTTTTGGAAAAACACCAATGGTTTTATAACCCTTAAAATTGTTATAGACGGGGATTCTAAAAATAAAGAACAAATAACGATTACTAAGTTTAGTGACAATTCAGATAGAAATAACAAATTAGAATTTGAAAATTTTAAAAACCACAGTGTTATATTAAATTTAAATGTAGGTTCTGACTCAGGTATTTTTAAAGGGGAAGCAAATTTGCTAAGTAAAACCCAGATGTACGTTGATTACGTGATTGTTAAGAAAAGAATGCTATAAAATATAACATAAAAAGTAACGAAATATAAAGCTCAGGAGGTATTCCTGGGCTTTTTTTTTAAACGAGTTTTACTTTGTTGATTAGTAGGAAGTTGCTTTTTTTTGTAGGAAAAAAGTATAAAATAATTTTTTTACAGCCTTAGTTTGTGACTATATTTACGAAAACGATAGAGCTCATATCGAATAGTATTTATTAATCACAAAACAACTAATCAATGAAAAACCTACTAATTACAGCTAGTGTAATGGCAAGTTTAATTTTCGTTTCATGCGAAAAAGAATCCACAGAAACAACAACAACAACAACTCAAGAAACTTCTAATGCCTTAAATGCAGCAGATGCTTTGCAAGCAACTGCTGGTTATACTGCTTTGCTAGAAGATAATTTTAATGCAGGATCTAGCTTAACAACCAATTGGAGACGACCTAATAGAACAGATTATAATTCAAGTATTTGTCAATATAAGCCTTGGAAGAGTTCAATTAAAAATAAAGACGGTAGAAGCTGTCTTAGAATTGAAGCAACAAAGCATGGTAATATATATAGATCAGGTCTTTTAAAATCAAAATTAGCATTTCACCCCGGATGGAGAGAAGAAGTTCATGTACGATCAATAATAAAAGTGGTAGCTAGGCAAGGTAATAGAGATAGAAACTTTAAAGATACAGATAACGTATGGCCTGCATTTTGGACAGTTCAAGAAAATAAATGGCCAACAAAAGGAGAAATTGATATTATGGAATCGTACTCTTTTGGGGGTAGCGATAGATTTGCTAGTAACTTGTTTTATGGTACAGAAGAGCTTGAAAACGATTTAGGAGAAGAAGCAGCAAGAGTATGGAACGGATTCAGTAGTACCTCTAACAACGGATGGCATACTTACGATATGTATTGGAAAAATGACAGAGGAACGAGAACAATTGTTATTAAAGTCGATGGAGTTGAAAGAGCTAGCTATAATAGCAACACAAGTTCAGATTTAGATTTAGCTAAATTTACTTCTCACAACGTTATGGTGAACTTAAACATAGGTTCTGACGATGGTATTTTCCAGAATTCTCCTAAGATTTATGACAAAGTTTGGATGTTTGTAGATAAAGTTTTGGTTGAAAAAAGAAAATTTTAAATCAAAAAAAGTTAGAATTCAACAAAAGTTATTGAACAAAATGCCAAGCAATATTGCTTGGCATTTTTTATAAAAAATTAGTTTTTAAACTAGCCTACAATATATTATTTAAAGTACACTACAGTTTAACGCTAAACACCATACCAAATAAAAAATAATCTAAGGAATTAAAATAGATGATAGTCTAAAAATATTGTGTTTGAATATAAAGTAAAGCTGTCTAGTGAATTAATCAATTTAAAAGGCTTTATCTGCATAATATATAGGTAAACAATTACTTCTGGTATATATAACAAACAAAGGGTTCAACTTTTAAAAGTTGAACCCTTTGTTTTATAATTTAAAGATTTATCTATTAAATCGTATTTTAAAATTACTGTGGATATACAAATATATGACTACCTACATTTCAGTATGTAGAAAAGGGTATTTTTACAATCGTTTACGAAACATAAGCTTTCATAATTTCATGTATGTCGTTATCAATAACTTCTTTTTTACGGTCGGCGTAGCTTAAGAATTCTTTATAAATATCATCTAATTCTAATTTGGTTAATTCATAACCAATTTTTTTAGCTCTGTAAGCTAGTGCAGCACGTCCACTTCTTGCAGTTAATACAATAGCCGATTCAGTAACACCAACTTCTTCGGGGTCTATAATTTCGTAAGTTTCACGATTTTTTATAACTCCATCTTGGTGGATACCTGAACTATGAGCAAAAGCATTAGACCCTACTATTGCTTTATTTGGTTGAACAAACATTCCCATGTTTTCAGAAACCATTTTACTAGTATCGTATAATAGCTTTGTGTTAATATCAGTAGTTAAAGCTAAATCAGGATGTTGCTTTAAAATCATAACAACCTCTTCTAATGCGGTATTTCCAGCACGTTCACCAATACCATTAATAGTACATTCAATTTGTCGTGCGCCGTTTATAGCTCCAGCAATCGAGTTAGCAGTAGCTAAACCCAAATCATTATGGCAGTGGCACGAAAGTATAACGTTATGAATACCTTTTACATTTTCTCTTAAATACTTTATTTTAGCACCGTATTCGTCTGGTAAGCAGTAACCAGTAGTGTCAGGAATATTTAAAACGGTAGCACCGGCTGCAATCATAGCCTCACATACTCTAGCTAAATATTCATTATCAGTTCTACCAGCATCTTCAGCATAAAACTCAACGTCTTCAACAAAAGATTTAGCATATTTAACAGCTGCAACACCGCGCTCTATAATTTTTTCAGGAGTACTATTAAATTTATATTTTATATGCGATTCCGAAGTTCCAATACCAGTGTGTATCCTTGGTTTTAAAGCGTATTTTAGTGCTTCTGCAGCAACTTTTATGTCATTTTCAACAGCTCTGGTTAAACCACAAACCGTAGCGTTTTTAACGATTTTAGTAATTTCCATTACCGAGTTAAAGTCTCCAGGGCTCGAAACAGGAAAACCAGCTTCAATGATGTCTACACCAAGTAAATCTAAGCGTTCGGCAATAATCAATTTTTGCTCGGTATTAAGCTTGCAACCTGGAACTTGCTCTCCATCTCTCAATGTAGTGTCAAAAATCTGTACCTTATTATCGCTCATCTTTTAGAGTTTACTTTTAATAGTTATCTCAAATGTATATTTTTATAGTCTGTATAGGTATTAAGTATTATATTGTCTTACAATGGTAAGTTTTTTTGAATATGGCCTTAGGCTATATAAACAAAGGGATTTCTAATTTTTTTCTTACAATGACTAACGAGGCAAAAGACCCACTTTTTATATTAATTAAATCACTTACAAAGTCCGAGAAGCGACAGTTCAAGCTTTATGCTGGTCGTTTAGGTAATAATAGTGATTCAAAGTTTGTAGCGCTCTTCAATTTTCTAGATAAGTCTAGTAAATTGGATGAAAGTTTAATCGTAAAAAAAGAGATTGTAACGAAACTTCAATTATCTAATTTAAAAGCACATTTATACAAACAAATTTTAATAAGCTTAAGGCTAAATCCAGTGCATAGAACTGCGCGTATGAAAATTCGCGAACAATTAGATTTTGCTACCATTTTATATCATAAAGGTTTGTATAAGCAAAGTTTAAAATTATTAGATAAAGCCAAAACTTTGGCCATCGATAGCGAAGAAAACAATATAGCTTATGAAATTGTAGAATTCGAAAAAATAATCGAAACACAATACATAACAAGGAGTATCTCTTCAAGAGCAGACGAACTAGCAATTCAGGCAAAGGACCTCAGTGTAAAAAATGTAATAGCCAGTAAATTATCAAACCTTTCATTGCAGCTGTATGGATTAATGCTTAAAACAGGCTATGCAAAAAACGATAAAGAGCATGAGTACCTAAAAAACTACTTCGAAGGTAGACTTCCGCAATACGACTGGGATCTTTTAGGGTTTCGTGAAAAATTATGGTTATATAAATCACATTTATGGTATAGCTTAATGACGCAGGATTTTCTTTCGGCCTATAAATATTCTAAAAAATGGGTCGATTTATTTTATGAATCCCCAAATATGATAGAAGTAAACCCCGTTTTTTTCTTGAAAGGAAATACCTATTTAATGGAGTCTTTATTTCTAATTAAAGATAGAGCAGGTCTAGAAAAGAAAATCGATAGATTAGAAAAAGTGGTGAAGTCCGATGGATTTCCTCAATACGAAAACACATTGGCTGTTAGCTTTCTTTATATAAACACCAATAAATTTAATTTACATTTCTTAGAAGGCTCCTTTGATGAGGGATTGCCGCTAATCGACGAGGTTTTAATAGGGCTTGAGCATTATAAAAACCATATCGATGGACATCATGTAATGGTTTTCTATTATAAAATAGCTTGTTTATACTTTGGTATGGGTAACCATAAAAAAAGTATCGAGTATTTACAAAAAATTATTAGTAATAAGTCGCTCAAAATGCGTGAAGACCTTATGTGTTTTGCGAGAGTTTTAAGTCTAGTAGCTCATTACGAAGCTAGTATGGATGAGCATTTAGAGGTTCAGTTACGAGAAACGTATAAGTTCCTAATAAAGATGGACGATCTTTATTCGGTGCAAAAGGAAATGATTAAATTTTTAAGAAATTTGCAAAATGTTAATCCTTTAGAGATAAAGACGGAGTTTAAGAAACTCCTCGACCGTTTAAAAAAGTATGAAAATCACCCCTATGAAAAACGAGCTTTCTTGTATTTAGATATACTGTCTTGGTTAGAGAGTAACATACAAGACCGACCAATAGGAGAAATCATCCGCGAAAAAGCCAAGTTGCAAGTAAGGTCATAATCAATTATAAATAATTCTGCGGTTTTTGTTCTCTTTGTCATATATAGTATAAAAATAACAGCGTCCTTATCTATAAGGGCGTTTCCCTTTGGGTCGGGCTCTACGTTATTACGCTTCGCACTTCGCTAGCTCAGGCTGCAGGGTAGCCACTGCTATCCCTAACGCAAAATAAAAGGGTAT
>CALGLV010000033.1 GCA_937958985.1 uncultured Aquimarina sp.
GCTCTTAAACTGCTTAAGGAAGTCGTCGTTTAATAAATCTTCTTTTTTCATTACTGTGTTTTAATTTAAAATTAAAAAAAAATAGCTTGGGTCATGACCCAAGCTATTTTTTAAACTTACACAGTTAATGAGATACTGCCGTTACTAAAATGGTAAACTCTGATATTATTTATCAGTCTAAATTAATACGTAACCAACTACTGACCTCTATAAATCTATTTTAATATAAAGCCTTGGTAAAGTTGAAAATTTTATCAAGGCTTTTGTTTTTATAAGCAATGATCAATTACTACAACACCTCCTCAATAGCTTCATACACCTGTTTCAACTGCTTATCAGAAATCACGTAAGGCGGTAAAATGTAAATCGTATTACCTAAGGGGCGTAAAAACACTCCTTTATTTTTAAAATGTACAAAAAGTTGGTCTCGCATACTGCCGTAACGCTCCATTTTTTTGGTGAGTTCTAAAGCAAAAATTACTCCTTTTACACGTACGTTGGTTATCGTAGGATTTTCTGATAAACGTTCTTTAAAGGCTAAATGAGCCTTATGTATTCGCAATCTGCTTTTTTCTATTTCTTGCGAAAGCAATAAATCAATACCAGCACTAGCGGCAGCACAGGCTAAAGGATTCGCGGTATACGTATGGGCATGAAATAAACCTTTTGACATGTCGTTGCTATAAAAAGCATCGTAAATATGTTGCGAGCAAGTAGAAATAGCCATGGGGAGCATTCCTGCTGTAAGCGCTTTAGATAAGCAAATTACATCGGGTTTCGTGTTTATTTGATCCGAAGCAAACAAGGTTCCCGTTTTACCAAAACCCGTCATTACTTCGTCGGCAATTGTTATTATAGTATGTGCTTTGCAAAAAGCTAAAATAGGCTCTAGGGCTTCGGGTTGGTACATTTTCATACCGGCAGCACCTTGTACTAAAGGTTCGTAAATAAAACCCGCTAAAGGACTCTTAAGGTGTAATTCCTTTAATTGTTTAAGTATGCTATCTACGGTTTCAATTGTAGGTACAGGAATACGAACAACATCTATAAAATGCTTATCAAAAGGCCCATTGTAAACAGACAATCCAGAGGCAGACATGGCTCCAAAAGTATCCCCATGAAACGCTTCTTCAAAAGCCAAAATAGTATGGCGTTCATTTCCTTTATTAAAATGATATTGTAAGGCCATTTTTATTCCCACCTCAGTAGCTGTAGAGCCATTATCAGAAAAGAATACCTTTTGTTGATTATCGGGTAAAATAGCTAAAAGCTTTTCGGACAAATCTACTGCTGGTTGGTGTGTAAATCCACTAAATACAATTTGATCGAGCTGTTGCATTTGCGCATATACCTTTTCAATTATATAGGGGTTACAATGTCCGTACATACAGGTGTACCACGAAGCAATACCATCAATATAAGTGTTGCCCTCGGTATCGTAAAGTAAGGCTCCTTTAGCTTTGGCTATAGGAAGTACATCAGGATGGGTTTTATGCTGAGTAAGTGGGTGCCATATATTTTTAGCGTCTAATTCTTTCATAGTTTTAAAAAGAAAGTAAGGCTTCTTTTATGTTTTTTGCTTGCGTATGAATAGTTTCCTGTGAAAGCGTATCTAACTCATCAATGCGCCCCAATACAGTGACTCCAGTCATTTTTGTGATAATTTCTTCGGTAGTTGAATTTTCTTTCCCATTAAAAAGAATTCCTATTTTAGAAAACCCTTTTTGTTTTAAAATTTCAATAGAAAGTAAACTGTGATTGATACTCCCTAAATAATGGCGAGAAACTACTATTATTTTATCATCTTGTTGTATTAAATCTAATATAGTTTCGGTATCATTTATAGGTACAAATAATCCGCCAGCACCTTCAACAACTAGCTTGTCATTATTTGATTTAGGAGTGATCACTAAGTTGGCTTTCATTATTACTCCATCAATAGCAGCGGCTGCATGCGGACTCATAGGAGTGTTTAAAGAAAATGAGTTAGGGTGGTATGCTGTTTTGGAGTTTGAAACTAAAGCTTTCACTTTATCAGTATCTGAATTATCAAGATCCCCTGCTTGTATGGGTTTCCAATAATCGGCCTGTAGGGCTTCGGTTATAATGGCAGATGCTATTGTTTTGCCAACATCAGTACCAATTCCTGTAATAAAATAACGTTGCATTTTTAGCGAGTTTATTTATACGTTTTTGAGGGGTAAATTTAAAGGTTTACGAGTTCAGAAACTAACTTTAAAACGGTTTCTATTTCGGAAGCAGTATTGTAACTATGTAAGCAAAACCGTAAGCGTTCTTTACCCAAGGGCACTGTAGGCGATAGTATTGGTTTTACATCAAAGCCCTGTTGTTGTAACTGTGATGCCATTTTTTTTACTTTCGAAACTCCTTCAACAATACAGCAGTGAATCGCTGAATTACTCGGTATAAAAATAGAATTTAAACCTAAATTTATAAGATTACTTTTAAAATAGCTAATGTTATTTTGTAACTTAGTTAAGTGCTCTGTTTCTTCAGTAAGTAGTGTATAACCTGCTTGTATTAATGCAACGGTATGTGGTGGTAGTGCTGTGGTGTAAATAAGGCTGCGTGCAAAATTCACTAAATAATTTTTAAGTGCTTCGCTTCCTAATACAGCTGCACCATGACAACCTAATGCTTTTCCAAAAGTAATTATTTGTGCAAAAACACTGTTTTGTATTTCTAAGGCTTGTACTAAACCGCCAGCACCTCCTAATACGCCTAACGCATGTGCTTCGTCAACGATTAAGTATGTGTTATTGGAGTCGCAAAACGAAGCTAAAGCTACTAAATCAGGACTATCACCGTCCATTGAAAAAACAGATTCTGTTACTACAAAAACAGCTCCTGTGTTTGTGGTTTTCCAACGGTTTACTTTGGTTTCTAAATCGAGAAAATTATTATGTTTGAAATTAAATTTTTTAGCCAGTCCCATTGCCAATCCATCCCTTATAGAAGCGTGAATTAATTCATCATAAAAAACAACATCACCACGTTGCGGTACCGATGAAAAAAAACCAATGTTAGCATTGTATCCAGAATTGAAAATTAAAGCACTTTCTTGGTTGTGAAATTGGGCAATCGTACTTTCTGCAGTAGCGTACAAATTATGATTGCCAGACAGTAGTCTGGAGCCCGTAGCTCCGTTTAAATTATTGTGACTAACTAACGAGTCCGCAATATCTTGTAGTTTATTTTGCCTAGCAAATCCCAAATAATCATTAGAAGAAAAATCTATTAAATTAGATTGTTGGAGCAATCGCCTAAGAGAATCATTGGCTTCTCGATCTTGTAATTTTTTGAGTAAATTTTGAGGTAGCTCCTTCAAAAGTTCAATTTATTATCTGACCTCGTAAGTAAATCTAAACGATCCTCTGGTTACACTTACTGTTTCACCTGTTGAAGTAATACCATCGTTAGTAACATTATATTCAGCATTAAAAGTTCCCGCAACAATGCCTTGAGCACTATCAATTTGATCAATAGATATATTCCCTTCTTGTATAGCTAAAGTAGTAGTTGTGGAACGCGTATCATTTAAAAGGATACCAGAAGAGCCTAATAAACCAGCACCAACAGATAATTGGATGTCACCTAATTTTAAATCTTCGCGATTTATAATTAAACTAATACCATAAGTTGCATTTAAGGTAGATGGGTTATCGAAAGTATTGAATATAACAGCAGTGGCATCAAGAAAATCAAAGTTTACAGCATTATCTGAAGGTGTAACACTAAAAAAGTTAGTTGAAGTTCCATTTAAAGTAGCTATTAAAGGGAATTCACGTCTTGGAATAGCTTGACTAACAGGTTCATTGTCATTTTCTTCAGTATCTAAAAATTCCTGTTGGCCTAATAAATCATCAGGATTCAACTCTTCAGTGTTATCCTCACAATTAATTAATGAAAAACTAAGTGCTAACAAGGATGAGAAAAAAACAATTGATTTCATAAGTAACTATTTTACTAAAACACCTTTTTTGTTAAGAACGGGTATGTCTCTAAAAGCATTTTCGTTAATGGTATTTTTTCTAAAGATAAATTTTTTATCGTAAAGTCTATTTTCTAAAAAATAAGTAACACTAAACTCATTTCTAAACGAAAGAATACCTTCTTGCATTAATTCAAATTTTTGAAAATCGTTCGACTCTATAGTTCCGAGCATGTGCCTAAACTTAGAGGTTTTTTTCTCAGTACTGAATCCTTGAGTTACAATAATCACGGCATCGATAGCTTCCTTATTTTCGTTAATGATATAAGCATTCCAATCTTCCATATTAAATTCCGTATTCCATTCTTTTACGATTGCAATAGAAACTCCTTTTACTACAGGAAATTCAATATCTTTTTTCATTTATTGTAAATTAAGCTATAGCGCCGATTTAAATTGTTCTAAAAAGCGTACGTCATTTTCGTAAAACATGCGAATGTCACCAATTTGATGTAATAACATTGCAATACGTTCAACACCCATTCCAAAAGCAAAACCGTTGTATTCTTTAGGGTCAATATTACAATTAGTTAATACGTTAGGGTCAACCATTCCACAGCCACCAATTTCTAACCAACCGGTTCCTTTGGTAATACGGTAATCGGTTTCGGTTTTTAATCCCCAATAAATATCAATTTCGGCACTAGGTTCTGTAAACGGAAAATAAGAAGGGCGCAAACGAATTTTACTTTTACCAAACATTTCCTTAGTAAAATAAAGTAAGGTTTGTTTTAAATCGGCAAATGATACATCTTTATCAATATACAAACCTTCTACTTGGTGAAAAATACAGTGCGAGCGTGCAGAAATGTCTTCATTACGGAAAACACGACCTGGTGATATGGTACGAATGGGAGGTTTATTATCTTCCATATAACGTACTTGTACCGATGAGGTATGCGTACGCAGTAACACATCGGGGTTGGTTTGTATAAAAAACGTATCCTGCATATCGCGAGCAGGGTGGTATTCTGGTAAGTTTAAAGCTGTAAAATTATGCCAATCATCTTCAATTTCGGGACCTTCACTAACATTGAATCCAATGCGATTAAATATTTCTATGATTTGGTTTTTTACCAGCGAAATTGGATGACGAGAGCCTAACTCAATAGGGGTAGCAGGTCGAGATAAATCACCAAACTGATTTACCGTTGCTTGTTGATCTTCTAAAGCATCTTTTAAAGAGCTTACTTTAGCCTCGGCAGTACTTTTCCATAAATTAATAGTTTGTCCAAATTCTTTTTTCTGTTCGTTAGGAACTTCTTTGAATTTAGCAAAATACTCCTTTAAGATTCCTTTGCTACCTAATATTTTAATTCGAAACTGTTCTACCTCTTCTACAGTAGTTGCAGTAAATGCTTCAGCCTCGGCTATATATTTTTTAATTTCTTCTATCATCTCGTAATCCGTAATAAGTCGCAAATTTAAGGAATTGCATAGTGACTATAGTAAATTGATTATTGAAACTTTTGCAGTATTCTGAAAAAGGCCATTCGTTACTTAATTTCTTGCATGTTTTTAATTTGTTTCAAAATTATTTTTGTGGGAATCAACGGGATTGCTTTTATATTTAGTTTTTGAATAAAAGACAGTGCTGTGGTTTTTACCAGTTCTCCCTTCATCATAGCTTCGTAACCGTCTTTAGCTACTTGCTTGGCAGTAAATGTTTTTCCAGAAAACAAATCGCTCCCTTCTAAATTGGCTGTTTTTTCAAATTCTGTTGCAGTAGCACCAGGGCAAAGGGCTGTTACTGTAATTGGAGTATCTGCAAGTTCGCCAGCAATACCTTGCGAAAAAGAAAGTACGTACGCTTTAGTAGCAAAATAAACGCTTTGTAAAGGACCCGCAGGAATTAAACCAGCCGAGGAAGCTACATTTAAAATACGCCCCGAATTGCGTTGTACCATTTCGGGCAAAAATAAATGAGATAATTGAGTAAGCGTGTTTATGTTTAATTGAAGCATTGCAGCTTCGTCTTCCCATTTTCGCTCATGAAAATAACCTTGACCTCCAAATCCGGCATTATTTATTAAAAAATCAACAGTTAAGTGTTGCGCTTTTATTTTATCGAAAAGTGATTGTGCTCCTTTGGGCGTTGCTAAATCTTCAGTTATGCAAACTACTTTAATAGGGTAGGAGTTTTCAAGTTTGTGCTTAATTGTTTCTAAAGCTTCCGTTCTACGAGCAGTAATTATAAGGTTGATTTTTTGGGAAGCCATTAAATAGGCAAGCTCTTTTCCTATACCAGATGAAGCCCCTGTGATTAATGCTGTTTTCATAGCTTTTAACTTATATAACCAGAATCGTAAAAATACTCTACAATGGCCTGTTTCATTAAAACACTTTGTTCCCCAGCTCTTAAGCTAGGCAACTGTTCTTTTACCGTATAATGCGGCCAACCTTCTTCGTCTATATAATCAAATTCGTAGTAGCCAAAAGGCTCTAAAAGTTTACAAATGGCAATATGCATTAAGTCTAACTTTTCATCTTTTTTATAATCTCTGTGTGGCTTCCCTAATTCTTGAACCCCTATTAAGTAAATAATAGCATCTAAATCTAGGGTATCCCCATCGGCAAACTGTTTAGAGAGTTTATCCACGACCAACTCCCAACGCTCTTTCAATTGTAAATCTCTACTCATATTACAAAGGTAGCCACATTTTTAGTACTTTTAAAGCCAATTTACAGCGAATGAATTATTTAGATATTATACTTGGGGTTTTACTACTTATTGGATTAATTAGAGGAATTATAAAAGGACTTTTTGTTGAATTAGCATCTTTGGTAGCCATTATTGCGGGTATTTACGGGGCTATTCGTTTTTCTTTTTATGTAAGCGATTTTTTACAAGATAAGGTGAGTTTATCGCCTCAATACCTTAAGCTAATTGCTTTTGGAATTACTTTTATAGCTATTATTTTGGCGATTTCCTTGTTAGGGAAATTGTTGACAAAAGTAGCTAAGTTTGCGGCCCTAGGACTTGTTAATAGAGTGTTAGGAGGAGCTTTTGGGATATTAAAATTTGCAATGATTGCTAGTGGGGTTATTATGTTTTTAGGCCCTTTGAATGATAAACTAGGAATAATAGATAAAGAAGTGATAGAAAGCTCTATTTTATACACTCCAGTAGAAGCAATTGCTCCTGCTATATACCCTAAGATAAAGGAGAAATATAAAGAGCAAAAAGGAAATATTCCTGAATTAAAATCACCACAACCTCAAGAAGAAGCTAAAGAAGATAAAAAAGCACCAGTAGAAATGAATAGATCGGCTTAATTAATATGCTCTTGTGTGGTCATTTTTTTTGCTAAAGAAATTAGGAGAGGACTACTGTAAGGCTCCTTAAAATTACTGTTTAAAGCTATAATTTTTTTTGCAAACGGGAGCTTACCACTATACTGTAGTTCTTTTAAAGCCTGTTCATAAAAACAAGATAATTGAGGCATTACTATTCTACTAGAATTATATCGTTTTCGTAAAGAAACAAACTTTTTGACATATGCTAAAAACAATTGTGGGTATTTCGAAAATGTGATAAAAACTTGAGTAAAATTAACTTTAAGGCTATTTGCATTAAGGTCATATAAGAAAGCCAATTCTTCTATACTACTATTACAATGCTTAAGAATATTTTGTTTTATTAGTTCGCTGTAATTTTTTTCGGAAGCATAATAAACAGCAAATCCAACATTGGAGTTTATAATAACAAATTCTCCTTCAATGTTTTTTTGAAGAAAAAAATCAAAATTGTTTAACGCGTTTTTAGAAATTAAAAGGCGTTTTTGACGATTTTTAAAACGAATAACGACTGATTTAAGCAATTTTGATTTTGAATGTTCCATAATTATACTTTTTTTAGCTCAAGTAAATTTACCCCTTGTCTTTGGGCAAGATTTATAGCTGTATTTCCATTAATATCTTCGGCATAAATATCGGCACCATTAGCTACTAAAAGAGTTATAATTTCTTTTTGTCCAAAAGTAGCGGCGTATATAAGTGCTGTTGAATTTTGCGTGTTTTTTGCATTTACATCCGCACCTGCTTCAATTAAAAGCTTAGCTATATTGGTACTTCCTTTAAAAGCAACTCCCATAAGGGCAGTGTTTCCAGAAGCATCTACAGCATCCACTTCGGGCTTTAAACTCAAAATATGTTTTGTTATTTCTACAGCGCCTAAATAAGCAGATAATAAAACAGGACTAGAGCCACGATCGTTTTTTGTATTAAGTTGCTCTGGCTGGTCGGCTAATATTGCTTTAACCGTTTTAAGGTCTTCCGACCGAATAGCATCAAATATATTCATACTTAAATGTTTGCGAGTAAGGAGTTAATTTATAGTCGTATATAATACATTAAATTACTAAAAAAATAAGTTAGTACTAAAATTATTGGTACTATTTTCTAACTCTTTTCTAGGTAATTTTTTTATTAGAAAATAGATGTAAACAAAAAACCACTTTTGATATTTCAAAAGTGGTTTTTATATTGTTATGTTTTTTTGTCTTAAAAAGGCAAATCGTCTTCTTGTTCAGAACTTATATTGGTTGCTGGCTCAAATGCTTCTGCTGGAGGCATTGGAGGCGGCACACTTCCTGTTGGTGCTGCAGCTGGTTGTAAGTTTTCAATACGCCAGCCTTGTATGGTGTTAAAATACTTTGTTTCGCCTTGAGGGGAAACCCATTCACGACCACGTAAATTAATTCCAATTTTTACATCTTGCCCTGGCTTATAAGCATCCAATATGTCACATTTATCTTGAACAAATTGTATACTAATATGTTGTGGATATTGTTCCTCAGTGGTAACAATAATATCTCTTTTTCTAAAACCATTATTACCAACCGTTTCTGTTGGTCCGACAAATTTTACTTTTCCTTGTACTTCCATGTTTCGTTCTGTTACATTAAAATAGTGATACAAAAATACAATTTTTGCTCCCTTTTTTTTAGGTTGAATAAGATAACTATTAACAATTTTTAGATAAATGAAAAAAATAAAGTAGAATACTATCTTTACAACATGAATGAAAAACTTCCTACGGTTTTAAAACTCAAAAGTAAAAAGCAAATTGAGGGTCTCTTTAAATACGGAAATTCAATTAAGGGGTACCCTTTAGTTTTGGTATATCAAAAAGAAACTATAGAAGTTCCTTTTAAAGCTGGTTTTTCTGTAAGTAAACGATTTTTTAAAAAAGCTGTAGACAGAAATTTTATAAAACGCTTAATTAGAGAGAACTTCCGAAAAAAGAAGTATATTTTTGAAGTTAATGAGGAACAATTTTTGTTAATGTTTCTATTTGTAGGTAAAGAATTACCAACATATCAAGTTATAGAAAAAGCCCTATTGAAAATAGAAAGTAAATGGCAAAAAAAAATGAAAAAATATGATGAAGCGTAGCGTACTACTATTGGTAAGCATTACTATAATTTCTTTAGGAAGTTACAGTTTTAAAAGTGACGGATTTGAAATTGCAAAGCAGATTGAAATATTTGTTGCTTTTTTCAAGCAGCTTAATACCAATTATGTTGACGAAACCAATCCTGCTGAATTAATGGATACAGCAATGAAAGCGATTACCAAAGATTTAGATCCGTATACTAAATTTTGGACGGAACAAGATGTTGAAGCTGGTAAAATTAGAAGTAGTGGTAAATATGTGGGTATTGGAGCGAGTTTATTTACCGATGATATTGACGAAGAAGAAACAGGTTCAAAACTAATTGTATCCGAGGTTTATAAAGATTTTCCTGCCGATAAAAGTGGTTTAAAAGCGGGGGATGAAATTATAAAGGTTGATGATGTAGTTGTTAGTAATTATGAAGGTAGACCCATAGAATTATTAAAAGGTGAAGCTGGTTCAACTGTAGTAGTTACCTATATAAGAAATGGAAAAGAACAAATAACTTCAATTAACAGAAACCTTATAGAGGTTGACGCTGTTCCTTTTTATAAATTGTTAAATGACAATACGGGCTATATTGTTTTAAGAAGATTTAGCAAAAAAGCTTCTTCTAACATAATTGCAGCCTTAAAAGAATTAAAAGCCGAAGGAGCCGATAAGCTAATTTTAGATTTAAGAGGAAACCCAGGCGGACTCCTTACCGAAGCAGTAAACGTGTGTAATATTTTTGTAAAAAAAGATTTGCAAATTGTACATACCGAGTCTGTAATAGACGATCATAAAAAGCAATATAAAACCAAAAATAAAGTATTGTATAAAGATTTGCCTCTTGCGGTACTTATTAACGGAAGAAGCGCCTCTGCAAGTGAAATTGTTTCGGGAAGCATGCAAGATTTAGATAGAGGAGTCGTTATAGGTGCTCGCAGTTTCGGAAAAGGATTAGTACAAAGTAAACGCCCTTTAAAGCATAATACCCAACTTAAAATCACTACATCACGTTATTTTATTCCTTCAGGAAGGTGTATACAGTCTTTGGATTATTGGAATAGAGACAGCGATGATAAACCTACTAGAATACAAGATTCCGACTTTAAATCCTTTAAAACCCAAAATGGACGTACGGTTTATGATGGCGGAGGTGTTTTTCCAGATGTTGAAATAGAAACAACTAAAACCAGCCAAATAGCTAAGGCTTTATTAAAAGATCGTGTAATTTTTGACTTTGCAACAGCGTTTTATTACAAGCACAAATTTGAAAGACTTGAAGATTTTACATTTACCGATGTAGATTACACTTCTTTCTTATCATTTTTAAAAAAGAATAAGTTTGAATTTAAGACTAAAACAGGACAGCTATTGGAAGATTTATGGGTAGTTGCAGAAAAGGAAACATTAGATAATAGAATTTCTAACGAATATAATTCCCTGAAACAACGCCTGTCTGAAGCTAAAAAGGAAGCATTAGTATCACAAGAATCTGAAATTAAGGAATTACTTAAAAAAGAAATTATTAAGCGCTATTTCTACAGAGAAGGAATGCATGCTTATGAGGTTTCTAATAGCGAAGAAGTTAGAGAAGCTCAAAAGATTTTAGCTGATATTACAAGGTATAATAAAATCCTAGGAAATTAAATGTTATAGGTTTTTTACTTTATTAGAAATAATTGGTCCGAGTTCAAAGGTAGCTTCGTTTAATTCTTTTTTTATTGAAGCTACTTTGTTTGGAAATTTATTTAGCGCTTTATAAATAAGTGCTGTATGTAATAAAGCTACAGGCTCAAAGGTAAAACCATCTACATAATTTTTAGTGATTTGTAATGCTTTTGCAGGTTCACCATTTTTAAAGTAACACCATGCCAACAAATGGTAAGCCATCGCTGTGGGTCTGTTCGAAACTTCTTGAAGCGCCAATTCTATAGCTTTTTCAGGATTTATTTCTGCTAGTAATGTTGCTTTATGGGAGTCGTACATAACTCCATATTCGGGGTTATTGACTAGTTTAAAAAAAGTTTTTTTATATTCAAACGAACGAATACTATCGTTAGTGTAACTAGCTAATTCAACTTTAAATAAATACAAATCAGGAGTTTTTTTCCTTTTAATAATGGTATCTAAAATACGATTGGCTTCAGCGGGGTTATTATTTTGAGCATATTGAATCCACGCAATTCCTTTTAAAACATAATTGTTGCTAGGATCTAAATGAAGTGTTTTTAAATAGTAATTATAAGCTTTTGTGATGTTTCCTTGATGCCCGTAGTAATCCCCTAAATTAGAATAAGACCATATTTTAAGGTAGTCGTTATTTCGTTTTTCTGCAATTTGCTTAGCAACTTCTAAAAAACGGATAGCTCCATTTAAATTACCTTCATGGTCCTCCCATTTAGATTTTCGAATAAGATAATTGAAGTCTTCAGGATTTTTTAAGCGATTTAAAAACTTCTGAGCTTCATTTTTATTACCCAACTCTAAATGTACGTCAAACAAAATTTGGTGAGTAATACCTAATTTATGCCCGTTTTGAGTGGCTTTTTTTAATAGGGGCAAGCACTCTTTAAATTTATGCTGGGATATGTAATTTCTACATAAACTATGTAGTGTGTTTACTTGACTGCTATCAATTTCAATTAAAACTTTTTGATAAAATTTTTCAGCTTTTTTTAGGCTTTCAATTTTTCCGTCAAGGACAAATTTATTTTCATACAACTCGCCTAGTTTGTTTAAATAGGGGTATTGAGTTGGGTTTTGTAGATACTTAGTTTCCCAAAAATCTAACTTCCGTTGTAATTTACTGCTGTTTACAGTGTTCGGGACGTTTAAAAAAACAGCGTAATCTTTGGAATCCCCTATTTCAATAGGCAGCTTTTTATTACAGCAGCACAACAAAAAAAGGCTTAAAAAAAGCAACTTTTCAAGTTTAAAAACCTTAGAAATAAATTTACTTAAAGGCGGATTTACCAAGGCGCTGATAAATAAGGAAAACTAGGAGAAAAATCCCTGTCGTTGTTATCTACGAAGTCTGTGGCAAGGGCAGGGTTTTGAGCGCCATCGCTTCCTCCAAAAAGAAGTAATAGTTCAGTATCCATAACATCGTCATCAAGAGTACGGCCAGTAAGTATATTTGTTCCGTCAAAAAAAGTAGTGGTACCAGTTAAGCTAATATTTAATACATCTGTGGCAAGTAAATCGGCTAATACTTCAGCTGTTTGTCCTAATAAATTAGTATCAGTATCCAAGTTAAACTCTGGGCTTACTCTTATAATTTCAGCTTCAATTTCGTCTTTAAAAGTAGCATTTAAATCTTCAGTAATTGTAGTGTTAAAGGTTTCTTTTCGGTTGCCATTTATTAAAGCGGTACTTATGGAAGGTCTCCCTATTCGATCAACAATACCAAAAGAGCCGTCAAAACCAACAACTACTTCATCAATATTTCTATTTACTCCTGCATCTTCATTTAAACTACAACTTGCCAAAAATAGAGCAAGCAGGGCCGTATATATTATAGGTGTTATTTTCATTGATATGTTTTAAAGATTATTGTCTTCTATGAGATGATGCCCAAGCATTAATACTAGTACCTCCTCCAAGTAATGCTTTAGGAACTTCTACAGCAATTGATAATACATTAAGTCCATTCCAGGTATCATTTCCAGGTTCTTCAAACCTAGTAGCATTTCCTACTCTTAATCTTCTAAATGTTGCAATGTTGAAGAAAAAAGGATCGTCGGTAACCCCCGCAAAATATTTCAACCCATCAGGTGATGTTTCTGTAATAAAGGCATCCTGGTAAGGTGTAATTGTTACTTGATTTTGAATATCACTATTATTTAGTATTTCGATGGTTGCTCCTTTTTGAGAAGGTGCTTCTGGGCCAAAAAACCACATTTGATTTCCGCGCCTTATGGCTTGTATTACCAAATCTTCTACATTATCATCATTAGTATCAATGTTAATTTGAGTAACTACGTTTTGATCAAAATTTGCGTCTTCAGAATTTACAGGGTCGAGTATACCTTGAAGGGTTACAATAAAAGCAATATTTTCCGAGTCTTCACCTTCGAAGGCATAAAAGTCAGCAATATCAGCAGAATCACCGATTACCGAAGGTGCATCAATGTGGTCGGATGCAATAAGAGCAATTACCAAAATACTTAGTAACGACAATACAGTGATTTTATTTTTCATATGATGTTACTTTAAATGATTTAAAAGACTATTTATTTTTTTTTAAATGAAATACATAAGAGAAGTTCCAACCAAAAAATAGATTCCCATCTTTAGTATTAAAATTCACCGGTGTTTCTGTAATCACTAAATCTTCGCTAAAATCTCCTGTATGGGTTAAAAACATTTGAATTTGAACTTTAGAGACCTCCCAATTTACGCCTAATGAAAAAGGACCAAAAGTTTCTAATGATTGTAAAGCATATTGCTTAGGAACATAAAAATATTCTGAGGCTATAGATACATGTTTACCTAATTTGTAACGCCCTCCAAAGCCAAGGGCTAAATGTACCTCAGGATCTTCTTCAAAAGCATTAGACCCCCTAGCAATAATGGTAGGTGAAATTTGTACCGATAAATTTCGATCTAGTTTACGAGCAATTAAAAATTGTCCTATAAAATTAGTTTTGTCGCGAAGACCACCATCTATGTTAACAGAACCTTTAGGTATACTGGAATTATAAATATCGGAAGGATCTGGATTATTGCTTAAGGATACATTGCCAATTTCTCTGCTACGATGTGATAGCGCGCCTAATAATGTTAAGCTGAAAGGGGTTTTTTTCTCTCCTGTTTTTTGACGAATTAAACGGTATTTTAAATAACCATCAAATACACCATTGTTGCTACCACCAACACCTATAGATAAATTATTGTTTATCGCATAATCAGCACCAAAACGAGCACTAACTCTATCCGAACCAAAATTGCTTCTTTCTGTTGTTATTCCTTCTATTTCTGGAATATTCCAATAGCGTGTATATGCTGAAACTTCAAGTACTCCTTTTTTACGAGTTTCAACCGAGTGGCTAAAACCAATTCTCAGCATTTTAAAAGTAGATTCGGTAAGTACTGTTTTCTTTTTTTCCTCAAAGTAAAGTTGATCTAACAGGTCCTGAGCCTTTAAAGCATTTGAAACCAGTAACAGTAATGTAAGTATAATTGTAATATTACTTTTCATAAGGCTCGTATTTGAAATTGAACGAAATTTTCACAGTCTTGGCAATTTTAGAAGCTAAAATTTGAGGTATTTTAATTTTATAATCCTTAACGTCTATAGTAGTTTCACCTGATATAGTATATTCACCATCATTATAAGTAATGTCAGCTTTTATTTTTACAGGCTTGGTAATTCCCCTTAACGTAAAATCCCCCTTTATAAATTTAGTTTGTGAACCTTTTAAACGAGGTTTGAAATTTAAAATAGTGCCTTCAAAAGTGGCCCTTGGGTAAACATCAGATTCAATATAACTATCATTAAAATGCTCTTGCATTAATGATTTTTCAAACTCAAAAGCACGCATTAAAATGTTAACAGCTATTTTTTCTTTGCTAACATCTAAAAGACTCAACACCTCATTATTTTCAGCTTTTATGTTTTCTGCAGAAGCATACGAAAAGAAAGTGACTTGACCATTCCTTGTTAAGTATTGGTTTTTTGGCTTTGTAAATCCAAAACAAATGGATACAAAGAGCAGCAGTAGTAGTTTTTTCATAGTTATATTATAATACAGTTTAGTAAAATCATATCGATTAAATATCCCTTATAAATTCCTTTAATGGTTATATCTTCTCCGATTTTTAATTTATTAATTTTATCTATTTGATCCGATTGCATATTACAAATACTCGCTATTTTTCCATTTTTAGAAGTAATCGTTAATATATACTTTTCGTCGTGTTTTTTAATGTGTGTTAAGGTACCTTTTACATTTATGGCTTTTTCAATATAAGAGTCAAATTCATTTAAATTTTCAGGCTTTTTTACTTTAGTTTCAATAGTGTTTATTGAAAAAGTTTCAACACTCGAAATATTTTGAGTGTTAGGAATTTTCTTATTAATAACTTTATAAGTTCCGATACCCAAAACACATATGACAATAATTAATAATGTTGCATAAATAGTTTTTTTCATCTTGATAATTTTAAATAAAAGTATATAAATAGAAACTTTAAGAATATTTTAATATACTAAACGTGAATTTTTAGCCGTAAAATGGAATTTCTTACCTTTTTATAAATTAGATTTGACACTGAATTTACAAGTTTTTTTCAAAATAAAGATGTTTAAATTCAAAGGATAATAAATATTCTAAATAGATTTACCCAATGAAAGATTTAAGATTATCAATATATACGTCAGCAATATTTGTTGTTTTGTATGGAATATTATCAGTAATATTTATACCCCTATTAGTTAAGCAGTTCGCAATTACGATATTAGACAACACTTACAATAACATTGAAAAAGAAGCATTAACGCTTGATTATGTGAATCAAAGTGCTAATAAAGAGTTGTTTCCAATTGTAGCACAAAAAGCAATTGTTGGTACTGAAATGAATAATGCTTTTTTATCCGTAATTAATTGGACAGGAAACATTGTATGCTTTCCTGATGTTACTAAAATAGGAGAAACACTTATTTATGATAAAGCTATTGATTTTGGTGATGCTATAAATGGGAATGTACTTTACGATTATTTTTATACCTACTTTAATACTTTAAAGAAGACCGATGATTTTGAGATAGTGAATTTAAGGCCTATTAAAGATTCGGATTTAATATTAGTCTATAATTTAAATTTAAAGGAAATTACTAATACAATAGCACCCGTAAAACAGCAAGCCTATTTTGTGTTCATTATTTTAGGGCTATTAATATTAATATTGCTATTAACAATAATTAGAATTGTGAATAATTATTCAGGAAAAATACTAGATGAAAAAATTATTAATCTTGAATACAATGCACAAAGTTTAGCAAAGTTAAATCAGTCTATATCTTCCTATCAGGAACGTATAGCAAAAAGGGAAGAGGAAAAAGAAAAACTTGCTGTTGTGGACGCGGTAGTTGTAGACACTAGTGTGCCTGAAGAGGTGTCAAAACAACGAATTTTGACTTATGTTAGAAATGAATTGGTTTCTACTTTAGTTACCGATATTGCGTATATATATGTAGAAAGTACAATTACTTATATAATTCGCCATGACGGAAAGAAGACTACCTCGAGCGATAGTTTAGATAAAGTATATTCAATGCTTAAAAAAGAATTCTTCTTTAAGGCCAATAGACAATTTATAGTTGCAATTTCGGCTATCGAAAAAATTACTAAATACGAAAATAGTAAGCTAAAAATTCAAGTTAAACCTAAATCTGAGATTGATATTATAATAGGTAAAAACAAAGCATCAGCCTTTAAACAGTGGCTTGATCTGTAATTTTCGATTCGCCTTTAAGACGAATATTCACTTTTAAGGTTTTTTTTTCCATCTCAATAACAAATAATTTAAAAAACTTTAATGAGGTTGTAGGTTTACATTATCAATCACACAGATGTAAACATATTATCTCTTATGAAAGCAATTTTAAAATTAAGTATCGTAGTATTTATAGGTTTCTTTTTCGGAACTGCAAACGCACAGTATGCAAGTTTAACTTCTTATAAATCAAATGTAAAGGGGAGTAGTTCTAAAATTGACTTCACTGAATGGTCAACATTATTAAGAAGAAATACGAGTATAAAAGGGACTATTGATTATTCAGGATTCAAGCTAGATAAAACTAGTTTTGACCGATTTGTTAAAGTACTTACCAATACCAAAATTGCTAATAACTGGACTCAGGACGAAAGAAAAGCTTACTGGATTAATGTTTATAATACTTTTTCGGTAAAACTAGTTATGGATAACTTTCCCATAAAAAGTATTAATGAATTGGATAAACCTTTTAAAAAGGAATTTTTTGAAATCAATAGAGAGATGATGTCATTAAATGATGTTGAGGAAATATTAGCTTCTTTTAATGATCCTAGACTATTGCTTGTACTTAATAGAAATTCAACTTCAGGAGTTCGTTTGGTGAAAAGAGCATATACGGCGAACAATCTTGATGAAATGCTTGATAAAAGAGTTCGTTTATTTGTTAACAACCCTCAAAAAAATAATATTACAAGTCATGTTGCGCAGCTTTCGCCTTTGTTTAAAAAGTATGAGAAGGAATTTTCTAAGTCGACTTATGTGACTGTAAAACAGTTTATAAATTTGTATAGTAATACAGTAATAAAAGATCAAAAAATAGTGTTTTCGAAATTTAATCAAGAAATCAACTCATACCAGGTTTATGGTAAATAAGTTTTTCAGTGTTTGATAGTTTTTAGTTTGTGTAACACCTCTTCATTATTTTAATGAAGGGGTGTTTGTGTATTCACTAGTATTGTAAAATAAAAGATAAAAACAAAGCCCTAATTGCGTTAGCAATGACACTATCCTAAAAAGTGTGTAAATAAAAAATAACTTGGGTTTGACTTTATTTAATAATTAGAGTTGAACCCTTTTTTCATATATAATTAAAAACTGATTAAGTATGACACCCCAGTTTCTAACTGGCATAGACCAT
>CALGLV010000034.1 GCA_937958985.1 uncultured Aquimarina sp.
TAGAAAAAGACTATATTTCTGAAATAACGGAAAAATTAAATCGAAGACCTAGAAAAAGATTTAACTTTGATAATCCTGTAACCATTTTTGCTAAAAAAGTAAACGAAATTAACTTTTTGCACTTATGACTTGAATGTAGGAGGTTAAATAAATCCCTTTCAATAAATTGTTCAATTATTTTATCTTTTGTAACACTTGTAGGACCGTGTTTATACTCTACTAATAATCTCTTACCTCCAGTAAAACAATCTGTACAATAAATATCTAGATAAGAATTTGTATTTCTTGCATTTGGAACAGTAAATTCAAGAGTAATACTTTTATTATTAAAAGTAGCTACATCATTTGCTAAATCTTGAATAATCCAGTGAGTTCCTTTTATATTTGCATTATTACCTGCCTTTAATACATCTGTAATTTTATCAAAATTTGTAACAGTAATATTATTACTCCCAAAATTAGTTAATAGCCTATCTAAGTCGGTAATTATTTCAGCAAATGAAGCTCCATTACCTGTACCATATCCCCAACCTTTTAATTGACCTAAAAGGTCATCATCTAATCCAAAATTCGCATATTTTGGATTACTCCTTATCTTACTTACTGCTTCTAGAGCATCTACATTAGTTCTTAAACCTGAACTTTTGTGGCTTAAAACCTTCCAACTATCAATCAAGTCAAGCTCCACAATTTTCCTGAGTTGATCTTGAGAGGCATCTCGAAAATCTTCAAGAAACTGTACGGTCTTCTCCCCTAATCCTTTAACTTTATCTCTAAAATTTTCAACTACATCGGTAGGTAAACCATCTAGCTTTGTAAATTTAAGAATTTTTTTTCCTTTTGCTAATTTTACCGACACTTCTAAAATAATATCGGGTAATTTATTAACAATGTTAACCCCTGCGGCTATAGTAAGTATGGTTGAGGTACTTGCCCTAGAAGCTAGGTGTTGCCTCCTTCCTGGGTCGGTATCGGCAGCAACTAATTCTTGATATTCTTTACTACTGGTGTTTGTTGTTGCCGATAATGCTGGTATTGATTTATTGCTTTCGCAAGAAATAGAAAAAAGCAGGTTACGAATACATAAGGCTCATTTAGCCTTTAAAGAACGTTTATCAGGAAATACTTCTGTAACCAACGTACGTATAAAAGGGGTGATTTTTGCCTTAGAACTCACTAAAAAAATGGAGCGTTACGGAAGTATGCGCGATCAACTTTTTGCACATTTTAAAAATAAAGGGATCTTTTTACGCCCCCTAGGAAATACCATTTATATATTACCGCCTTACGTGATTTCTGATAAGCAGTTGAAACAGGTGTATGAGGCTATTGAGGAGGTGTTGTAGTAATTGATCATTGCTTATAAAAACAAAAGCCTTGATAAAATTTTCAACTTTACCAAGGCTTTATATTAAAATAGATTTACTTATTTTTCTTCGTACGGTTCATTAAACTGAACAAATTGCAAAAGACTACATCCTGCTTCACTTTGAACATTTCCGTATACTAAGTTTTCATCATTTAAATACGTTATATCTAATTCTCCTGAAACACTTCCTGAAGAAATAAGAATTGCTTCTTTAGAATCATCAGTCCATTCCCAAGATCCATTTAAAAAAGGTTCTCCCTCTCCTTTAAGTTTAATTAATATTGATCCATCAGGTGTTAATGCTGTATGATTGCCTATGGCCTCTTTAATTTGAGATTTAGCATCCTCTAAAAAATCTTCAGTTTCCCCAGGACAAGACCCTTCAAAAAAGATATCTGAACCTTTTACTACCCACCATTTTTGACCGCTTATAAGGTCTTTAGGGCTTAGTCCTTCATTAGAAGACTCATTAAAACCCGTTAATGTTTTGTTTCTTAATTCAATGGATACAATTTCTCCACTTGGAATAGAATTAGATGAACTCCCGTCATCATCCGATGAGCACCCAATAATTATTAAACCAATAATTCCGATTAATAGTAATTTAATAGTTTTCATTTGTAAATTAGTTAAATATTAAATTCAAAAATAATTTAGCTTCGAAAACAAAACACTATTCTAAAGTATGGTTTTTTTGATTTAATAATGTTGTTAACTTAATCCATATCTAATTCCACCAAAATAGGACAATGGTCGCTATGTTTAGCTTCTGACAATATGGTAGCCCTAGTGAGTTTATCTTGCAAGGGTTTGGTTACCATATTATAATCGATACGCCAGCCTTTGTTGTTATTTCTAGCATTAGCGCGGTAACTCCACCAACTGTAGTTATGGGGTTCTTTATTAAATTCTCTAAACGAATCTACAAAACCACTCTCCATAAAGTTACTTAACCATTCACGCTCTTGGGGTAAAAATCCTGAAACTCTTTTGTTACGTACGGGATCGTGAATATCGATAGCTTCGTGACAAATATTATAATCCCCACAAACTACCAGGTTTGGAATGTCTTTTTTTAATTCTGTTAAGTACTCCAAAATGTCGTCCATGTATTTGAACTTATGTTCCAATCGGGCACTATTGGTGCCACTAGGTAAATACATACTCATTACAGAAATTCCGTCGAAATCGGCACGGATATTACGTCCTTCAAAATCCATGTGCTCCACTCCTGTTCCGTATGCTACATGGTTCGGTTCTGTTTTCGATAAAATGGCTACGCCGCTATATCCTTTTTTTTGTGCACTGTACCAATAGCAATACTTATAACCTGCATTGTGAAACACTTCTAGGTCCAATTGATCTTCTTGTGCTTTTATTTCTTGCAAGCAAATTACATCTGGATCTGCTGCGATTGCCCACTCTATAAATCCTTTTTTTAGCGCTGCACGTATGCCGTTTACGTTATATGATATTATTTTCATTTTTCAATCTTAATCTTTATTTCTTAAACAAATACTCGTCAATCCATACGGGTACCAAAGTACTGTGGTAGGTAACAATTTGCCCTTTGTAAATATCTAAAATAAATCGCGATTTACTTCCGCTATTGTCAAAAATAAAGGTGCGGTGGGTATATTTCACCGCTTCTCTAAGTAATTTTAAACTGCGGTAATACCGTTCTTCAATTTTCCTGGGAGCTACAGGGTGTCCTCCGTTTTTAACTCTTTCTTCTACTCTAAACTTATTAATTTCGGCATTTTCGGTACAAATAAAGTAGAGGTAGTTTTTATATTTTTCGGTATGGGCTCGTTTTAATATCTCTACTTTTGAATGGTGTGACATTACAGTCTCAAAAGTAATTTTATCCCCTCTTTCAATAAGTTGAGAACGTATAAAGTCTGTTAAAATAGACGCTTCATAAGAGTGTGTTTCTCCGTTTGGGTTCACGATACGGTCTTTTTCAAATTTCAAGTCGATCGTAAATCCGTCTTCTTTAGCTTTTTGATATAGTGTATGGTTTTTTATAAAAGAATTAAAATGTGCTTTAGTCTCTGTAGTTAGGCTAAAGTCTTTAAGTAGAATTTCGTTTTCTGCCTTGAGCTTTTTCTCTATTTCGTCTGCATTTAAATAAATACCAAGATCGACATCGAAATTTATATTGATATCATCAAAAATAGTGCTTTTTCCAGATCCGTTAGGCCCTGCAAACATTCGTAGTCTTTTAGTAGAAGACATGAACGACTTATAAGAAGATTTGTTTTTTCCCAACCTTAACTGTTCTTTCGTTAAGGTTGGAAATTATTTTTATTGCTTTTTGGTTTCTTTTGATGACGACAGCACCTTTTTCTACCAAAACAATTTTGTTAGAGTTTTTTTTCACCCGTTCATAACCTTTTTTGGTTGCTTCGGAAGCAATAGAAGCTAGCTTTGAAAAACCATTTTTATCTTCAATAGCTTGAAGATTGTTGGTTTTTAGATTACTTATTTTAGGATTTTTCAAAGTAGCAGAATTTTGATTACACTTAAATATACAAATTTAAATGTAGATCCATTGTTAAATTAATACCACTTACTACTTACTGTTTCTATTTCTTGTTTCGCGTTTTCAATAAGCCCTTCTACTTTATCTGCATATTGCTGAGTTCCAAAAACTGTAATATTTTCAGTAGGAACACCAACTAACCCTAAACAAGCATTTAATAAAGGTGTAGCATGGTTCATGCTTTTAAATGGTTCTATTGAAAAATCGCTACCACTTGTCATTAACACTAAACCTTGAGTGTTCTCGCAAAGTCCTTTCATTCCTTCTGCTGTAAAAGCAAATGTTTTTCCTACTTGGGTAATCGCATCAATCCATGCTTTTACTGTAGCTGGTAATGACATATTGTACATTGGGGTCGCTATTACAATAAAATCTGCACTTAAAATCTGCGCAGCAAAATTATCGTTTTTAGCCAATACTTTGCTCTGTTCGGCAGTTAATTCTACTCCTCCAAAATTACGATTTACATACAAATTCAAATTTTCTTCTAATAGCAAGTCTGGAGTATTTTTTGCTAAATCTAAAAATGTAATATTGGTTCTATCTTTGTTAAATTCTATAAATTTATCTACTAATTTCTTAGTAGTTGACCCTTCTCTAGGTGTATAATTTACTATTAATGTGTTTTTCATTATTGATTTTTTAATTATCTAAAGTATTCGCTATTAAGTATATAACGACTACAATAATAAAAAATTATTCATCAATATCATCTCCTATTTGAGAATAAGCTTCAAATTCTTCTGGATATAGAAAATTATTATAAGGAAAACGAGTTACGTGAATATCTCTAACCTCTTTATAGGTTCGCTCTCTAAAGCTTTCTATGTTCTCTTTATTGATTGCAGAAATAAATAATGCTTTATCTCCTATTTTGCTCATCCAAGTTTGTTGCCAATCCTTTAAAGTATAATGTGCTTTTGTAGGTTCCGTACTTAAATCATCAGCTTCAATAGTTTCATGTGTATAAGCGTCAATTTTATTAAACACCATTATGGTACGCTTATCTTTACAATCAATATCATTAAGAATCGTTTGCACCGACTCAATATGATCTTCAAACTGCGGATGAGAAATATCGACTACGTGTAATAATAAATCTGCTTCCCTAACCTCATCCAAGGTGCTTTTAAAACTTTCTACTAACTGTGTAGGTAGCTTTCTAATAAATCCTACGGTATCACTTAATAAAAAAGGTAAATTTCCAATAACTACTTTACGAACTGTGGTATCAAGGGTGGCAAATAATTTGTTTTCAGCAAACACTTTACTTTTAGAAATTACATTCATTAAAGTAGATTTACCCACGTTGGTATATCCCACTAAAGCAACGCGCACTAGCTTTCCACGATTTCCTCGTTGGGTAGCCATTTGCTTGTCTATTATTTTAAGCTTGTTTTTTAATAGTGTAATTCTATCTCTAACAATACGCCTATCGGTTTCGATTTCCGTTTCACCAGGTCCACGCATTCCAATACCACCCTTTTGGCGTTCTAGGTGTGTCCACATACCCGCTAAACGTGGTAATAAATATTGGTATTGCGCCAGTTCTACTTGTGTACGTGCATAGCTAGTTTGGGCACGTTGGGCAAAAATGTCTAATATTAAATGTGTTCTATCAATTACTTTAATTTCTAAAATACGTTCAATATTTTTTTGCTGAGAAGGGGTTAATTCATCATCAAACACAGCTGTTCCTACTCCATGCTGATCTACATAGGCTTTTACCTCTTCAATTTTACCTGTTCCTATGAAGGTTTTTGAATTGGGCATGTCTACTCTTTGAGTAAAGCGTTGCACTACCTCTCCCCCTGCGGTAAAGGTTAAAAATTCTAATTCATCTAAAAACTCTTTCAGTTTTTCCTCATTCTGCTCACGAGTTATTACACCTATTAAAACGGCTTTTTCGTAAACAACTTCTTCTTTTTCTATCATCCAGTGTTCATTAATACTGCAAAGATACGGATATACACACTAGATTACTGTTCTTAATATAACTGCTTTAAGTTGTAAGTTATTCGCTATATTTCGTCTATAAAAAAAACAGGTTTATAATCTATTCCTTAGCTTTTTAAAAGAAGTATTCTAACACACAAACCATGGCTTACCGAAATTATCATACTAATAAAAAAAATACTCCTAACGATTTATATACCGTAGGTTTTTATAATCTTGAAAATCTTTTTGACACCAAAGATGATCCCGATACTTTAGACGATAGCTTTTTACCCGACTCTGAAAAAAAATGGACTCAAAAACGCTATGAAAAAAAAGTATTTAAGTTAGGTACTGCTATTTCAAATATTGGATTTATTCAAACTGAAAAAGCGCCTGTTTTACTAGGGCTTGCCGAAGTTGAAAATTTAAAAGTGGTGCAAGACCTTATTGCTTCAAAACATCTTAAAAATAAAAATTATGGGATTGTGCACTTTGATTCGCCAGACGAAAGAGGCATTGACGTTGCCTTAATTTACCAAAAAAAATATTTTGAAGTAACTTCAAAAGAAGCTGTTAATTTACACGTAGAAGGTTACGAAGGGGAAAAAGATTACACCCGAGATATACTACTGGTTAGTGGTATATTAAACGGCGAAAAAGTACATATATTGGTTAATCACTGGCCATCGAGAAGGGATGGAGCATCCTTAACAGAATATAAGCGTATCGCTGCTGCAGAAAAAAATAGAGAAGTTATTAGTCGCATTAAAGAAAATGAAGGTGAGGAAGCCAAAATAATTATAATGGGCGATTTTAACGATGACCCAAGCAATAACAGCGTAATACATTTAAAACAACAGGATTTTTACAACCCTATGGAAAAGCTGCTGACTAATGCCCAAGGTAGCGCCTCTTATCGTGGTGCTTGGAATTTGTTTGATCAAATTTTGTTCAGTAATAACTTTCACAGGTATGAATCTGGAAAGCATAGCTTTTCTTCTGCTAAAATATTTGATGACGATTTCTTGAAAATATATAGAGGGCGCTATAAAGGAACTCCTTTTAGAACCTTTACAGGGCGACGTTACAGAGGCGGGTATAGTGATCACTTCCCTGTGTACATGACTTTGAAACTAAATACTCAGAAATAAAATTTTAACCGTTGTGCTTTTATATTTCAATTCAAAAGGCACAACGGTCTAATTTTTTAAATAAACTACTTACAACTAATTTTTTATATTAAATTGTGGTAACATCATTGGCTAAAAAAAGCCCAAACCACATTTATTATGTCTAAAAAAATTGCGTTTTTCGTAATATCGGCACTATTATTTTCTTTAATAGCATCTGCAAACCCTCCTACCAGTGCTACTTTTAAAGTTACCAAAGGCACCAATATTGCACATTGGCTTTCACAAAGCAAAAAACGAGGCAATTTAAGAGCCCGCTTTTTTACAGAAGCTGATGTCGTAAAAATTAAATCGATGGGGTTTGATCACATTAGGTTACCTATTGATGAGGAACAAATGTGGGACGAGCAAAGTCATAAAAATGAAACCGCTTTTTCTTTATTAAAAAACGCTATAAATTGGTGTAAAAAACACAATTTAAAAGTAATTGTAGACTTACATATTTTAAGGTCCCACCATTTTAATGCTAAAGAAAAACCTTTATGGACCGATGAAAAGGAACAGCTAAAGTTTTTTGCGTTATGGAAAGATTTATCCAACATTTTAAAAGGCTTTTCTAATGAATTAGTCGCTTACGAATTAATGAACGAAGCTGTTGCTGATGACCCAGAGCAATGGAATAATTTACTAAACAAAGCTTTCGCTGAAATTAGGAAATTAGAACCGCACCGAACTATTGTAATTGGTTCGAATATGTGGCAGTCAGTAGAAACGTTTATAGATTTAAAAGTTCCTGAAAATGATCCCAATATTATTTTAAGTTTTCATTATTACAAACCCTTTTTGTTTTCACACTACAAAACAAATTGGACCGAATTAAAAAATTATACCGGCCCTGTAAACTATCCTGGAATTATTGTAAAGCGAAAAAAACTTAAAAAAATGAATGCGGAAGCTCGTAACATCGGCTATAAATGGGCTGGGAAAAAATTTGATATTAATTTTTTTGAAAAAAGCATGCAAGCACCAATAAAAAAAGCAAAGGAACTGAATTTAGAATTATACTGTGGTGAGTTTGGTATTTACCATACCGCTCCTAAAAAAGACAGGTTACGATGGTATAAGGATATTGTAGCTGTTTTCAAAAAGAATTCTATTGGCTACGCAAATTGGAACTATAAAAGTAACTCGTTTGGATTAATTAATGACGACGGTTCTGAGAATGAAAAACTTATTGATATTATAGCAGAGTTTAATTAGGTTTATCCTAAAAGAATATTACTCTTGTATTAAAACAGGGTGCTTGATTCAGTCGAGCACCCTGTTTTTTTTCAACTTAAGTGCTATATGTGTTTGCATTAGGCATTCCTATTGTTCCCAAATAACTAACTGCTACTATAACGTTTTCATTTCAACCTTGATTTTTCCAATTTAAAGTCATTTTTTCCTCTTCGGTTACTTTTAATTGTATTAACTGCGGTATCGCCGTTCATTTGTAGAACAAAACAAACCAAATAAAAAATTGTTATGAAAAAGTATTTATTATTAGCCATCGCATGTATGTCAATTATTAGTTGTGATTCTGACGACGATTCTACAACACCAGTAAATTCAAACACCCCTGAAGCCACCGAAGAAGGTATTGTTGTTGATGTAGAAACTGATACAGAAACTGGGATAGAAACAGAAGTTGTTGCTTCAAAAATTATTCGTGTTTCTATGGTAAACCCTTCAACTAATCAGGTAACTTTTAGAAATTTCGGAAATATAGAAACCAATATTGGTGATTATTACCTTTGTTTAGGGCCTGGTACTTACCGTCAAATTTCTACGGCTACAGATAGCTCAACAATTCTTGCTCCTAATGCAGAATTGACCGTAAACTATAATATGAATGCAGCCGCAGATGGACTAAGTATATTCACAACAAATTCATTTGGCTCTTCTGACCCAGAAATTCTTATCGATTACGTACAATGGGGAGCTGCTGGTCAAGCAAGAGTAAATCAAGCGGTAACAGCTGGTCGTTGGAATGATGCTGCTTCATTTATACCAAATGCATCTACATACACTTTTAACGGTGAAGAAGCTCAATTTGGAGTTAACTTTTGGACTGGAAATACGGAAATAGAAGCTGTTGCTTCAAAAATTATTCGTGTTTCTATGGTAAACCCTTCAACTAATCAGGTAACTTTTAGAAATTTCGGAAATGTAGAAACTAATATTGGTGATTATTTTCTTTGTTTAGGGCCTGGTACTTACCGTACAATTTCTTCGGCTACAGATAGCTCAACAATTCTTGCTCCTAATGCAGAATTGACCGTAAACTATAATATGAATGCAGCCGCAGATGGACTAAGTATATTTACTACAAATTCATTTGGCTCTTCTGACCCAGAAATTCTTATCGATTACGTACAATGGGGAGCTGCTGGTCAAGCAAGAGTAAATCAAGCGGTAACAGCTGGTCGTTGGAATGATGCTGCTTCATTTATACCAAACGCATCTACATACACTTTTAATGGTGAAGAAGCTCAATTCGGTGATACTTTTTGGACTGGAAATTAAATTTTTAATAGTAATAAAAAATAAAAGTATGTTTTAGTAGTTAGTGTTTTTTTAGGTTGATTGATGCAACAAGAGTTTTAATTTATTTAAGACTCTTGTTGCTATTTTATATAAATAGCTAAATTCATAACAACTTTTTTATATAGCATATTCGTTTCCTTTTAAAAGCTCTATTTTCTTAATTAATTCAGTTCTTTTTTTTTGATTATTTTCCTTTCTTTTTCAAATGCATTCTTATTAAAATAATTTTTTGCTTATTCTCCTAAAATTCAGGCAAATTCTTAAAGAAATACGCTTAAAATTACATATAATATCCATACTGTTACGGTATTAAGGAATACCTTTACTTACGCTATTATTAGTGCTTTAGGAATCTTAAATTAATACAAACTTATGAGTGGAATGTTTACAGATGCTAGTTTTCAAAATATGATTACTATAGCAAACCGTTACGGAGTAAGTACCAATACGATTCAATCTTTAGCGCAAGCACTTTTATATACTAACGGTAGTATGGCACAGTTTAACATACCCGAACTAGGTGGTGGTGGACAATGGATGCAGGGTGGTATGACAATGGTTGGTGACATGTTTAACAATCAATTAAAAGGGACAGTAGATGGAATCTGTTACGAATTATCAAATTTAATTACTCAGGGCGCTATACAATATGCTCCTTTACCAAAAAACCAAAATGGTTATCAATCCAATAACGGTAATTGGTGGGGCGACCTAGGCTCTCCTAATTCTACTGGAAGTCAAAACGGAACCAGCTATGCTATTTTTTCAAACATCAATCGTTTGGCTATTTTAGAAAATGGTAAAGTAACTGTTTTTGATACACTCGATAACCAAATAGGTGGAGTCGGTCAACAACAAGGAGGCAATTATTCAGTAACATTTAGCAGCCAATATGGTACTGTAAACTTAAACAGCTTACCTATTATTTCTGGATCTGAAAATGCTTCAACCCAAATAAATGAAGTTGTTGAACCTGAACCTCAATTTATACCCAATACTCCTGTAGCCAATTTTGATACGATCGAGTCGGAAGATGATATCTTTAATAAAATAGAAAAACTGGCTGGCTTAAGGGATAAAAATATCATTTCGGAACAAGAGTTCGAAAATAAAAAAACAGATTTATTAAGTAGGCTTTAAATACTACGGGGTCTGTTTTAACTGCAGTATTATTCTTGTATTAATTACTTAATATAGGTTAGCCAATTCCTTTATGGAAAATAATAGCACTATTTTGGAATGCCATTATACTTCTATTTTACCTAATTATCTGCTTTAGTATAACCTATTGGTTTCTGTTTTTAGTTTGAATTATGAAAAGACTTCAATCTTCACAAAATATTAAGAAACTCTTATGTTGTGACTCCGCATTGATTACGACTGACATTCAAAATAAAAAATATTATGTCTTTAACAGCACAATTACAAGCGGTAGCAGATGCTAGTAGCAAACAAATACCTGCCGATATACAAGTAGTAATGCAAAAAGCTATTGATGAATTAGAAGGTTCTAATTTACTAGCTAATGCATTAAAAGCAGGAGATACGATCCCTGAAATAACATTACCAAATGCTAAAGGAGAAACCGTTTCTTTACAAGCTAAATTAAATGCTGGTAAAAAATTAGTTATTGCCTTTTACAGAGGTGGTTGGTGTCCTTATTGCAATGTAGAATTAAAAGCATTACAAGGCATTTTACCTCAAATAGAAGCAGCCGGAGCTGAACTTATAGCCATTACTCCCGAAGCTCCTGATAACTCTTTATCGACCACTGAAAAAAACGAATTGACTTTTGAGGTACTTACCGATAAAGACAATAAATTGGCCAATTCTCTTAATTTAGCTTACCAATTACCTGAAGAGCTTAATACTATTTATAAAGGTTTTGGTATTGATTTAGAAAAAAGCCAAGAAAATAACGATAGAACATTACCTATTGCCGCTACTTATGTAGTAGACGCTAATGGTAAAGTAACCTACCACTTTTTAGAGGAAGACTATAAACTTAGAGCTGATACTTCTGAAATTTTGAAGGCTTTATAAATAAGCCTTTTTGAAAAGTAAACCCTCATTAGAATAATTTCATTATTCTAATGAGGGTTTTTTTATGTTTGTGGATTCAATAAAAAATTACGCAGGTTACTATCTTTGTTTTTTCGCGTTAGTTAACGGCATGTAATAGCATGCAATCGAGGTAGATACGAAGTTACAAACTTCACAGAGCTGATGGATCATTTAGTCTTCAGAATAGAATTTTTATGTAGACTAACAGGGTCTACAATCTTTTATTTTATCTTAATAAACCTCAATAACGCTTCATTCAATTCCAAACTAGCCTCCATATAACTCATGTGCCCGCTGTTGAGCGCTAATAATTCCGACTGTGTACCATTGGCTTCTCCTACAGCATCTTTGTGAGGTAATACTGGATCTTTCATTCCGCTTACTATAAGTTTTTTTCCTGAGTATTTTTTTAGGGTTTTAAGTCTGTTTTTTCTATGTTTCATGCCTTTTAAGGCAGAAGAAATACTTTGGCTACTCATTAACTGTGCATTCTCAATTAAACCCTCTATTTCCTCTAAAAAAAGCCCTCGGTTAGCTTTTGAAAATAGATTGGTTATCCCCATACGCACAAAACTGTTTTTTTGAGTTTCTATTATTTTTATAGCGCGATCTCTATTTTTCTTCTTTTCTTCAGTATCCGAATCACTTGTTGAATTTACTAATACGATACCTGAAACTTGCTGCTCCAAATTTTCTACTAAAGCCAAAGCCACATAACCTCCCATGGAATGTCCTACTAAGAAAAAACTACTTGTTTTTAAGTGTGCTAAAACACATGCAACTGCTTCAGCCTGTAATTCCATAGTATGCTCTTGCAAGCAACAACCTGTTTTTCCATGGCCTAAAAGGTCAATACAAATATTAGTGAATTTTGAATTGAAATAAGCAAGCTGCTTTTTCCATATTTCTTTAGATTCCAAAAAACCATGCAGCCAAACGATAGCTGGTCCAGCTCCCGAAACAGTAAATACAACCTCTGTTTCTTTAAAAGGAATTTTCATAAAGCTACTATTCTAAGATATATGGTTCTATTTATTATTCATTAACGTTTCTATCTCATCGGTTTCAATAGGAATATTAGCCATTAAATTTAATGCCTTTCCACTTTCTTGAATTACTACGTTATCTTCCAATCGAAACCCCATTTTTTCTTCTGGAATATAAATCCCTGGTTCTACAGTAAGTACCATATTTGCCTGCATGGGTACAGATTGCGATCCGTAGTCGTGGGTATCGAGTCCTAAAAAGTGTGATGTTCCGTGCATAAAATATTTTCTAAATGCTGGGGCTTCTTTAGTTTCATTTTGAATATCAGCCTTGTCTATCAATTTTAGTTTTAGCAATTCTGAAGTCATTATTTTCCCTACCTCAGCATTATACTCCTTCCATTCCAAACCTGGTACTAGTAAATTTGTAGCTTCGTTTTTTACCTTTAGTACTGCATCATAAACCGCTTTTTGGCGGTCTGTAAATTTTCCTGAAACAGGAACGACTCTCGTAAGGTCGCTTGAGTATTTTGCATAGGCAGCAGCAATATCCATTAAAATTACTTCGCCTGCTTTACATTGTTTATTGTTTTCAATATAATGCAACACGTTAGCATTATTACCGCTTGCTACAATAGGTGTGTAAGCAAATCCATCGGCCCTATTCATTAAAAATTCATGCGCAAATTCAGCTTCAATTTCATATTCCCAAACATTGGGTTTTATAAATTGTAACGCCCTTCTAAACCCCTTTTCTGTAATATCACAAGCCTGTTTTATTGCCTCAATCTCTTGAGGTTGTTTTACCGATCTTAATTGATGGAGAATTGGGGCACTTTTAGCCACTTTATGCGCCGGAAATTTTTGCTTGCAATACTGTATAAATCGATCTTCTCTAGTTTGCACCTCGGTAGCTGCCCTACTGTGTTCGTTGGTGTTAAAGTAAATAGTTTCAGCTTCAGCCATAAGCTTAAAAAAAACACTTTCAAAATCTTCTAACCAATACACTGTAGCTATTCCACTACGCTCAGTAACTTCTTCTTTAGTAAGTTTATGCCCTTCCCAAACGGCAATATGCGCATTTGTTTTTTTTACAAATGCGATTTCTTTATGCTTATCGTTTTTGGCATTAGGAAACAACACAACGATACTTTCTTCTTGATCTAACCCACTTAAATAATAAATATCTCTATGTTGCTGAAAAGGCAATGTACTATCGGCACTTACAGGATAAATATCGTTACTATTGAAAACCGCAATACTATTTGACTGCATTAGTTTACAAAAATGACTTCGATTAGTCTTAAATAGCTGATTTGATATAGGATAATACTTCAATTGTTATAGGTTAAGAAATTAGAAATAAATTTAACTTTTTTACATTATGTATATCTCTTAAAAAATACATAAATTACAAACTCTTTTTTTATCTAAAGAAAATTTTGTAATCTCCTGAAAAACAGAATACATGACCTTGAACATGAGTATTCCTGCTTTATTGTTTCCTGCAATTTCGTTGACGATGCTTGCTTATAACGCCCGTTATTTAGCAATTGCTGCATTAATACGACAATTACATAAAGAGTATTTAGATAGCTTTTCAAAAACTATAGGCACGCAAATAACGCTATTAAGAAAACGCCTTTTTTTAATTCGAAATATGCAAGCCACTGCTATTATAAGTTTTTTAGGAGCTGTAATTACCATGAGTTTACTTTACACTAATAGTAATACTTGGGCAAATTATGCTTTTGGAGCTAGCCTGTTAGCATTAATGATTTCTTTAATACTATCGTTAATTGAAGTACAACTGTCTACTAAAGCACTAAGTGTTCAGTTAAAATCTTTAGAAAAAAATTCCAATTAAGCTTAAGGATTATGCCAGAAGAAAACAAAAGCCCTTTTCATTATCAAGAAACCGCTGTTATGTCCGCTACAGGAAGCTGGTACATTGATTTTGAAAATAAAAAAAGCTATTGGGATAACGAAGCTAAAAAAATACTAGGTTACCCTCAAGAATACAAACCATCATTAAAAAATTGTTACAAATATTTCGCTAAAGACAGTGTTAAACAGGCGTCAGACTTATTTTTGACATGCAGTAGCGGAATTTATTTTGATGAGGAAATCAAAATGATTACGGCCTCTAGTGATGAAATTTGGGTACGATCAATTGGAAAACCCATTAAGAATAAACAAGGGGAAGTCATTGGTGTAAAAGGTGTTTTTCAAGATATTGATGAATCCAAGAAAAAAGAATTAAAACTACAAAAGTCAATTAACATCATTGCTTCTCAAAATAATCGACTTTTTAATTTTGCACATATTGTATCTCATAATTTACGCTCGCACTCTAGTAACCTCACCCTTTTGGTTCAATTAATTGAAAGTGTAGAAACTACCGAAGAAAAGCTAGAATTAATTGATGAAGTTAAAACTATTGGAAAGAATTTAAATACTACGATTGAGCATTTAAATGAAATAGTAACCGTACATACCAATAAAAAACAGAAACGAAGAGATTTAATTTTTAAGGACGTATTGAACCTTGTTGAAAATTCAATCAGAAATATTATAAATAGTGGTAACGCAAAAATTAGTTTCGACTTTAATGAATTGGAAGGCGTACGATTTATACCTGCCTATTTAGAAAGTATTTTCTTAAACCTTATTACCAATGCCATTAAATACAAGCACCCTGATAAGGATGCTATTATAAATTTTAAAAGTGGTGTTGAGGGCAAAAGAAAATTCTTAAAAATATCCGATAATGGCGTAGGGATTGATATGCAGCGTTATGGAGATAAAATTTTTGGCATGTACAAAACCTTTCATCACAATACTGATGCTGTTGGTATAGGGCTGTTTATTACCAAAAATCAAATTGAAGCTCAAAACGGAACAATTACCGTTGATAGTATAGTAGGTGAAGGAACCACATTTACTATTTGGTTCAACTAAAACTAAACTATCCTTTTTTTTCTTCTTTAGGAAATACTGTTTTATTAAAAAGAATCAATAGTACTACCGCAATACTTATGGCCGAATCGGCAACATTAAATACCGGATCGAAAAACGAAAAATAAGTACCGCCTTTAAAAGGAATCCAATCTGGTAAAACACCCTCATATAAAGGGAAATAAAACATATCTACAACCCTCCCATAAAACAACGGAGCATATCCTCCTGTTTCAGGTAAAAAACCAGCTACTTGGTCTCTACTATTTCCAAAAATAAGGCCATAAAAAGTAGAATCTAATTGGTTTCCTAACGCCCCTGCAAATATCAACGAAATACAAACAATAAGTATGTTCGATACTTTTTTACGAATACTATCCCAAAGCCAATACCCTATAAAACCAATAGCAACTACTCTAAAAAGACTCAACATAAGCTTCCCATAAGCGCCTGGTATTTCCATACCCCATGCCATTCCTTTATTTTCAACAAAGTGAATTTTAAACCAGTTAAATACGTCTACCGATTCTCCTAATTGAAAATGTGTTTTTATATATATTTTAGACCATTGATCTAAAATTAACACCAATAGTATAAGTAAAGAGGCTTTTTTTAATGTCATTTTTTTTAATTCTAATTCAAATATATAAAAGTTAGTTTGGACTACTCGGGCTTAATATCTTTTATTCGTAATTGTAAGGTACATTTCCCATTCCATTCGTTTTCATCTAAGTTATAAGCTACGGAAACCGACTTTTCTTTAAATAAATCTATTTTATTTCCAAGATTAAAACCAATACCTCCAAATTGACCCGATGAATTTGTTTGCTTTATAAAGCATTTTAAATGCTTATCATCGGCTCCAACAGTCTTCGCATAACCCGAATCAATAGCTTTTTTAGTTAAAAAAACAGGTGCTAAGTTTTCGGGGCCAAAAGGAGCAAACTGTTTTAAAATACGATTGAATTTATCATCTATTTCAGAAAAATTAAGTTCTGCGTCAATAGAAAGCTCTGGAGTTAATAGTTTCGTAGTTATTTGACTGGTTACAACCTCCTCAAATTTTTGTTTAAAATTCAGGTAATTATCTTCCGTTAAAGTTAAACCCGCTGCATATTTATGGCCTCCAAATTGCTCAATATATTCTGAACAACCTTCCAACGCATTGTACACATCAAAACCAATTACGGAACGTGCAGAAGCGGCTAATTTTTCGCCACTTTTAGTAAATACCAGTGTGGGTCTATAATAGGTTTCCGTTAAACGGGAAGCAACAATACCTATAACTCCTTTATGCCAGTGCGGTTGGTAAACAACGGTTGTTTTTCTTTCTTCTTCACAATTTTCTTTAATTTGTAGTAGTGCTTCTTCGGTAATTGTTTTATCAGCATCTCTTCGGTTGCTATTATACACTTCTATAGCCTCCGCAAATTCTTTAGCTTGTTCATAATTTTTTTCAACTAATAACTCTACTGCGTGCAGTCCATGCTTCATTCTACCCGCTGCATTAATACGTGGTGCAATAGTAAACACTACATCGGTAATAGTAAGTTCTTGTTTTTTATTTTGTGCTATTAAGGCTTTAAACCCAGGTCTTGGGTTGCTATTGATAACCTGCATTCCAAAATAGGCAAGTACCCTGTTTTCTCCATTCATAGGTACAATATCTGCCCCAATAGCAGTAGCTACTAAGTCCAAATACGGTATTAACTCTTCAAACGGACGGTCGATACTGCTTTGTATTGCTTGTATTAATTTAAAACCTACGCCACAACCGCATAATTCATTAAAAGGGTATTCACAATCGCTTCTTTTAGGGTCTAAAATAGCTGTCGCTTCAGGAAGTTGAGTTCCTGGTCTGTGGTGGTCACAAATTATAAAATCGATTCCTTTTTCTTTTGCGTAAGCTATCTTTTCTATCGCTTTAATACCACAATCTAAAGCTACTATTAACCTTATTCCATTATCATAAGCATAGTCTATTCCCTGGAAAGAAATACCATAACCTTCGGCATAACGATCGGGAATATAAGCCGTAATATCATGCGATAGGGTTTGTAAATAAGTAGCCATTAAGGCTACGCTTGTCGTTCCATCAACATCATAATCGCCATAAACCAATATTCGTTCTTGCGCTTCTATGGCCTTTAAAATGCGTTCTACCGCTTTATCCATATCTTTCATTAAAAAAGGATCGTGAAGTTGCTCTAATGTTGGCCTAAAAAATATTTTAGCTTCTTCAAAAGTTTCAATGCCACGTTGCACTAGTAAACTAGCAATGGTTGCGCTAACACCAAGAGCTTTTTGAAGGTGATTTACTTTTTCTATGGGGGGTTTAGGTTGTATTGTCCAGCGCATTTAGTAGTAACTAATTTTAATTTAGTAATGATTTATAAAACGTTCTTACAAATTTAGATATCTTTGAGATGTTATTGATACTTTAATTTTTTAAAAAACTTGTTACACCATACTACATATTTACATACTACAAGCAATCGCTGGGTAACTTTTGTTCACGGTGCAGGTGGTAGTTCTAATATTTGGTTTAAACAATTGCGTTCGTTTTCCTCTCAATTTAATGTTTTGGTATTAGATTTAAGAGGCCACGGTGAAAGTAAAAAAACAAATGCTGTAGATAACAATTCCTCTAAGTATACCTTTGATGCCATTACCAAAGATATTTTTGAAGTTTTAGATTATTTAAAAATTCAAAAATCGCACTTTGTTGGTATTTCTTTAGGAACCATTCTTATTCGAAATTTAGCCGAGAAAGAACCTCAGCGAGTTTTAAGTATGATTATGGGAGGAGCTATTATGAAAATGAATTTTCGCTCTCAAGTTTTAATGAAGTGTGGCGTATGGTTTAAATCGGTAGTGCCGTATATGTATTTATACAAGCTATTTGCTTTTATAATTATGCCGCGTAAAAACCATAAACAATCACGTGTGCTGTTTGTTGGTGAGGCTAAAAAATTATACCAAAAAGAGTTTATAAAATGGTTTCGCCTTACGGCAGAAATTAACCCATTACTTCGCTTTTTTAGAGCCAAAGACATTAATATTCCTACACTTTACATCATGGGAGAGCAAGATTATTTGTTTTTACCTATTATTGAAAAAATAGTGAAAATTCACAAAATGGCACGCCTTTTTGTGGTTCCCGAATGTGGTCATGTAGTTAATGTTGAAAGGCACGAAATATTTAATGACAACGCAATTCGTTTTATAAACGAGCAATAGGCTTTTATACGTACAATTTTAATTATTAAATAAACTACTTTCCTCCACCTTCAACAACAACAACTATTTCGCCTTTAGGTGGTTTTTCGGTATAATAAGTTGCTACTTCTAATGCAGTACCTCTTCTGGTTTCTTCGTATAATTTAGTTAGTTCTCTACTTACCGAAACCTTTCTGTCTTCGCCAAAATAAGAAGCAATATCGTTTAACGTTCTAACCAGTTTATGCGGCGATTCATATAAAATAATGGTTCTTTTTTCTTCAGCCAAAGCTAAAAAACGAGTTTGTCGCCCTTTTTTTACGGGTAAAAATCCTTCGAATACAAATTTATCGTTTGGAAATCCACTATTTACTAGTGCTGGTACAAAGGCCGTTGCACCAGGTAAACATTCAACGGGTATATTAGAGGCAATTGCCTCGCGGGTTAGTAAAAATCCTGGATCTGAAATTGCTGGTGTACCCGCGTCACTAATTAGGGCAATAGTTTGTCCTGCTTGCATTTTTTTCACCATAGTCTCAACCGTTTTATGCTCGTTGTGCATATGATGGCTTTGCATAGGAGTTCCTATTTCAAAATGCTTTAACAGTTTTCCGCTAGTGCGGGTATCTTCGGCTAAAATTAAATCTACCTCATTAAGTACTTCTATGGCACGAAATGTCATGTCTTTTAAATTCCCAATAGGTGTAGGAACCAAATATAATTTGCTCATAATTAAGATTGAAAATTACGTTCTATAAGTTCTATAAAACGAAGTTCAAAGGTTTCTTTACCGTCCCAATTATTATATTCGGGCTTAACGATATCGTTTATAAATTGAATGGCTTCTTCTAATGTTTCTGTAGTATTTAACTGCGAAATTACGCGCGTATAATCTTGCTGATCCCCTGCAAATAATTGATTTGTAAATGCTATTCGATCGTTTAAGCCTACATTAAAACCTTTAGTTAATGTATCATTTAAAGATTTTGATGTTGTGGATGATTTTTTTTCTTCACTTACAACAACTTCATCTTCAACTTGGTTTTCAATAGCAACTTCATCTACAGGTTCAAAATCGGGTAAATCAAATCCTTGTGTTAAATTTTCAAGCTCATGAAGTAGGGCGGGAGCTTCCGGGTAGTTTTCTTCTTCTATATCCTCTTCCTTTTTTTCAACTAACTCTTCTTTATGTATTACTTTTGAATCTTGCTTTTTTTCGAACTCACTAAATTTAGAAGCAGATTCAAAGGTCATTCCTAAAACACCTTCTTTAATTTCAAAACTAGGAGTTATTTCCGGCTCTTTATTTAAAATGTCTGATTTAGCATTTTCAATTGCTAAATCCTTTGTTTCAGTTTTTGTTGAAATCTCATTTTCAATATTGTCCTCAATGCTTAACGCTGTAATAGAGTCTTTGTTTTTTTCAGCATAAGCTAGTAAAATTGATTGCTCGTACAATTGCTGTGCTTTATCTTTTATTTCTTTAGCCGATAAGCTATCTGCTTTTAAAATAGACTCTGCTAGTAGTACTAACTGATGATGAATTTTATTTTTCATTAACTTAAAATTGAATACCTCACTAAATTACTATTTATATATGTAATGACCATCCGCGTTTTACAGATTGATAGCGTAAAACCATAATTGTTAGCATCGCTATTATCATGTTTAAATTCGTATAGGTGCTAAATAGCTCTAAAGCAATAAATACGAGTCCGCCTAAAATACATGCTGTAGCATACACTTCTTTCCTGAAAATTAAAGGAACTTCGTTAGTTAATACATCCCTAATCACTCCTCCGAAAGCTGCCGAAACAGCGCCCATTAATAGTGCAATGGGTATTGATAATCCTACATTTAATGTTTTTTGAACTCCTAAAATGGTAAACATTCCTAAACCAAGAGTGTCAAAAAGAAACATGCTTTTTGTTCTCTTTGTAATTTGTGATTCAAATAAATAGGTGAGTATTACCGCAAGCAGTACCGTGTATAAATAATTAATATCTGTCATCCATCCTACAGGGGTTTCTCCTATAAGCATATCACGTAAAGAACCGCCACCTACAGCAGTTACCAAACCTATAATTACCGATCCTACTAAATCGAACTTATGACGGATAGCTGTTAATACACCACTTATTGCAAAAACTAATGTACCTATGATATCTATTATGTAAACCCAACTCATGTCTCTTGTTCTATGAATTTTTGAGTAAAATTACGGCTAATATTCTTATACTTTACACTAAAATTTTAAGACTAAATAATCTTACATTTGTAATTACTGTTAGTATTCAATTCAACTAATTCTATTAAATTTTTGTATCATGTTTCTTGAAAATAGTATAAATCCTTTACTACAAAACGGCTGGATTGAAGTTATTTGTGGATCAATGTTTTCAGGAAAAACAGAAGAATTAATCCGAAGGTTAAAACGTGCTGAAATAGCGAAACAAAAAGTAGAAATTTTTAAACCCGCAACTGATAATCGTTATGATGAAAATGATGTTGTAAGTCATAATACAACTTCTATTTCAGCAACCGTTGTACCTGCGGCAGCTAATATTAGAATATTAGCCGATACCTGTGATGTAGTTGGTATAGATGAAGCTCAGTTTTTTGATGATGGTATTGTAAAAGTTTGTAATGATTTGGCTAACAAAGGCATTCGGGTAATTGTTGCTGGTTTGGATATGGATTTTAAAGGCCAGCCTTTTGGCCCTATGCCTGCACTTATGGCTACTGCAGAGTATGTTACTAAAGTACATGCTATATGTACCAAAACAGGTAACTTGGCTCATTACAGTCACCGAAAAAATAACGATGAAAATTTGGTGGTTTTAGGCGAAAGTGATGCTTACGAACCATTGAGTAGATCGGCTTTTAATAAAATTATGCAACCAACTAAAAAAGAAAATTAGTGAGTGCTGTTTTACATATCGACCTAAAAAACCTTACGCACAATTATAAGTACTTGCGTTCTAAAATAACTAACGAAACTAAATTTTTAGCTGTCGTAAAAGCAATTGCCTATGGTAGTGATTCGGTGCAAATTGCACAGCATTTACAAAATTTAGGAGTAGATTATTTTGGCGTTGCTTACGCAGAAGAAGGGATAACACTACGTAAAAATGGAATTACTATTCCTATTTTGGTAATGCATGCTCAACCTGAAAATTATGAGCGAATAATTAACTATAATTTAGAACCTAATTTATATAGTTTAAGAACACTTCATTTATTTTCGGAGATTTGTTTACAACAAGAAATTAAAAGTTATCCTGTTCATATCAAATATAATTCAGGACTAAACCGCTTAGGCATCTCTTTAAACGAACTACCAAAAGCTATAAACTCTATTCGAAAAGGAGAACTAAAAGTGGCTTCTGTTTTTTCACATTTAGCGGCTAGTGAAGACGATTCGGAAAAAGAGTTTACAAAACAACAAATTGATAGTTTTGAGAATTTTCAACAACAAATTTTACCATCGCTAAAAGAAAAGCCATTAATACACCATACCAACACCTCGGGTATTTTAAATTTTCCGGAAGCTCATTTTTCAATGGTAAGATCGGGCATAGGCCTATATGGTTTTGGTAATGACGCTAAATTTGATAAAAACCTAAAACCCATTGCTAGCTTAACCGCTGAAATATCTCAAATTCACCAACTACAAAAAGGGGAATCCTTAGGTTACAACAGAACATTTAAAAGCAATAAACCTATAAAAACAGCTACCATTACTATAGGACATGCCGATGGTATTGATCGTATTTATGGTAACGGAAAAGGGTATGTAATAATTAATGATCAAAAAGCGCCTATACTTGGTGTGGTATGTATGGATATGCTAATGGTAGAGGTTACTGATATTGCATGCTCGGAAGGAGATACTGTTATTGTTTTTAACGAAACCTATACTGCAAATGAATTAGCCGAAGCAGTGGGCACCATTTCTTACGAGTTAATTACGGGTATTGGACCTAGAGTGAAAAGAATATTAAAAAAAACTTAAAACTCTTTTAAAGGTAGCACATCGTAAAAAACAAAGCTTTCATCCATTTTACTGTTAAAAAATAGTTTATTCTTTAGCAAATAAATTGTAGATTGTACATTGTTAACTAATTAAACTAAAAAGATAATGTTAAAAGAATTCAAAAATTTTATAATGACAGGTAATGTCGTTGAATTTGCTGTTGCCGTAATTATGGCAGGTGCAATTGGTAAAGTTGTAAATGCATTTGTATCAAATATTATAATGCCTATTGTAGGTATGTTTACAGGTGGTGTTAATTTTGCTGATAAAAAGATTGTATTATCAGAAGCTATTGCAGATGCTACAGGTAAAGTTACAACTCCAGAAAATGCTATTTTATATGGTGCTTGGATTGATACTATTATTAACTTAATTATTGTAGGTTTCGTAATGTTTTTGATTATCAAAGCTTACAACAAATCTAAGAAACCTGTTGAAGCTCCTGCACCAGCTGGACCAACTAAAGAAGAAGTATTACTTGGAGAAATCAGAGATTTACTTAAAAAGTAATTTTTATTATAAAATATAGATGTAGACGTTAACCGCTACACTACTATGTTTAACCTAAACCGCCCTAATACTTTTGCTAAGTATTAGGGCGGTATTTTTGTAATATAAATTAGTAATGCACCAACTTATTTATAACTGTAAAAATTAGCAAGATATTTTATCAATACGACGTTGGTGTCTGCCACCTTCAAAATCAGTTGCTAAATAGGTTTCAACCATTTCTAACACCTGAGCTTCGGCAGTAAATCGAGCAGGAATCACTAATATATTAGCATTATTGTGTTGTTTAATAATGGCTGCTATTTCTTTAGTCCAAGCTAAGCCTGCACGTACTTTAGCATATTTATTAGCTGTTATTGCTACCCCATTACCCGTACCACATAAAAGTATTCCTAAATCAACTTTAGCATTAGTTACTTTTTCCGAAACTAAATGAGCAAAATCAGGATAATCCACACTATCATCTGAATTTGTTCCGCAATTAATTACTTCATGTCCTTCAGCTTCTAAGTAAGTTACTATTGCATTTTTATATTCAGTACCTGCATGGTCGTTTCCTATAGCTATTTTCATGTATTAAGTCTTTAGTCTGTTATGATACACAAATTTAAACTAAATACTTTGATGCAAAAAGTTTGAATATCAATGTTAATAAAAGCTTATAAGTGTTATTAAGTAATGTAAATAAATTGTTAACAACTATAGTAAGTTTTTTTGTTTTATAAAATCTATTTTTCAATACAAGTTAGTCTATCAACAATCCTAATTTATCTTTAATTTTCGTTCCACCACTTATTCAATTTTAAAATGCGTTTTTAAACATCAATTTTTAAATTATTTATTAGATTTTGGTTATTAACTATAGTTATCAACAGCTGTTAATTAAATAGTCTTTGTCATTATTCACAGTACTTTAAGCTGTTTACAAACTGTTTATTTTCTAATAAAAAACACCTTATTATATAAATTACTAATAATACTTCTAAAAGTTATACCGCTATTCACACTACATACTAATACCCATTGTTTTTTTTAATTTTAAAAAGAAAATGATTTCTATTATACTATATGTTTATAAGATTGAAATGAAATAAAAAGTTAGCTTAAAGAAAAACTCTCTATTGAATTTAAAACAAAAAGTATTTCTTATTTATTTAAGAATAGAACAATATTAGTAAAAAGAAAAAGAACAGTTTTCACTTTGAAATAAAACGAAGATTCAATTTAAAAAATATAATTGGAGTAATTTTTACTACGAAAAACAAGAAACCTATTCAAAACAGTTATTAATTAGAAAATAGGTATTATATAGATTATACAATACGCAAACCTTCATTTTCCTTTTCTAATTTTTCAATTATAGCAATAGCATCTTCTTTAGCATCAGGATGTACCATAAGTTCAATTCCTCCCAAAGCATTGGAGTAAAAAGGAGTTATGCTTGCCATGGTTTCGTTTTTAAAAAAGAAAGGAATATCGGCTTCAATCAACAAATGTTTCAATACCGAATATTCGTATTCGTAGGTATATCTGGCAATGGTAACGTAATTGATCATAGCTATTAATTTAAAAATTTAGTCGAAATTATAAAACAGTCCTTAGTACTTAGAAATCTATAATTTAGTATTTTAAATTCAAAAATTAATATTTAAAATCCATATGTATTAGAAGTTTAAATATTAGCTGTATTTTTAAGCAAATTCAATGATAAATGGGCAGACGTAGTAATAGCCAAAAAAAGAAACCAACAAAATTGACTAATCTGGATGTAAAAATTCTACAGATTATGAAAAAAATGGGCAATCAACCCATGAATTACAAGCAAATTGCAGGTAAATTAAAAGTAACCGATGCAAGTGGTCGTAATCAAATTATAAAAAAAATAGCTCAGCTCGCAGCTAAACAACAAATAGAAGAACAGGGTAGAGGTAAATACGTGTTTAAAGCTTCTGAAAGTATTTATACAGGAGTAGTAGATGTAACCTCTAAAGGTTCAGCATACGTAATTGTAGAGGAGTTAGAAGAAGATATTTTTATACCAAGCAATGCCTTAAATAAAGCTTTTAATGGCGATACAGTCGAGGTATACATGTACCGAAGAAAAAGAAAAGGCAATCACGAAGGTGAAATCAATCGTATAATTCAGCGAAAGAAAACCGAATTTATAGGTATTATTCAGGTTACAGATAAGTTTGCTTTTGTAAACATACAAGATCATAAAATGTACACCGATTTTTTTATTCCTAAGGAAAAAATTAACGGTGCCAATAATGGTGAAATGGTACTTATCGAATTTGAGGATTGGCCAGAAAAAGCCGATTCTCCTTTTGGAAGTGTAAAAGAAGTATTAGGAATACCAGGGGAACACGAAACCGAAATACATGCTATTTTATTGCAATACGGTTTACCAAACCAATTTCCTGAAGAAGTAGAGCAGTATGCTAATGATATTGATACCTCAATAACCGAAGCTGAAATTGCAAATCGTAGGGATATGCGTAAAACACTCACGTTTACTATCGACCCTAAAGATGCCAAGGATTTTGATGATGCACTTTCGTTTAAAGTATTAGAAAACGGTAATTATGAAATTGGCGTACATATAGCCGATGTTTCACATTATTTACAACCAGGAACCATTTTAGATGATGAAGCTTATGAACGTGCAACCTCGGTATATTTAGTAGATAGAGTAGTACCTATGTTGCCCGAAATACTTTCGAACAATGCGTGTTCATTACGACCTAATGAAGAAAAATATACATTTTCGGCAGTATTTGAAATTACTGATAAAGCAGAATTAGTAGGGGAGTGGTTTGGACGAACCGCTACTTATTCTGACGCTCGTTTTGCTTATGAAGAAGCACAACAGGTAATTGAAACAGGTGAAACTTTTATACCTGCAGCTATTTCCCTTACGGGAGAAGAGTATGAGGTAAGTAAACCTATTGCAGCAGCCATTTTAAAATTAGACGAGCTAGCCAAAATTATGCGTGAGGCACGTATGAAAATGGGAGCATTATCTTTTGATAAAACGGAAGTGAAATTCAACTTAGACGAAAACAGCGAGCCTATTGGTGTATTCTTTAAAACTTCAAAAGATGCCAATAAACTTATTGAAGAATTTATGTTATTGGCCAACAAAGAGGTGGCAACGTACATTCAAAAGAAAGCAGAAGGAAAAGAAATTCCTTTTCCATATCGAGTGCATGATTTGCCAGACATGGATCGAGTTGCTGAATTGGTTCGCTTCGCAAAAGAGTTGGGTTACCAAATGAATATCAATACGCCAGAAGAAGTGGCAGTTGCGTTCAATAAAATGACTGAAAAATCGAAAGAAGATGAGATTTTAAAAATGCTCGAACCGATTGCGATTCGCACGATGTCGAAAGCAGAATATTCGAGCAATAACCTCGGACATTATGGTTTAGGATTTGATTTTTATGCGCATTTCACTTCTCCGATTCGTAGATATGCCGATGTGTTGGTACATCGTATTTTGGAAGCCAATCTCGAAGGCACTTACCGAACAGATAAAGAAGTTTTGGAATCCACGTGTAAGCACATCAGTTTGATGGAGCGAAAAGCGATGGAGGCCGAGCGAGAAAGTACTAAGTACAAACAAGCCGAATTCATGGGCAAACACGTTGGAGAAACTTTCGATGGCGTGGTGTCAGGCATTATCGAGCGAGGGGTGTTTATTGAATTGGTACACAGCAAAGCAGAGGGCATGATTGGTTTCGATAAATTCCCTGAACCTTACGAAGTTGCAGCGAACCGATTGAGTGCAAGCGGCCGTCGTTCTGGCGAAATCATCCGAATGGGCGATAAAGTGGAAGTGAAAATCTTAAGTGTCGATATGGCGAAGCGGCAGATTGATATGGAGTTTGTGATGGAGTAGATTTGAAGAGTGAAATTTTCCCACAGGACAAATTTCTTGTTTTCGTGGACAAATTTCTTTATTTTTGAAAAAAAGAAAAAGAATCATGTCTGAAGATCTGCAATTAATAACAAAATACGAATCCTCGATAAAGGACGATTTTTCTATTGTTTCTAAAGCTTTGGAAGGAGTGGGGGTGTATGCATTCTTTGACTTATCGACCATCTCTGGTAT
>CALGLV010000035.1 GCA_937958985.1 uncultured Aquimarina sp.
CAACAATTAAATAACACACGAAAGTGTGTGTTATATTGACTATAAATCTAGTGGATTTTTTATGATTTGCAAATGATTTGTGGCTACATGAGTATAAATTTCTGTGGTTTTGCTTGAGCTATGACCTAGTAAAGATTGGATATGCCTTAAATTAGTTCCGTTTTCTAATAAATGAGTAGCAAAACTATGCCTTAATGTATGGGGTGTAATCTTTTTCTCAATACGCGCTTTGTAGGCAGCCCTTTTTACAATGGAATCAACACTAGTTCGGCTGTAAGCACCACCGTTAGGCGACTCAAACAAAAAAGTTTTAGGTTGCCAAATACTATAGTAAGTTCGTAAATATTCTAGTATAGTTTCCGAAAGTAAAGTAATTCTATCTTTGTTTCCTTTGGCAAGTTTTACGTTTATTACCATTCGCCTACTATCAATATCTTCAATTTTCAAATTTAAAAGCTCACTTTTACGCAATCCGCCCGAGTATAGTAAGCTTATAATGCACTTATGTTTGTAGTTGGTCGTTAAATCAATCATAAGCATAATCTCTTCTTTTGAAAGTACCACAGGTAGTTTTTGCTTTTTTCGAGGTCTTTCAATACTGTAAAATCGGTTAGGCATACCCAATACCACTTCGTAATAAAATTTTATACTGTTTATAGATTGATTAATATAACTATCCGATTTTTTTTCAGCAACCAAGGCTCTCAAATAGTGCCTTATTTCTTCTTCCGAAAGGGAATTTACTTCAGTATTAGGGTAATAATTTATAAAACGCTCAAACATGCTAATGTAAACCCTGCAGGTGTTTGCAGAGTAGTGTTTAAGTTCTAACTTATTTAAATACGTATCGGGTGCATACCTTTTATTAGGATTAATAGGCCTACTTCTGTAGCTTTCAATATCTAGTGGTACGTTGTCTTTAATAGCTTTATGCTCAAAGAAAAATTGACAATTTAACCAGGCCACCCCTTTAAATTTATCAAAAACAATATCCATATTGTACTTCGTGTTCGGAATATATGCCATTTGATACATTTTACTCCACTTAGGATTGGGCAACTCCTTAACTAAGGCCTGTATAACCTTATCAGGATAAAACTGCAGACCAATCTTTTTTTCACCATTAATTAACAGGTGTTTTAAAGTAATATGTTTTTGTAAGTGATTCATTTTGAGCAAATATGAATGAATAAAAAAATATAAGAAGTATTTTAGCCGAATAACATTCGAATAAAATTCTGCTTAATAATTATTTGTTTACTACATTTCGAAGTATCAAAAGCAACATTGTAAAATTAGCTGTCGCGTATTTTTAAAAACATGTAAAATAATAGCCTAACATGTTTTCTTTAATTAAGCTATAAAAATAGTAGCACTATTTTTCAACTTTAAAAACACTATAAATAACCAAACCTTTTAAACTAAACATTTAAATATAAGCTTTTTAAGTAAAAAATAATAATTTTAACGAACACTATAAATCATGGAAAAATGTCCCGTTTGCGAAATAGAACTTAAAGGTAGGATAGATAAAAAGTTTTGTTCCTTAAAATGCAAGTCGGCGCATCAATATCAAAAACGGAAATCCGAAGAAGATTTATATTATAAAATAGACAAGCAATTAAAAATAAACCGAAAATTATTAAAATTGTACAACAAGTCGGGCTTATCAACCATTCGAAAGCAAAAATTAATTGCCGACGGATTTGACCCTAATTATTTTACGCATTACTGGAAAAATCACAAAGATCAAGTATACCTATTTTGCTACGAATACGGTTTTTTAGATTTAAAAGAAAAAGGAAAGTATGTTTTGATAACCCACCAGGCTTACATGAATAATTAAACCAAAAAAAATCCGCTACCAAATACATGGTAGCGGATTCTATTATAAATACTAAGTATTAAATTGTTTCGAAACTACGTTTCACAAAATTAGTAAGGTCTTCACCTTTAAGTAAATTCTGCGAAAGCTTAGCCAAATCTAAAGCTTGTTTAATTAAGCCCGATTTTGCTTCCTCGTTAGTTTCGCTGTTAATTTTATCAACAAAACTATGGTTTGAGTTTACCACTAAGTTGTACGATTCAGGGAAGTTACCAAACATTCCCATACCACCGCCACCGGATTGCTGCATCTCTTTCATACGGCGCATAAACTCGGGTTGTGTAATAATAAAAGGCGAAGCTTGGCTATCCATCGCTTCCACTTGTACCGTGTAAGTTTCTTTAGGTACTACAGCTTCAATAGTAGTTTTTAAAGCTTCTTTTTCCTCATCACTTAATTTAGAAACAGTAGCATCGTCCTTTTTAATTAAATTATCAACATGGTCACCATCAACCCTTACAAACGTAGTGTTTTCGTAAGTAGCTTCTAATTTTTGAATAAGGTGCGATACAATAGGAGAGTTTAATAATAAAACCTCGTACCCTTTGTCTTTAGCCGATTGTATGTAACTGTGCTGCGCATCTTTGTCCGAAGCATAAAGTACCACAAGTTTGCCATCTTTATCAGTTTGCGAAGCCTCTACTTTAGTTTTTAACTCTTCAAAAGTATGGTAAGCACCATCAACTGTTGGTAATAAAGCAAAGTTTTTAGCTTTGTCAAAAAACTTGTCTTCCGATAGCATACCGTATTCAATAACGATTTTAATATCGTCCCATTTCGCTTCAAAATCGGCTCTATTATTTTTAAATAAAGAGTTCATTTTATCAGCTACTTTACGCGTAATATAGCTCGAAATCTTTTTTACAGCACCATCGGCCTGTAAGTACGAACGCGAAACGTTTAACGGAATATCCGGAGAATCAATAACACCACGAAGCATCATTAAAAATTCAGGCACAATACCCTCCACATTATCCGTTACATAAACCTGATTTTGGTATAACTGAATTTTATCCTTTTGAATACCAACATTCGGATCTAGTTTAGGAAAATATAAAATACCCGTTAAGTTAAATGGGTAGTCTACATTTAAGTGAATGTTAAACAAAGGATCCTCAAATTGCATCGGGTACAATTCTTTATAAAACTCCTTATAATCGTTATCCTCTAAGTCCGCAGGTTGCTTAGTCCAAGCTGGGGTAGGGTTGTTTATAATATTATCAACCTCTTGGGTTGGTGCAGCATCTTCCTCTTTAGCACCTTCAGGCTTTTCTAAAGTTTCTGTTTTAGTACCAAATTTAATTGGCACAGGCATAAACTTGTTATACTTTACTAAAAGCTCACTTATTTTAGTCTCTTCTAAAAAGCCAAGCTCATCTTCACTTACATGTAAAATAATCTCCGTTCCTCTATCTTCTTTGTCCGAAGCCTCTAAACTAAACGTTGGCGACCCATCACAAACCCAATGCGCAGCAGGGGCACCCGTATGCGATTTAGTAATAATTTCTACCTTTTCTGCAACCATAAAAGCCGAGTAAAAACCAAGACCAAAATGACCTATAATACCCGAATCCTTAGCACTGTCCTTATACTTATCTAAAAACTCCTCTGCACCAGAAAAAGCTACCTGATTAATATATTTTTCAACCTCCTCCGAAGTCATACCCAAACCTTGATCCTTAATACGGATTTGTTTCGCCTCCTTGTCAACAGAAACTTCAATTACAGGGTTTCCATATTCCGACTTCGATTCACCAATACTAGTTAGGTGCTTTAATTTTAAAGTTGCATCAGTTGCATTCGAAATTAATTCTCTCAAGAAAATTTCGTGATCCGAATACAAGAATTTTTTAATGAGTGGGAAAATATTTTCCACCGAAACATTAATATTTCCAGTTGCCATATGTTAAATTTTAATTTGATTAATAATAGTATAATCTCCATTTCAAAAAAAATACCAATTAGTTATAGCTGACAAACTGTCGTCTTTTTTATTAGGGCGTGCCCCTTTGGGTCAGGCTTTCACTCATACGCCTCGCACCTCCTGCGTCGGGCTGTGGGGTAACCGCTCAATCCTTCACGCGGAAAAAGCTAAGTAAATAAACGAAGCAAAGAAATAAAAGATTAAAAAAAGAGTTAAAACGGTTATCAATCATTGTTTTGTTACAAAAATTAAAATTTATTAAACCGCCAACCGCCAAATCAGTACAATTAGTGCTTATTATCAGTACAAATAGATTTAAATAATTAGTGAAATTGAAAATCAATTAATTAACACTGTTGATACTCATCAACTATAAACAACTATATTATGAAAAAAACAATACAAAGGGCAGCGGCTATTTTACTTACCACTGCTAGTTTTACGTATTCTTACGGGCAAGTATTTCAAAAAAATGCTGACGAATTTAAAACAGGTACCTATACTAGGGACCAACTTATTAGTGATTGGCAAACTAAATCGGGAAATGGTTTTTCAAGACGAGGAAAAGGTGAAGACCGCGTGTCGGTAATTAAATCATCGGCTCCCGATACAGGAAACGCACTAAAAGTAAAATACCCAAAAGGAAAAGCCGATAGTAAAGAAAGTGGCGCCCAATGGGAAACAGATTTAAAAAATGGCTATGACGAACTTTATTTAAGCTACGACTTAAAATTTAGTGCAGATTTCGAATTTGTAAAGCCTTCGAAAAATACAGGGAGAACAGGAAAGCTTCCAGGATTAGGTGGCGGACTAAGTTTTGATGATAAAGATGACAGAAATACAGCCTGGGATGGTAAGCTTCAATTTAGAGATAAAGACGAGCTTGAATTTTATGTAAAAACACCTGTAAATAACGAAAAACATTTTACCTGGGCAAAAGCAACTTATACCATTGCAAAAAACAAATGGTTTAATATCGAAATTAGGTACAAACTTAATAATATTGGTAAAAAGAACGGTATTATGCAAGCCTGGATAGATGGTAAATTACTGGGAGAATATAAGAATGCCGAGTTTAGAGATAACGCTAAAGTAAAGATTAATAAAATGTTTTTCTCTACTTTTTATGGAGGTAACCCCGAAGCTGATGCTCCTACAAAAGATGTATATGCCTACTTTGATAACTTTATAGTTGATACTAAAAGGATTAACAAGCAAGTTGGGGCAAGTAGTGGTGATAGTATTCCTGCAAGCACGCCAACTGTTAATAATAATGAAGTAAATACTCCTAGCCCTAATACGAGTAACAGTAGTGATAATAATGATAGTAATACCTCAGATTGTAAAGGCTCTACACCTAAGTCAATATCTAATAGAATACAAGCGGAAACTTATTGTAAAGGCAAAGGGGTATCTAAAAAAGAATCTTATGTTACAAGTATAGAAGAAGGTGATTATATGGAATATTTTGTAAACATCCCGTCTTCAGGAGATTATGATGTAAGATATAGAGTGGCTTCTAACAAAAATTCAGGCAGGGGTAAAATTAGATTACGTCTTAGCGGAAATAATAAAGGAGATATAGCTGTTCCTAATACGGATGGAGTTAAAACATGGAAAACAATTAGAAAAACCGTAAATTTAGACAAAGGTAATAGAACTATTCGTATTCAAGCTGTTGATGGTGGTGGATGGAATTTTGATCATTTTGAAATTAGAAAAAGAACCTCTAGGAAAGATTTACAAAACATAACTTCAAATAACAATAATATAGATGCTACAGAGGTTTTCCCTAACCCCAGTAACTCAGGTATTTTTAATATTAGTAAATCAACTCAATGGACTGTTTTTACTGTTATGGGTAATTTAACAGCCTCAGGCAAAGGTAGCCGTATTGATTTAAGTGGTCAAAGCCAAGGTTTATACCTTTTAAAAACAGGAAATACAATTCAAAAAATAATTATCCAGTAGTATTAATAATTATAGTTAATATTTAGAAAAAAGGGAGGAATTTGCTTTTAGCAAATTCCTTCTCAATTCTCAATTCTCAATTCTCAATTCTCAATTCTCAATTCTCAATTCTCAATTCTCAATTCTCAATTCTCAATTCTCAATTCTCAATTCTCAATTCTCAATTCTCAATTCTCAATTCTCAATTCTCAATTCCACATGCTTTAAACTTTAACAAATGTTTTGTTTAGTTGATTTAGTAAAAGATTAAACGGGTTGTATCTTTACCTACGAATACATGAAGCGCATTTTGATGAAAATCAGGCAGGTTTTTCAAAATTCTTAAGAATATTGGAAACACTAAATTATAACGATTAAGAATACTTATTGATGTTTTTAAGCTATTAATAACAAAAAGAAGTATTCTTTTAAATCGATAAAAAAATCAAATCGCAACAGATAATTAATTAATATAATTATGGTAGCAAAGAAAAATTCTACGACAAAAGATACAAGATCTGAAATTATTAGTACTTATATGGAACACGTTTTGCTTGAAGGAAATCCTAAAAGTGTGTTTTCTTTTTGCAAGCATCATAAATTAGAAGAGGCTGAATTTTATCAGCACTTTGGTAGTATCGAAAGTTTAAAAAAAACCATTTGGGTAGATTTTTATTTACACGTAGAAAACTTGCTACTTAAAAATGAGGAATTTTCAACCTATACAAGCCGCGAAAAATTACTGACATTTCAATTTACATTTTTCGAAATGCTAACAGCTAACAGAAGTTATGTGCTGTTTGTTTTAAATGAAGATAAACATGCATTGAAGAATTTACAACAGTTATCAAAACTGCGAAGTAAAATGAAAGATTTCGGTGCCGAGCTTGTAGCACAAGATAATGAAGGGAAGCAAATGAAAATTACTAAAAAGCCAGTAGCCATAGTTTCGGAAGCTGTGTGGGTGCAATTTTTATTTTTATTGAAATTTTGGCTAGACGATGAATCTGCAGGATTTGAAAAAACAGATGTTGCGATTGAAAAATCGGTAAACACCGTTTTTGATGTTTTTGACAACACTCCATTAGAAAATATTATCGATTTGGGTAAATTTTTGTGGAAAGAGAAAATTATGAGTTAACTCACAATAAATTAACTTATCTTCTTAAGTCTAATAAACAGTGATTTAAGTATGGGTGAGTTAAAAAAATCGATTTTTTATAGGGAAGCTATACAGTTAGTAGAAAAGCCTTATGGGAAATTTTACCTTTTTGATACTTTTATTGTGTCAGAAATTAACGAAGGAGTAGTTTTTACATGGGATGGTCATGGTAAAAATTTATCAGCACAATTTGAAGAGCTTTACGAGCAAAATGGGAGCAATTTAGTTTACATATCAAACAGAATAAATTCGTACTCAATTAAACCTAATGATTGGATTAAGTTTTTTAAAAGCAACTATAGTTTTAAAGCTTACGGAGCCGTTAATTACCGAAAACAAAGCTTGTTTAGTTTGGCAATAGAAAAACTGTTTTTTAATAAAGAAATTCAAAGTTTTGCGACCATCGATGATGCAATTATTTGGGCAAAAGTATTGACTGAAGAAAAAAAATAATTACTTAAGTGTAAGGAACTATGAAAACAATAGACAAAATACCTACATCAAAACTTGGTCGAACTACTGAGTTAGTTAAAACAGGTGTGAAAATAGGAGGAAACTACCTTAAGTACTACAGTAAAAAGGCAGTAAATCCTGACATAAATAAAGACCAGCTTAACGAAGATAATGCTGCCGATATTTATGACGGTCTTAAAAGTTTGAAAGGTAGTGCGCTTAAAGTGGCTCAAATGCTATCAATGGAAAAAAGTCTTTTACCAAAGGCTTATGTAGAACGTTTTTCGTTAGCACAATTTAGTGTGCCTCCATTGTCAGCACCACTAGTGCGTAAAACATTTAAAAATTACTTTGGGAAATATCCCGAAGCTATATTCGATACGTTTGCGAACCAATCAGTGAATGCGGCCAGTATTGGCCAAGTACATAAAGCTGAAAAAGATGGGAAAAAGCTTGCTGTGAAAATCCAATATCCTGGTGTAGCAGACAGTATCAGTTCTGATTTAGCGATGGTTAAACCCATCGCTGTTAGAATGTTTAACTTAAAAGGACAAGATACCGATAAGTACTTCAAAGAAATAGAAGGTAAACTTCTTGAAGAAACTGACTACATTCACGAAATTAAGCAAAGCATCGAAATTACGGAGTCTTGTGCTAAAATTCCAAATTTAAAATTTCCAAAATATTACGAACAATATTCAAGCGATCGCATTATTACAATGGATTGGATGAGCGGTGAGCACTTAAGCGAATTTACGGCTAAAGAGTTTACACAGGAAGAGGGAAATAAAATTGGCCAAGCATTGTGGGATTTTTATATGTACCAAATGCACATACTAAAAGCCGTACACGCCGACCCGCATCCAGGTAACTTTCTTATTGATGACGAAAGAAATTTAATAGCCATTGACTTTGGGTGTATTAAAGAAGTTCCTTTAGAGTTTTATACACCTTATTTTGAACTTGCCAAAATCGAGATTATCAATAACCCAGAGCTGTTCAAAGAAAAAATGTTTCAATTAGAAATTTTATTGGAAGATGATACTCCTAAAGAGACAGCGTTTTTCTCAGCCTTGTTTCATGAAATGTTATCGTTGTTCACCTCTCCTTTTCATAATGAGGATTTCGATTTTTCAGACGAAACTTTCTGGAATAGCATTACCGAATTAAGCGAAAAGTATTCTAACGATAAAGAGTTGCGAAAAATGAATGGGAGTAGAGGAAGCCGCCATTTCCTGTACATAAACAGAACCTTTTTTGGGCTATACAACTTGCTACACGACTTAAAAGCGCAAGTTAAAATTAATAATTATAAGCAGTATCAGTAATTTACTTTCTCAACAAACATATTCTAATAAAAATTAGTAAATGTTTGTTGAGGTATTTTTACAGTTTTAACCCTTAGTTAGAGTAATTGATATCGGTAGCTTATTAATAAAGTAGATACTGTTTTTTTTAGTTGTATAAGTTAGCTACGGCTTTTTTCTTTTGTAGCTAATTTTAAAAGATACAATCAAATAAATGCTGTTCGGTATTTATACGTTATAAGTTTTTCTATATTTAGAAGAACTTATTTACACTCATGACAAATTTAAAATTCCCCATTAATTTTGTATTCAATATCGGTACATTTTCAAACGATTTTACAGCTACGGATACTAACGGACATGTGGTTGCCTATGTGCGGCAAAAAATGTTTAAGCTAAAGGAAGATATTATTATTTACGATAATGAAAGTAAAACCAAAGAAAACTTTCGTATTCGTGCCGATAAATGGATAGACTTTTCAACAGCATATAGTATTACCGACCTTAATACTAAGGAAGAAATAGGAAAAGTAGCGCGTAAAGGTTGGCGTTCCATTTGGAAAGCTTCTTACCAATTAATAGATCAACATCAAAAACTACAGTACAATATAAACGAAGATAGCCCTTGGGTAAAAGTGTTTGATAGTATTATTGGTGAAATACCAATTGTAGGCTTTTTTACAGGCTATTTTTTCAATCCAACATACAGCGTTACCAACTTAAAAGGAGAGGTAATAGCAAAGCTTAAAAAAGAAGCCTCGTTTACGGGAAGAAAATTTACAGTTGAAAAGGTAAAAACTACTGATAACGACGATGACCAACGAATTGTACTCGGACTAATGATGATGATTTTGTTGGAGCGCCGTAGGGGGTAATAGTTTAAAAATTTAGATTTTCTATAGAATGTTTACAGTACTACAAATCGAAACAAAAAAATGTATAAGAAAGTACTTATTAGCATAATAATATGCATCACAATAGCGACTCTTTCAAGTTGCAAAACAGATACGGCCGACCCCAATTTTTATGTTTATTTATGTTTTGGTCAATCCAATATGGAAGGTCAAGGGGCTATTGAAATTATAGATAAAGAGGTTGATAGTCGTTTTTTAGTGATGCAAACCTTGGATTGTCCTAAGTTAGATGAATTAGCGCGGGTAAAAGGTTCTTGGCGCAAGGCAACACCACCGTTGAGTCAATGTATTACGGGCTTATCACCCGCAGATTATTTTGGTAGAACTATGGTTGAAAACCTTCCTAAAAGCAGTAGGGTAGGTGTTATTAATGTTGCTGTTGCAGGCTGTGATATTCGATTATTTGATAAAGACCTGTATAAGAATTATGATACTACTTATAAAGAAAAATGGTTTACTGATAAAATAGCTCTTTATGGTGGAAATCCTTATAAACACCTTATTAATATGGCTAAAATTGCTAAAAAAGAAGGTGTTATAAAAGGAATTCTTTTACATCAAGGAGAAACCAATGCAGGAGATACCCAATGGCCAAATTACGTAAAGAAGATATATAATGATATGTTAATAGATCTTTCTTTAGACGCCTCTACTGTTCCTTTGTTAGCAGGAGAAGTCGTTGCAGTAAAGGGTAGTTGTTGCTCGCAAATGAATCCAATTATTAATCAATTACCAGCGATTATTAAATCTTCGCATATAATATCGTCACAAAATTGTACCGCTAAAGATAAAGCTCATTTTGATTCGGAAGGCTATAGGGAGTTAGGCAAAAGGTATGCTTTAAAAGCACTTGAATTACTTTCGAAATAAAACATAAACTCGCAAAAAATAGTTGAATAGTAAAGATTTAGTTGGTAATAATTACAATACCCTACTAATCGTTAATCCATCCCTAATAGGGAGTAAAACAGTTTCAACTCTTGGGTCTGCCACTAAAAGTTTATTATAATCGAGTACCGCTTTTGTTGAAACATCTTTAGGGTTTAGCTTTTCAATTACCTTTCCGCTCCAAAGCACATTATCCGATAAAATAACGCCTCCCGGATTCATTTTTTCAATAATTAAATTAAAATAAGTAGGGTAGTTAGGTTTATCTGCATCAATAAAAACCAAATCAAATTTTTGATTTAAACTTGGAATTATTTTAGTTGCATCTCCTATGTGTTGTGTAATTTGATCACTGTATCCCGATTTTTCAAAATACTTACGTTGAAAATCCTCCAGCTCTTCGTTAATATCTATAGTGTGTAATTCTCCGTTTTTTTGTAAACCTTCACATAGGCATAAAGCAGAATAACCTGTATAAGTCCCAATCTCTAAAATAAATTTAGGAGCAATTAATTTAGATAAAACACTTAAAATTCTTCCTTGAAAATGACCACTAAGCATGCGAGGTTGCAATATCTTTTGATAAGTTTCGCGTGTTAATTGTTGCAGTAACTCAGGTTCTTTTTCAGAATGTGCTACTACATAATCGTCTAACTTGTCAGAAATAAAATGCATACTTTTTTATTACAAAAATAGCTATTTAGGGGGTTTAATTTAAGGAGAAATCATACTATCTTGTAACTACAAAATTATTAGTTATGTCATTTGAAAATTCGTTAGGTTTTGCATCATCATTAGATGAAAAAGATCCGTTAGCTTCTTATAGAAATCAATTCATTTTTCCACAGCATCAAGGGAAAGATGTAATTTATTTTACGGGGAACTCTTTAGGATTACAACCAAAACAAACGAAAAAATATATTGATGAGGTAGTTAATGATTGGGCAAGCTTAGCTGTTGAAGGTCATTTTAAAGCCGATAAGCCTTGGTGGGATTACCACGAGCGCTTTTCGGAACAACTTTCAAAAGTAGTTGGTGCCAAGCCATCCGAAGTTTCGGTAATGAATACGCTAACGGTTAATCTTCATTTATTGATGGTTTCTTTTTATAGGCCGAGTTCAAAGCGTTTTAAAATTATATGTGAAGAAAAAGCTTTTCCTAGCGATCAGTACATGATTGCAAGTCAGGTACGATTTCACGGCTATGACCCTAAAGAGGCTATTGTTGAAATTAAAAAACGCGAAGGGGAGCATCATTTCAGAACAGCAGATGTTTTAAAAACGATTGCAGCTGTTGGCGATGAATGTGCACTAGTACTTATTGGAGGTGTAAACTATTATACGGGTCAGGTTTTTGATATGAAAACAATTACTAAGGCGGCTAAAAACACAGGTGCTTTTGTAGGTTGGGATTTAGCACATGCTGTTGGTAATGTAAGTTTGCAATTACACGATTGGGGAGTTGATTTTGCTTCTTGGTGTAGTTATAAGTACATGAACAGTGGACCAGGAAGTGCATCGGGATATTTTGTAAACGAGAAATATCACAATACTAAAGAGATTCCTCGTTTAGAGGGTTGGTGGGGGCATTCTAAAAAAGAACGTTTTTTAATGGCTCCTGAATTTATACCCGAACCAGATGCAAATGCATGGCAAATAAGTAACGCTCCTATTTTGAGTTTAGCCCCTTATTTATCGTCATTACATATGTTCGATGAAGTAGGGATGGATGCAATAATTACCAAACGTAATAAAATAGTTAGCTATCTTGAATTTATTTTAAAAGAAGTTGCAATAGCAACAAATTCGAATTTTGAAATTATTACACCAGTGAATCAGGAAGAGCGCGGTACACAACTTTCAGTGTTTTTACATGACTACGGTCGTGAGTTGTTCGACTACTTAATGGAACATGGGGTGTTTGTAGATTGGAGAGAACCTAATGTGATTAGATTGGCTCCAGTGCCTTTATATATATCGTACAAAGATATTTTTAATTTTGGAGAAATTTTGAAAAAAGGGATTTCTAAGAATTTAAAATAGCTGATTTTATTACAAATAAAAATAGTTATTTAATCATACAAAAATGCTTAAGGAGTTATTTATTCGGGAAATCAAACTGTTATAACCCCGAAGCATATTTGTATACTAAGCTATTTTGATATAACATTAGGACCTCTTAGATTTTGTGCTGTGTTTCTCTTTGATCTTTACAAATATCAATTTGTGTTTACTTTTTTGGTTTTCACGTTGCTCAATTTCATATAAATCAATTGATTTTATAAGTGGGGTAAGTTTTTCAAAACCATAATTTCGAGAGTCAAAATTAGGTCTTTTTTTCTGTAGTAAACTACCAACATCTCCAAGGAAAGCCCAACCTTCTTCATCGGATAAATCTTTGATAGTTGTGGATATTAAATTGATTTCCTTTTTGGTAATTAAATCTACCTCAGAGGTGTTCGATTCTTTATTTTCTACTTTCTCTTCAGATAACTTTTTTAAAATTTCGATATAAATAAATTTATCGCAAGCAACAATAAATGGGTTTGGAGTCTTTTTTTCTCCAATACCTATTACTTGCATGCCTGCTTCTCTCAGTCGAGTAGCTAGTCTAGTAAAATCACTATCGCTAGAAACAAGGCAAAAACCATCAACTTTACCACTGTAAAGAATGTCCATAGCATCAATAATCATAGCCGAATCGGTTGCGTTTTTACCAGTTGTGTATGCGTATTGCTGAATAGGAGTGATTGCATTTTCTAAAAGCAAATTTTTCCACTTAGTTAAACCCGGGCGAGTCCAATCGCCATAAATTCGCTTTATAGTAGGGTTGCCATATTTGGTAATTTCCTCCATCATTTCTTTAACTTGAGCAGAAGGTATATTGTCGCCATCAATTAAGACAGCCATATTTGAATTGCTATTCATTGTGTGTTTGTATTAGTAATAAAAAAACGTAGTAATTGAAATTAAACTTAACGCTTAATTTCAATTACTACGTTTTACCAAATTCTTTAAGAAGTGTTAATTAAAAATGTATGGGGTATTTTAATTAAAAAATTCTTCTCTATTATTTTCTACAGAAGTAGTAACTTGACTTTGTGTAAAAGAGGCTTGTACTAAAGGATTGTATAAAGTTTGTATGGTAAAAATATCATTATCAGTTAATTGGAAATCGGTATTAGGAGTTCCAAAAAGGATACTTTCAGGGTCGTCGGTATGATCTAATCCTAAAATATGCAATATTTCATGTCTTATAACAGAGTTGAAATTTCGAGCTGAAGTATCAACCCATATTTTGTTACCAGTAATGAAAAAACTAGGAATTCTAAACCTAGTATTTGCTCTACCAACCGATGAGCCGTTGGGTGTAAAACCATCTATAAAATTAGGCCTGTTTGATATGTATTCTTGGGTTGTAGCAAAATAAATTTCAACATTAGATTCTTCAAATGAAGGAACTATATTCATATCAATAGCACTAGATATTGTATTTAATTCCTCAGAAAATTCATTAATAAAATTAATTTCACTGCTACTAAAATCTCCCGATAAAAATAGGTTAATAGTGCTATTCCATTTTTTTGCATTGCTATTTGGGCTGTTACTTGTTTTGTCAAATATAGAAGTGGTAGCAAAATCTAATTGCTCTTGTTCTTCTTGTGATAAAACTCCAGTATCATTATTGTTTGGGGTTTCTACCGCTTCTTCGGTTTCTGTGTTTTCAGGAGACATCACCATTTCTTCAGTAGTATCCTCTTTTACAATAACAATAACCTCTTCGGTGTTGTCATTATTATTGTTTTCGGTAGTTGGTTCTAATTCATTTGAATCGGAAGAACAACCAATTAATAAGCTTAAGCAAAATGCGGTTAAGAAAAAATTAATTTTCATGTGTTGGGGGTGTAAAATAATTAAATTATAAAATGTTGTATTAATAAATGCTTAAAGTATAAGGTATCACTCGTAAAAAGCAAATATCTTTTGGTTAGTACCAAAAAACAAAATTACTTACAAATAACCCTAATAAATTTAAGGATATCAAAAAAACATAATATTTCAGAGAACAGCTAGCTTGTTAAATTTAAGGCTGATAGCTATAAATAAGATCTCTGAGTATTGAAATAAATAAAAATTTAATTTTTATTTATTTCAATACAGTATTTTTCATTTTTCACAACACTTAAAGATTTTGAATACTGTAATAGAAAGTCAACCGTTTCGGGTTTTGGATTCAAAGAGGTATTCTTTTTTGTAGTTTTTTTTGAGTAAATTTTTGGCATACAACTATTTTTAAATTCAATCTTGTTTTAAGATAACGAAAAAAGAATTGTTATATTACAAAAATCACTTTTTTTTAATTGGTAAGTACTATTTGATGTTTGTCAACAAGCTTTCTTAAATTTATAAGTGCGTATCGCATTCTGCCCAAAGCGGTATTAATGCTCACTCCTGTGTTTTCAGAAATTTCTTTAAAACTCATATCATTATATATGCGCATTAAAAGAACTTGTCGCTGATCGTCAGGAAGTTCTTCAACCAAACTTCTAACATCTGACTCTACTTGATCTTTTATAATAGAAGTTTCAGCATTTAAAGAGTCATCACTAATTAATGAGAAAATACTCATTTCGCCATTGTCGTTAAACTTAGGCATTCGGTTGCTTTTTCTGAAATGGTCAATAACTAAATTATGAGAAATACGCATTACCCAGGGTAAAAATTTACCTTCTTCATTGTATTTTCCTGCTTTTAATGTGCGAATAACTTTAATAAAAGTATCCTGAAAAATATCGTTAGATATTTCCTTGTCATAAACCTTGGAAAAAATGAAACTAAAAATACGTTGTTGATGACGTTCTATAAGAATAGACAAAGCATTTTCATTACCATGTATATACTTGCAAACTAATTCGGAGTCGTTATTATCCCTTAAAACCATAATATTACTTTTCAAAAACTAAAAGAAAGATTGTAAATAAAAGTAATAGTATTGTATAGGCTTATGGTTTTGATTATTACGTCAAATATATAATTATTTATTGATTAGAAGAATTTTTATTCGTTTTTTTTAACATTACAACAACATAGGTTGACTCTTTTTGTATACAGCTATTTGTGTATATTTGAGTTTATGACATTGGTAAAAAACAATCCTGATATTTCTTCTTTAAGCCCTAAAAAATATATTTTAATTAAGGGAGCTAAACTTCACAATCTTAAAAATATTGATGTTGCGATACCTCGAAATAAGTTGGTGGTAATCACTGGTTTATCGGGTTCAGGAAAATCTAGTTTGGCTTTTGATACCTTATATGCCGAGGGTCAGCGACGTTATGTGGAGAGTTTGTCCTCCTATGCCCGTCAGTTTTTAGGAAGGTTAAATAAACCTAAAGTTGATTACATAAAAGGAATTGCTCCAGCTATTGCTATTGAACAAAAAGTAAATTCAACAAACCCGAGATCTACGGTAGGTACAACCACAGAAATTTATGATTATTTAAAATTACTTTACGCGCGTATTGGTCGTACATACTCTCCAATATCGGGTGAAGAAGTAAAAAAACATACCGTTACAGATGTTGTTAGTTTAGTAAAAAAATACAAAATAGGCACAAAATTGCTATTGTTGGCTCCTGTAAAAGCGGAAGAAGGCAGAACAATTAATGAAAAACTACAGGTACTTCTAAAACAAGGATATGCACGCGTAAAACAAAACGGTAAAGTTGAGAGACTTAGTACCGATGTTGTTTTTGATGAAAATAGTGTAGCAGAGCTTGTAGTTGATAGAATTGTAGTTAAAGACGATGAGGATTTTTACAATCGATTAGCAGATGCTATTGAAACTGCTTTTTATGAAGGAAAAGGCTACTGTAGTATTGAGGATATTAAATCGAACGAAATAACAGATTTTAGCAATAAATTTGAGCTTGATGGAAAGGTTTTTGTAGTGCCTAATGTACATTTTTTTAGTTTCAATAATCCTTTTGGAGCGTGCCCTAAGTGCGAAGGTTATGGGGATGTTATTGGAGTAGATGAGGACCTTGTAATACCGGACACCTCTAAAAGTATTTATGAAGATGCTGTGGTTGCTTGGAAAGGAGAGAGCATGAAGTTTTACAAGGAACAGCTAGTAAACAGTGCTTACAAATTCGATTTTCCAATTCACAAACCCTATTTTGAATTAACGGAGGAGCAACAGGATTTAGTTTGGAACGGAAATGGGTTTTTTGAAGGGATTCATGGTTTTTTTGATTTTTTGGAATCGAAAGCCTATAAAATTCAAAATAGGGTAATGCTTTCGCGCTATCGCGGAAAAACAAAATGTAAAAATTGTGCTGGAAAACGTCTGCGTCCAGAAGTTTCTTATATAAAGGTAGGAGGCACCAGTTTAGATGAATTGGTAGAATTGCCTATTTCAGAATTAATTCCATTTTTTGAAAAATTAAAACTTAACAAAACAGATACTATTGTTGCCGAACGCTTACTAAAAGAAATTAATAATCGTTTAGAATTTTTAAGTTTAGTAGGTCTTGAGTACTTGACTTTAAACAGAAAATCGAACAGCTTATCTGGTGGGGAATCTCAGCGCATAAATTTAGCAACTTCATTAGGAAGTAGCTTAGTAGGATCGATGTATATTTTGGATGAACCTAGTATAGGATTACATTCAAAGGATAATGAAAAACTTATAAAAGTATTATTATCCCTTCGCGATTTAGGAAATAGTGTTATTGTAGTAGAGCATGACGAAGAAATTATGAAAGCTGCTGATCAAATTATTGATATAGGTCCAGAAGCAGGAAGTAATGGAGGTGAGGTAATGGCAAATGGAACTTTTGAGGATATTTTAGCTTCGGGAACCTTAACGGCGGGTTACTTAAACAATACGCTACAAATAAAAGTGCCGCAAACACGCAGGAAAACCAATCAATATATTAAAGTAATTGGAGCCCGAGAAAATAACCTTAAAAATATTGATGTAACACTGCCTTTAGGGGTAATGACAGCCATTACAGGTGTTTCAGGAAGTGGAAAAAGTACGTTGGTAAAAAAAATAGTGTATCCCGCTTTAAATAGAGAGTTAGGAGTTTTTACAGAGAAAGCGGGTCAATTTACTGCAATTGAGGGTAATTATTCAACAATAAAATCGGTGGAGTTTATAGATCAAAACCCTATAGGAAGGTCCTCCCGATCAAATCCAGTTACCTACATTAAAGCATACGACGATATTCGAAGTTTATATGCTTCGCAGCGTTTAGCACAATTACGAAATTTTAGTCCCAAACATTTTTCATTTAATGTTGATGGGGGGCGATGTGATAACTGTAAGGGAGAAGGAGAGGTAACTATCGAAATGCAGTTTATGGCCGATGTGCATTTAAAATGCGATCAGTGTAACGGTAAACGATTTAAAAAAGAAGTATTAGAAATACGGTTTCATGAGAAAAATATCGATGATATTTTAACGATGACTATTGACGATGCGATTGCTTTTTTTGAGGATAGGGATCAGAAAAAAATCATAAAAAAACTTCAACCTTTACAGGATGTTGGCTTGGGTTATGTGCAATTAGGGCAGAGCTCTGCTACCCTTTCTGGGGGAGAAGCGCAACGTATAAAATTGGCTTCTTTTTTAGTGAAAGGTATAACTAAGGATAAAGTACTCTTTATATTTGACGAGCCTACTACGGGCTTACATTTTCATGATATTCAAAAACTAATCACTTCGTTAAATGCGCTAATTGAAAAAGGGCATTCGGTTATTGTAATTGAGCATAATTTAGATTTAATTAAATGTGCCGATCATATTGTAGATATTGGACCACAAGGAGGTAATAAAGGGGGAGCTATAGTGGCCGAAGGCACGCCTGAAGAAGTAGCGCAAAATAAAGCATCTTTTACAGGGCAATATTTAAAAGATAAGTTGTAAATACACCATTGGTGTTACAATTAATTTACTTTCAGATAGTTGGATGATCTGTTTAAAATATTTATTTTTGCCAAGATGAAAATAAAGCTTTTTTTTAGTTTGTCCATACTAATAACGTTAGTTGCAAAAAGTCAGAATTACAATATTGCTACGATTGACTCTATTTTAAAAGTAGATGCAAATAGTGTGGTGAGAAAAGATAAAAAAGAAATCACCATTAATAGTGCTGATGATGTTACACTAAAGTCAGTACAAGCGATTACTATTTTTAATAAAAAAGGCAAGAAGCATTTAGATTTAATTTTAGGTTATGGTCCTGAGAGGAAGATTACTAAGTTGTCGGTGATTGTTTTTGATAGGTTCGGAAATGAAATTAAAAAAATAAATAAAAATAAGTTTGAAGATTATTCAGCGGTAAATAACTATACAACTTTAGCAGGGGACAACAGATATAAAGCCTACAATTATGAAAACTCAAATTATCCTTATACTGTTGAGTTTACAACAGAATACATAACTAGTAATTCCTGTTTTTTAAACGGGTTTTATTTTTTAGGAAACTATAATCAATCAATAGAGCGATCAGAGTTTGTTTTTAATAATCCAACAAATATTCCGCTTAATTATAAAACATATAATTTTGAAGAAGAAAATATTGAAATGGTTAGTTCTTCAAGTACGAAATTACATTTTATAGCAACTAATATTGCTGTGAAAAAAGTAGAGAAATTTGCGCCAAATAACACCATTTTCCCACACGTATTTATTGCACTAGAAAAGTTTAATTTATTCAATTTAAAAGGAGAAGCTTCTACATGGAAGGAGCTGGGGATTTGGCAAAATGAAAATTTATTAAAAGGTAGAAGAAATTTACCTGTAGAAACAATTAACGAAATAACAGCGCTTACTTCAGAAGTTAATTCGAACATAGAAAAAGCTAAAATTATTTACAAATACGTTCAGGATAAAACCAGATATGTTAGTATACAACTAGGTGTTGGAGGATGGAAACCCATTTTAGCAACTGAGGTAGATAAGTTGGGTTATGGAGATTGTAAAGCACTTACAAATTATACCAAAGCATTACTAGAATCTCAAAATATACCTGCTTATTATAGTATTGTTTTTTCAGGAGAAAATATAAAGGATTACAATGAAGATCTTGTATGTCTGCAAGGCGATCATGTAATATTGAATTTACCAAATTCTGATGGTGAAGATACTTGGTTAGAATGTACTAGTCAATCCAGTCCGTTTGGTTATATTTCTGGATTTACAGATAATAGGAAGGTGTTAGTTATTACACCAGATGGAGGTGAAATTAAAAGAACTAAAAAGTATACTACAAAAGAAAATTTAATTGCCACTGATATCTCAATTACCATTACTAATAATAATAGATTGAGTGGAGGTTTTCACCGAGTTTCATCGGGTGCTGCTTATGGTTGGAATTCAGGAAGTGTTAAAGCTTCTGATAAACAAGAATATTACAAGAAGTACTTTAATTATTTAAATAATTTTAAAATTAAAGAAGCTCTTGTAGATGACAATAAAGAGGGAATTTTTATTGATGAAAGCTTTAATTTTGAATTGGATTCTTACGGAAGTAAAGCAGGTAATAAGCTTATCGTTAGGCCTGTAATATTTAATAGATTTTTTTATAGTAAGATAGATACTGAAAACCGAACTCAGCCCCTAGTAAACCAAAGAGGGTATACTTATAAAGATACATATATTATTAACCTTGCTAAAGACCTTAACATATATGCTCTTCCAGAATCACAAAAAATAGATTCGAAATTTGGGAGTTATAGTTTGGTTTTTGAAAAAATATCAGACCAAAAAATTAAAATCAAAAGAGATTTAATAATAATTGATGGGGTTTTTAAAAAAGAAAATGTAAAATCATTTAATGATTTTACAAAAAAAATCGCAGATTTTGACAACATAAAATGCATACTAACTAAATAATTATTATGATTAAATTTTCACTAACTGTTCTTGTTTCTATATTTTTTTTTCAGATTTCATTTGCTGCAAAACCTCCTAGTGTAACTAAAGAAGAGCTGGAAGAAGAATATTACCCAACTAATAAAGAAGCCGTAGCTGCTGTATTAGAAGAATCGAAAAAGGTTTTTTATGAATATAAACAGGATGATGGTTTTTTTATAAAACGAAAAATTTATAAAAAAATTAAAATTTATAATAAAGAAGGATTAAACTTTGCGATTCAGCAAATATTACTTTGGAAAACCAAAACCGCCGAAGAAACTGTTGGTAAGTTAAAAGCAAAAACTTACAATTTGTTAAATGGAAAAATAGAGGAATTTTCAATGAAAAAAGGAGGGGTATATAAAGATGAAACCTCTCCGGATAGAAATACAGTTAAATTTACGTTACCTAATGTAGCTAAAGGTTCTGTTATTGAATTTTCTTATACCATTAGCTCACCTTTCTATACGTATTTTCCTACTTTTTATTTTCAAGATTATATACCTGTTAAAAAGCAAGTGTTAAATATTGAAATCCCAGAATACTTTAATTATGGAATGCAAACTAGGGGAGATAAAAATATTAATATAATTAAAGGTAAAAAACGAGATAAAATTACATTTAGACAAGCTATTACGGAAACAATAGGTAGTGGCTTAGGGAGTACTTCAAAAAGAACTCATAGCACATATGATGTGGAATTTATATTGAATACTTATTCTTTAAAGTCGGAAAATGTAGAAGCTTATAAAGAAGAATCATACGTTAATAACGTTTATAGTTATTTGCCTAGTGTAGAGTTTGATTTAAAATCTATTAAATTTCCTAATTCTCCAATAAAATATTATTCAAACAGCTGGGAAGATGTTTTGAAAAAGCAATTAGATCATCCAGCATTTAAAGATGAATTGGGGAAAACAGCTTATTATAAGAAGGATTTAAATCAACTCCTTTTAGGACTTCCTAATGACCAAGCAAAGGTTAGTGAAATTTTTGATTTTGTTAAAAACAAAATGACATGGAATAATGTAAGTTCGAGTAAAGCTTACAGTGGAGTGAAAAATGCGTACAAAAATAGTACAGGGTCAAGTGGGCAAATTAATATGATATTGTTATCAATGTTGAAACAAGCTAATATTAATGCTAGACCTGTTTTTGTGTCTTCTATGAATACACCTATAGCGATATTTCCTAGTTATAATGCATTTGATTATGTAATTGTAGAGGTTATAATGTCAGATAATTCTAAAGTATATTTAGATGCTACCGATAAAAAATCGATTCCTAATATATTACCTGAAAGAGTTATCAAAGGAAGAGGTAAAGTGTTAACTACCTCAGGAGTCGTTATTGATATTGATTTAAGACCATATACATCTACATTAAATGCAATTTTAACATACGCTGTTGATAATAAGGGGGTAATTTCCGGTACAATTAAAAAACGTTCTAAAGGTTATGATGCTTATGTTTATAGGAAAAAAAACAAAAGCGATAAAGCTGAAGCATTAAAACAAATTAAATCGACATTTAGTTTTTCTGAAATTACAGATTATAATAGAAAAGGATTTAATGAACTCAGTGAGAATATAAATTCCGAATATAAATTTAGAATTGATGATTTTTCGACTGTAGTAGGGGACGAGATTTATTTTCAACCTTTATTGTTTTTACAAACAACAAACAACCCATTTAAAATCGACCAAAGAAAATTCCCTATTGATTATGGATATGCTAAAAATGAAGTTTACATGATGGATATTACTATCCCTGATGGATATGTTGTTTCAAGTTTACCCGAAAGTTTGAGGCTAGATTTACCCGAAAATTTAGGTTCTTATAAATTCTCGATTTCTAGTAAAGGAGATTTAATTCAGTTGAAGGTAAATAAAAAGAGTAATGAACCTTTTATCGGTATAAACTCTTATCCACTAATTAAAGAATTTAATAGTAAGTTAATTTCAAAAGAAAATGAGCAAATAGTTTTAAAAAAAATATAGTAAATCAGTAATGCGATTGCATAAACAAAAAAAGGCGAAATCTAAGATTTCGCCTTTTTTTGTTTGATAGGCAGTATCTCATTAACTGTGTAAGTTTAAAAAATAGCTTGGGTCATTACCCAAGCTATTTTTTTTTAATTTTAAATTAAAACACAGTAATGAAAAAAGAAGATTTATTAAACGACGACTTCCTTAAGCAGTTTAAGAGC
>CALGLV010000036.1 GCA_937958985.1 uncultured Aquimarina sp.
CGAGGCGCGCCGTCTAATCCTACCCATTGACTCCTATGCAAGCCTACAACACTTAAAACTCCCCGTGTGCCCGCATAAGCCGGATTCACCGATACCGTATTGTATATATACTGAGTAAACTGCGGATCTTGTTGGCCGTAAACCAAAACACTAAATAACAATAATAATATATTAATATGCTTTTTAAATATTTTCATCTTATTGTATTAATGAGGTTAATTTTATCTTCTGAAACTACATTAAATGAATCACTTTGGTTGTTATAATTATTAGTATTATAAACCTCAACCACTATAAGTAATATCAACTAAACAAATATAAAACATCCTTAAAATGTGTAAACACAAATATTTAAATCATTCTAAAAATATCGCTTAAGATCATTTTTAAGCGATAAAAGAATACTCTGTATTTATTTTTAAAAACTATTTTATAACAAACAACAAGTGTTTTTCTGTATTCAGAATAATATTAAACACCAAATACACCAGTTTACCACCCCGTTAAATTTTAAAATATCTAACCGATTTAAGGAAATTATAGTATAAGAGCTATTTTATTTCGAGCTGTGTCGTAATCAAAATGGCTTTAGGTGAATTAGTGTCTTTAAGTTTAACCGTTAAAGTACAAGGATTATTAATAGTTCCTTCACTAAACGATAGCTTAGAAGTTAATTGAACTTTTAAGTCATCAGGGTTTACACCTGTTTTTACATAAGCACTCAAAAGGTTGGGATTAGAAATTATTTTATTGTTTAAATTATCAACTAACGCTATAGAAAAAACAGGAAAAACTTTATTCTTAATAGGTAGCAACCCTTCAATACCATCTAGAATTAAAACATAAGACTCTTTAACATTTATTCTAGGCCCTATAACTGGCTGCTTTAAAGTTTCATTCCATAAATAGATATTTGAATACTTAATATCGTTATTAGTTATAGTTAATAAACTATTATCAGTAATAGTAAATGGCAACTTATATTTAAAATCACCGTCTCCTTTTCTATCTTTAATAACAACTAAAGCTTTGTATTTCTCGTTATTTTTATTAGGTAAAGCCGCTATAAAATCGGCACGTAAATCTAACGGTTCAAAAGCTATACCATTATTTAAACCTTTTAATAAATTGCCTTTATTGAGTACCGTATCTTTTTCATTTTTAATTACAAACATCGAAATTTTAGGATGTTTTTTTCCTTGGCTTTTTTTAAAACCCGTTACGTTTTTAAAAACAAGAGTTACTTTTTCTCCAAAAACAAATTCATTCCTACTTACATTTTTTCCATTAACTTCTATAGCAACCTCATCACAGCTAATACCGTTAGCTCTGTAATATGCACCTGTTTGAAAATCTGTATTAACAGATTTATTAAACTGGCATGCACCAAATAGTGTACTAATTAATACTAACGATGAAATTGTAATTTTGTTCATTTAATTTATTTTTAAAACGCTATAAATAGCAAAAGGCAAGATTTTAGTCTTGCCTTTTACATAAAACTTATTCGGTTTTTTTATTACTATTAAAAACAACCTGTACTATTACTTATATGCATTAATCGTTTGTATAGTACCATCTGCATTATGCGTTAAAGGTGTCATTTTAACGGTTCTCAAGTGTGTTTCCCCAGACAATAAACTATCATGGTAAAATAAATACCATTGTCCTTTAAATTTAGTAATAGAATGATGATTGGTCCACCCTACCACAGGATTTAATATCACCCCTTCATAAGTAAAAGGCCCATAAGGATTATCTCCTATAGCATATGCAATTAAGTGAGTATCGCCCGTAGAATATGAAAAGTAATATTTACCATTGTATTTATGTACCCAGGCTGCTTCAAAAAAGCGCTTTTCATGATCCCCTGCTAGTATAGGGGTTCCATCTTTATATAGTAAATCAATTTTTTTAGGAGTGTCCGCTAAACTTTTCATATCAGAGTTTAGTTTTGCTATTAATGGTTTCAATGCTGGTTCATTGTCTTTTGGTTCTACTGCATTAGGGTCGTATTTTCCTGATTGCCAATTTTGCAACTGACCTCCCCAAATTCCTCCAAAATACAAGTAATAATCCTCTTCATCTTGTAAAACACTAGGATCCATACTAAAGGTACCGTCTATTGGCTTTTCTTCAGCCTTAAATGGCCCAACAGGCGAATCGCTAGAAGCTACACCAATAGCAAATATGTCTTTCTTATCCTTTACAGGGAAATACAAGTAATACTTACCCTCTTTTTGAGCAGCATCGGGAGCCCACATTTGTCTGCCTGCCCAGGGCACATCTTTAACATCTAAAGCAACTCCATGATCGGTTACTTTTCCACCAACCTCGTTCATAGACAAAATATGATAATCTTTCATCGCAAAATGATTTCCCTCATTATCCATTGGAACATCAGTAATTATATCATGAGAAGGGTAAATATATAATTTATCATTAAATACATGTGCCGAAGGATCGGCGGTATAAATATGGCTAACCAATGGTGAAGAAATTGGTTTTTTATTATTCAAATCAATTTCCGGCTCTGGATCAACCTCAACAACCTCTGTAGCTATAACATTATCAGTATTTTTATTATTGCTTTTTGTGTTACAACTTGTTAATAAAAAAAAGGTTACACCTAATAAGCTACTGGAGTACTTTAAATTTGTGATCATTATATTGTTAGTTAGAATTACAAAGTCGCAAAAAAGACTTTATTGAATACAAAAAAATTGTGGGTGCAATTTACTACAATACTCAAAAAAAATAGCAATGAGGAACAAAAAAAACGCTTAAACCATAATTAGTTTAAGCGTTTTTTTTATTTAAATTATTGTGTTTTAGATTTTTTCGATACTTACTTCGTCTATAAAATAAGTTCCGTTTTCAAAAAACTGAAATTTAAATTCTTCTACCTTTTCAATAGTTTTAAAATCCCAAGTGTACATTTCAAATTTAGTACTTAATTCAAAAATCTTTTCCATGTACTCTTGATTTTGAACTACGGCTTTAAATTTTGATTGAGGAAATCTAGCTTTAGCATAAAAAGTAAGTCGGTATTCTTTTTTCTTTTTAAGCTTAACCTGTGCTATACTTTGAATATCCCAGCTATTGTCTCCTAAACTTTTAATAAAAACCTTTAAAGCTCCTCCTTCTTTTGCATTTCTTTCATCAATTGAAAATTTTGCTTTTGAGTTATTCTCTCCTTCTAAATTTAACCACTCACTCAATCCTGATTCAAAGTCACCATTACTAATTAAGTTTTGTGACAATGCTCCTAAAGACATTAAGAAGAAAGCTATTAACGTAATTTTTTTCATATTATTTATCATAATTATTGTTGTTTAGATTAGCAATATACATTTACATGTTGTAGTATTCATAAACCATGCCATTTTAGAAAAACACTGTTACACTACTCACTTGTATCTCAAAAATAAGATATTGTAGTATTTATAACTAAAAAAAAACATAATTATTTTAAGGCACTCTATATGTTATAGGTACATCCCTTAAACACAAGCCTTTGTCGTTTCAGATTCTTTGTTTATTTTTTTCACCAAGCCTTGTAATACTTTACCTGGACCGACCTCTGTAAATAACGTTGCCCCATCAGCAATCATTTGCTGTACACTTTGTGTCCATTTTACAGGTGCCGTTAACTGAGCTATTACATTTTTCTTAATCTCCTCTGCATTAGTTACAGCTGTAGTTGTAACATTTTGATATATTGGGCAAGTCGGTGTATTAAACGTAGTATTTTCTATTGCTGCTGCTAACTCTTCTCGAGCTGGCTCCATATAAACAGAATGGAAACCTCCACTTACTGGTAAGACTAATGCTCTACGTGCTCCTTTTTCTTTTAAAACCTCACAAGCTTTATTTACTGCTTCTACACCTCCAGAAATAACTAACTGCCCAGGGCAATTGTAATTTGCTGCCATTACCTCGTTACCTATTGATTCGCAAACTTCTTCAACGATAACGTCTTCCAAACCTAAAATAGCTGCCATAGTAGATTCTGAAGCTTCACAAGCTTTTTGCATTGCCTGAGCTCTTTTAGAAACTAATTGTAAACCGTCTTCAAAAGACAATACTCCACTAGCTACTAATGCCGAAAATTCTCCTAAAGAATGACCTGCAACCATATCTGGAGTAAAATCTGCTCCTAAAACCTTACTTAAAATTACAGAATGTAAAAATATAGCTGGCTGTGTAACCTTTGTTTGTTTTAATTCTTCGACAGTACCTTCAAACATAATATCTGTTATCGAAAAACCTAAAATTTCATTAGCTTGATCGAACAGTTTTTTTGCTAAAGGCGAATTATCGTACAAATCCTTACCCATTCCTACAAATTGAGCTCCTTGACCTGGAAAAATATATGCTTTCATTAATTTCAAATTTTAGCGCCAAAAATACTCATTATATTACATATAGAAGTTTAAAATTGAGATTTATAGCCTCTTGATGAATTCATTTAGGCTTAATAGAAATTTTACCACAAGCTTAACTATTCGTATTAACAAATAATTTTGTAATACAAATTCTAAAACATAAATTTATAGAATGATCCTTAAGAAAGTAGATAGCGTAGAAGTTGCTTTGCAAGATGTAAAAAACAATCAGACATTAATGCTTGGAGGTTTTGGTTTATGTGGAATTCCTGAAAATGCAATATTAGAGCTCGTACGACTAAATATTAATGGATTGACTTGTATTTCTAATAATGCAGGCATTGATGATTTTGGATTAGGGTTGCTTTTAAAGCAAAGGCAAATAAAAAAAATGATTGCTTCTTATGTAGGAGAGAATAAAGAATTTGAGCGTCAAATGCTTTCAGGAGAATTAGATGTTGAACTCACCCCTCAAGGTACTTTAGCTGAAAAATGCAGAAGCGCTAAAGCAGGAATTCCTGCTTTTTATACTCCTGCAGGTTATGGAACTGAAATAGCAATTGGTAAAGAATCTAGGGAGTTTAATAACAAAATGCATATTTTAGAAAACGCTTTTAAAGCTGATTTTTCTTTTATAAAAGCATGGAAAGGAGACGAGGCTGGCAATATCATTTTCAAAGGAACTGCTAGAAATTTTAATACACCAATGTGTGGTGCCGCAAAAATAAATATAGTCGAAGTTGAAGAACTTGTTCCTGTTGGCTCTTTAGATCCGAATCACATACACGTACCTGGAATTTTTGTACAACGTATATTTCAAGGAAAAAATTACGTAAAACCTATTGAGCAACGCACTGTTATTCATCGATAATTATAAATACATCTTAGTAATTAGTAAGCTTTAAACATATTATCACACTAATTATTTTCAAGAATAAATTAAAAAATAAAAAAATGTCAGTACTTAGATTAGGGGACACCGCTCCCAATTTTACAGCAAATACTTCTGAAGGAGAAATAAATTTTCACGAATGGTTAGGAGATAGTTGGGGTGTATTATTTTCTCATCCTGCTGATTATACTCCTGTATGTACTACAGAACTAGGAACTGTAGCCAAATACACCGATCAATTTGAAGCGCGAAATGTAAAAGTAGCCGCTTTAAGCGTTGATGGGGTAGAATCGCACCATGGGTGGATTAAGGATATAAATGAAACTCAAAACACAACTGTTAACTTTCCTATTATTGCAGACGAGGATCGTAAAGTAGCTACTTTATATGATATGATTCACCCTAAAGCCGATAATACATTAACTGTACGTTCCGTTTTTATTGTTGCTCCAGACAAGTCTATTAAGTTAATTTTGATTTATCCTGCTTCAACAGGGCGTAATTTTGACGAATTAGTACGTGTTATCGATTCTTTACAACTTACAGCATACCAAAAACTAGCCACTCCTGCCAACTGGAAAAACGGTGACGATTGTGTTGTTTCTCCTGCTGTTAAAACAGAAGACATCCCAGCTTTATTCCCTAAAGGACATACTATTGTTAAGCCTTATTTGCGAATGACCCCTCAGCCCGATGCTAAATAATTTATGTTATCAAAAGAACAAATAGCGCAACGAATAGCTCAAGAATTACAAGATGGGTACTATGTCAATTTAGGAATTGGCATACCCACTCTTGTGGCCAACTATGTCCCTAAAAATATTAATGTTACTTTTCATAGCGAAAATGGATTATTAGGAATGGGGCCTTTTCCTGTAGAAGGCCAAGAAGATGCTGATTTAATAAATGCCGGTAAGCAAACCGTAACCGCATTACCAGGAGCTTCTTTTTTTGATTCCGCAACTAGCTTTGACATGATTAGAGGGCAACATGTAAACCTTACAGTACTTGGCGCAATGGAAGTTTCTCAAAATGGAGATATTGCAAATTGGAAAATTCCGGGCAGGTTAGTTAAAGGTATGGGTGGCGCCATGGACTTAGTAGCCAGTGCTAAAAATATTATTGTAGCGATGATGCATACTAACAAACATGGTGACTCAAAGCTACTTTCCAAATGTAGTCTTCCCCTTACGGGCGTAAATTGCGTAAAAACAGTTATTACGAATTTAGGCGTGTTTAAAATAGAAAATAATAGCTTCAAACTTGTAGAAATAGCCCCTGAAGTATCTTTAGACATGGTAAAAAAAGCTACAAATGGAAACTTAGTGATATCAAATTCCTTGAAAAATATTGTTTTCGCTGAAAATAACTCAAAAAATTAAGCTATTCTAGCTTTTACATTATCAATTATTAAATAACAACGTGTTTTATCGTTTTTTATTGTGTTTAATCGACTACTATTGAAAAATATTTATATATTTAGAGAACTATATATTACCAATAAAACCCCACTAGTACACAGATGGAAGCAACTTTAACCAACGAAATAATAGCAAATACAAAAACTTCTCAATCGATAGTAAAAAACACAAAAACCTACAAACAAAACAATTCTAAAGAATTTTTATTTGGTGTACTTTACATTATGAAAAAACTTTTTTTACTGAAATAATTTAATTAATTATTGATTTCGGAATTGCATTTATAAGCTCTTGAGTGTATTTTTTTTGAGGATTGTTATATATAGCATCAGCCTCACCTCTTTCTTCAATTTGCCCCTCTTTCATAACTAATAAATTGTCCGACATATATTTCACTACCGCCAAATCGTGGGAAATAAATATATAGGTAAAATTAAAGTCTTCTTTTAGTTCGTTTAAAAGATTTAAAACTTGTGCTTGCACAGAAATATCTAAGGCACTTACCGACTCATCACAAATAATTAATTTAGGCTGCAAAGCTATAGTTCTTGCTATACCAACTCTTTGTCGCTGACCTCCACTAAATTCATGTGGATACCTATCAAAATAAGAAGCTTCTAAACCTACCTTCTTCAAAAGCTCTATAACTTTTAATTTTCTGTTTTTATTATTACCATGAAGATTATGAGCTACCATAGTTTCCATTATAGCAGTTCCTATAGTTATTTTGGGATTTAAACTAGCGAAAGGATCTTGAAAAATCAGTTGTATTTCTTTTCGGAAACTTTTTAGCTTATCATTTGAAAGATTACTTATATCCTCTCCTTTATAAAATATGCTACCTTTATCAATATTCGTTAATTTCAAAATTAAGTTACCTAAAGTAGATTTACCACAACCCGACTCCCCTACCAACCCAAGTGTTTCCCCTTCATAAACAGAAAAGCTAACATTGTCGACTGCCTTAAATTCTTTTTTAGAAAACCAACCTACTCTCGTGAAAAAAGATTTAGAAACATTTTCCACTCTTAATAAAGGTTGTTTTGCATACAATGTCTTGTGATTTATTTTACGCTGAAAGTCACTAATTTCTTCACTAGGTATACTATTATTTAAAAAATCATCTACCGTAGGCAAACGTTTTAACCTTATAAATTCATTCGGCCTGGAAGAAATAAGCGCTTTTGTATAATTATTTTTAGGGCTTTGAAACAAGGATTTTGTAGGCTGAATTTCTAATACCTTCCCTTTAAACATAACCATCGTATTATCGGCGATTTGACTTACTAAATTTAAATCGTGGGAAATAAAAAGAATACTCATTTTAAATTGCTTTTGAAGCTGTTTAAGCAATTCTATAATATCTTTTTGAACAGTTACATCTAAAGCCGTCGTAGGCTCGTCTGCGATTAACAACTTAGGATTACAAGCTATAGCCATTGCTATTACAATACGCTGCTTTTGACCACCACTTAATTCGTGAGGGTATGAATTATACATTCGATCAATATTAGGCAGCTTAACGTTATTAAACAGCTCTAAAACTGCTTCTTTTGCTTTGCTTTTAGAAATATCTTTGTGTAGCAGTAGTACTTCCTCAACTTGCTTTCCACATTTCATAGAAGGATTTAACGCACTCATTGGTTCTTGAAAAACCATTCCTATTTCCTTTGCTCTTATTTTTTGATATTTTTCCTCACTAAGATTCGCTATTTCTTCATTTTTATATAAAATACTACCTGAAATTTTTGCTGCTTTCTTGGGAAGTAATCCCATAACAGCCATTGAAGTTACCGATTTACCACTTCCAGACTCTCCTACAATCCCTAGTATTGAATTTTTATTAAGCGTAAAAGAAACATTATGTATAGTTGGGTTGCCATTAAAAGATATCGACAAATCTTTTACACGGAGAAGTATATTATTATTTTCTGTCATCACTAATTTACTTTAATCCTATTTTGGAACACTAACAATTTCGTCATCACCTAAAATAGGCAATTGGTTAAAGCGAAGTATTAACTGTGCCGTTGCAACGGTATCTTTTTCACAATAAGTTACAATACGATTTATGTTGTTTTCTTTATAATACACATCCCTTACTTGACTACCGTCGATATCATCCTTAGGAGAAGGTATTCCTAAAATAGAAGTTAACAATTTTAGTGACGTGTAATGTTTATAATCCCCAAACTTCCACAAATCTAAGGTATCCAAATGGGGTATTTCCCACGGTTTTTTACCGAATAAATTTAATTTTTGAGGCAATTTGATATTGTTAATAATCATTCTTCTTGCTAAATATGGAAAGTCAAATTCTTTACCATTATGAGCACAAAGAACATTTTTAGTTTTATTAAAATGATTTTCTAATAATTGCTTAAAGTCTTCCAACAGCCTTGCTTCTTCACCATAAAAGGAAGTTATTCTAAATTCTCTTTTATTTTCTGAAATCACAAAATAACCTACCGATATACAAACTATTTTTCCAAACTCCGCCCAAATCCCTGCTCTTTGATAAAACTCTTCAGCAGTAAACTTCTCTTTTCGCTGGTATTCCGTTTTGTTGGCATAAAGCTGTTGTAGGTTTTCTGGCACTTCATCAAAATCCTCATATTGAGGTACGGTTTCTATATCTAGAAAAAGAATGTTACTTATATCAAAATTCATCGGGCGGCTGTATTCAGCATTTGGTATGCTTCATCAATATAAGTAATAAAATCTTCCCCTGCACTTTTCTCAGTAGGTATACTGCGATGATGTCCCAAACGGGTAATTATAAGATTATCTTCGGGAATACAAATAACATATTGGCCCAAAATACCGCGCATGTAGGTTACTTTTTTGCCTTTATATTTTGTTAACCACAATCCGTAACCGTATTGAGGAGAATTTGTAAATCTAGGTTGTTGAGCTTTTATTGCTAATGCTTTTGGTATTAATTGTTGATTATTGACTTTACCTTTATGCAGCCATAATTGACCAAATCGACTAAAATCTCTGGCATTACTTGCTATACAGCAAAAGGCTTTCTCCATACCGCTTTCATTACTATCGAGTTGCCATTTTGCATTTTGCGACATTCCCATTGGTTTCCAAAAGCTTTTACTTAAATAATTAGATAGTGTTTGTTTTGTAGCTTTTTCTATAACCATACCTAGTAACTGAGTAGCTCCGCTTAAATATTTAAATTTAACCCCTGGTTTTTCAATTACTTTTAAACCTTTTATTAAAGGCCTTATATTACTATCGTAATTAGCTTTCGCTGTTATTGAAAATGGGCTGGAATAACTTTCTTCCCAATTTAGACCTGAAGCCATCGAAGATAAGTCGCCAACTGTTAGCTCTGAAGCATAAGCTCCTTCAATGTTTGGAATAAAATTGTTAACAGGAGTATTTAAATCTTTTATATAACCTTCGCTTATAGCTTTAAAAAGAAGCGCCGTAATGACACTTTTAGCCATAGAAAATGAATTTGTACTACTTTCTTTATTATAACCTTCGGCATAATATTCATGAAAAATACTATCGTTTTTGATTATCAAATAAGCAACTGTACCTAATGTTTGATGTGTAGAATCTATTTTTTTTGATGTAGGTACTTCATTATAATTTTTATGCAGCTTCCATTTTTCAGAAACGTCCTTATCAATTATATGGGTATCAAAATAAGGAGTATCATCTATATAAGCAGTTTTATGACCTGTTAAATAAACTACGCGAACTCCTTTTAAAATGTAGTCGTAGTCATAAAAATACAACAATGCTATTAGTAAAGAAAAGACAATTAATGTACTTACACCTATTTTCTTTAACAACATCATTAAGCCTATTTTATTAATCTTCGTCTGGAGATGTTTTTGTTGGTTCTTTAATTTCTTCTTGAGGAATAATCCCTAAACGTTTAGCTCTTCGCTCCCAGTTTTTTCTTGCTAACATTTGCATGTCTTCAACATTATCACTTTCATCCATGATTTCCAAACCTAATAAGGTTTCAATAATATCTTCCATGGTAATTAAACCAATCATATTACCAAATTCATCAACAACAATAGCAATATGTGCTTTATTTTTTACTAATTCATCAAAAAGTTCTGGTATAGGCTTAGTGCTATTTACTATTAAGATTTCTCGCTTAAGATCGGTTAGCTTTTTTTCACCATTTTTTTCGACAAGTTGTTCCAAAATATCGTCTTTCATTACAAATCCAGTAATGTTGTGCGTTTTACCTTTATAGATTGGAATTCTTGAAAACTTAAGATTTTTATGTCCTTCATGAAACTCTAACAAACTAGTTTCCTCATCTTCAATAACCGCTACAGTAAATGGTGTCATTACATCTTTAGCTTCTATTAATTTAAAAGCTAATAGATTTTTTATTACTGTAGTTTCATTGCCTTTTATTACTCCATCTTCCTCTGCCGTATCGGCAATTGCCATAAACTCTTCTCTACTCATTGTATTTACATGAGCCGATTTTCCAATTAGTCGAGTGGTGAGTTGTAGAAGCCAAAGAATACCTGTCCATTTCAAAGGAAAAATAAGTACTTTTAAAGCTATAGTCGTAAAACTGGCTAAACTTTTCCAGTATGTTGCCCCTATTGTTTTAGGTATAATTTCTGAAACGGTTAATATTAAAAAAGTCATAATGGTAGAAGCTATAGCAACTTCATCGGCACTGATACCTAGAATTTTAATATCAATATTTAAATTTTTAGCCTCAACACCTACCAATATCGCTCCCACAGTGTGAGCTATGGTATTTAGCGTTAAGATCGCTATTAAAGGCTTGTCAACATCTTTTTTTAAATACTGAAGGTATTCAACATACCCTTTTCCCTCTTGTTGTTTCATTGTAATAAAACCAGGAGTTATACTTAGCAAAACAGCTTCAAGTATAGAGCACAAAAAAGAAAATAAGATAGAAAGTGTTCCGTAAAGGAATAATAAAAACATAGTTTATTTACATATATAATAAGGCTAATTTAACCAATTTGTGGGTAGAAAAAACAGAAGTCACAAAAAAAAGCTGACTCATTATCAACAAGTCAGCTTTTACAATTTATTTTGGTAATGAAATGCTATTTAATATCTAAGAATATTCCGACACTATAGGCTGGATCTGAAAACACATTAGTACCCGATACAGGGATAGCTATAGAGCCTGATACTCCTAATTTTTTAGTTAAATTATAAGCCAACTCCGTTGTTAAATTTACCACCTCTGTATTATTGGCAAAAATACTTCCTCCTACAGACTGATCAATATCATCTCCATTTTCAAACGATTCAATTAAATCGAGTTTTTGTACAACCCACAAACTAGTATCAAATAAGCCTACACCTACTTCTAGTCCAAATCTAAATTCGTCAGAAAAACCATTTGTTCGATTATTAAAACCTAAATAACCATTTCCATATAAGCTTAAATTTGAATTATTTAAAAGAGACACACCCGCATCAAAACGAATAATTTGATTAAACTCACCATCACCAGTGGCTAAAGAAGGTATATCATCAACAGAACCCTCATCACCAAATGGTAAACCTAGTATTAAACTACCCGCCAAGGATACTCTTTCATTTTTAAACAATCTATACTTAACACCTATTTCGGAATCTCCAAAAGTATTTATATCGCCACCTGGTCTTTCTCCACTAACTAATCCATCTTGATCTATTTCTCTATTTTCATAAGCCCTAGAAAAGAAAGGAATATAACCGATTGCAGTGATTCTATCCGTAACTCCATATTCAACATATATATTGACATTAAATAATCCTCTATCTACAGCGGCGCTACTTTCTATTCCTTCTCCATTGAAATTGTTTTTAGACTCTATCCACCAACCCGACACTTTGATGTACGTTTTCCCTTTTTGTTTTGTCCAACCTCCTCCTGCGTAGGTGTTAATTGAAAATAAACTAATAATTAAAATCGTTACAATTTTACTTAACTTCATAATTTAAATTAAAATTTGAGAATATTTTACCTGTTTATTATACCAAATCCAACACGTTGGCTAAATCTTCTACAATAAATTAACACATTTGAATACCTGCTTACATCAACATTCGCTGGTATAACAAAACTCTGAGCTCCTGTTGCATCAATATCTTCAGATATAAATTGGGCTCCTGTATTGGTATTTGTTTGATTACTCAAATAAACTACTAAATCTGGCACCCTTCCCCCTGAGGTAAAATCACTTGATAAATTCAACCTTGTTTCTCCATTTTCAACAACTATTTGAAATGAACCCGCTGGAGTATAAAAACTATTCGATTGAAATGTTCCTGACCCTATTATACTCACATTATTTTCTGGTTCTGGCTGATCCTCAATTATTGTTTCATCAGAAACAGTAATTGCTAATGGCTCTGCTTGAACAACGTCTCCATCAACAATAGCTGAAACTCGAATAACTGAAGTTCCTAGTTTTATGGGAGTTAACTGTCCAGTTCTTTCGTCTATTGCCACCACTTCAGTATTGTCACTTATCCAGGTAAGTTCAGGATTTTCTAAATCTTCGTTTTTGAAATTAAAAAAAGAAGCGCTTAACATCATCTCTAAAAATTCCAAATCTATCTGAGAAACCCTATTGTTTATTACTCCTCTAGGTGTAAAGCCATTTTCTATTATTTGCTTTAATTCTTCTTCCTCAAAACCAATTGCTTCATTTTCTGATATTGTTACCCTACCTACAATAATAGTGTCTGCTTCATCTTCTTCAATTACAAGCTCAACAGGAGTCGTAGTATCTATTGGTATATTTTTTAATGTTGCTATTACTGAAATTGAGGCATTTTGATTTAAAGAATTTTCTCCAGGAGTTAGCACTCCATTATTATCTACAGCTAACACATTTGAATTACTGCTAACAAAAGAGATATCATATGCTTCACTGTTATCTTCTCCTGTACTATTATTTACAATATCAACTCCTATAATTGGATTTTCATCTATCGCTACAGAAGCTAAACTTCGTGTAAAACGAATATTATCACCTTTGTCTTGGAAAACAATTTCGTCCTCAACACAGGATAACAACATAAAACCTGCTAAAATTGCTATGGAATATTTTAAAAAACTCATAATATTTTTTATTTAATAGTAACACTTCTTATACGTCGCTAAAAAACAAAATCAATTACAAAAACGTTACATTTATTTATCAATGTTTAATTACTCAATAATTTAGCTACATCTTTAGCAAAATAACTAGCTATTAGAGATGCACCTGCTCTTTTAAATGCTAGTAATTGCTCCATCATAATTTCATCATGATTCAACCATCCCTTTTCAGCTGCTGCTTTTAACATCGCATATTCACCACTTACTTGATAAACAGCTATAGGAGTTTCTATTTCATTTGCTAAATCCCTAACAATATCCAAATAAGCCAATCCTGGCTTTACCATAACAATATCTGCACCTTGTTGAATATCTAAAAGTGTTTCTGCAATTGCTTCTTTCCTATTCGCTGGGTCCATTTGGTAAGTTTTTTTATCTCCGAAACCAGGGGCTGAATCTAAAGCATCTCTAAAGGGCCCGTAAAATGCTGAAGCATATTTAGCACTATAACTCATTATTCCTGTGTTAAAGAAACCTGCTTCTTCCAATTCTAACCGAATACTTTCTATACGGCCATCCATCATATCACTAGGAGCAACAAAATCGGCGCCCGCTTGAGCATGAGATAATGCCATTTTTGCCAAAACAGCTACGGTTTTATCATTTACCACATAGCCATCTTCAACTATTCCGTCGTGTCCGTAAGATGAATATGGATCTAAAGCCACATCGGTCATTACTACCATTTCCGGAGTAATTTCTTTTATTTTTCGAATAGCGCGTTGCATTAAGCCATTACTATTTAAGGCCTCTATCCCCTTATTATCTTTTAATGATTCTGGAACTTTAACAAAAATTAAAACAGACCTTAAACCTAAATCCCAGATTTCTTTAACTTCAGCAATTAACAAATCCAAACTGAATCGATAATAATCTGGCATTGACGCTATTTCTTCTTTTATCTTTTCTCCTTCTACTACAAACAAAGGAACGATAAAGTCTGTAACTGAAATATTATTTTCTTGTACTAATAATCGCATAGCTGAACTATTACGAAGGCGACGATTGCGTTGAAGTGGAAACATATCTATTCGTTTTCTAATTTAAAAGCTTAAAAGTAACTACTACTAACAACATCTCAAATAGTAATAGAATTTAAATTTAAAACATACTGATAAAGACAAAACAAATAGTATTTTTAAGCCTTAAAATGGACAATTATGAAATTATTATTTACCTTATTTATAGTTACTTTTATAAGTATCGGAATAAAAGCTCAAAACAATCACATTGTTAAAACTGATGATGGAAGAAGAGTATTGCTAAAGTCGGATTTCACTTGGGAATATATTGACCTTGTAGCACCACAACAAAACAACCAACCACTTGTTAAAGACATTAAACCTTCAACAAAAACAGTAGCACTAAAAGACAACTGTGGTTTAGGCTTAGGATTCAAAGAACCTTCTTTAAACACAAAAACACAAGCACTGTTAAAAAGAAGTAGATCCAGCATTGCTCAATTAAAAAAGAAGGTTGCCAAGAAAGAGAATTGCGCCCTCGAAGAAATTATTTTAATTAGCACTACAGAAACAAAAGCTAAAGGGGTTTACAATTTTTGCACTTGTAATGGAAAAATCAGCTACAAAAGAAATGGAAGTTCTTTTTTCAAAAAAGGAAAAATATTGTAAAACAAAAAAAAACGGCATGCTAATTGATAAATGTAAAACCGATAAGTTAGTTGTTAGTTATAGTTTTTTAAAACCCTGATTTAATACAAATCAGGGTTTTTTAATTTCATTTTACTAAAAACCAAACTGTGTCTAATATTTTTTTGTATTTTCATTTAAAATTAATAATTAATAAAACTTAACAAACACATGGGATTATTTTCATTTATTAAAAATGCCGGGGCTGCAATTGGAATTGGTAAATCTGAAGCTGAAGAGGCTGCTGAAGCTGCAGAAGCAACTATTGCTGCTAACGAGGCTGCTGCAAAAAAAATGATTGAAACAGCTAGTACTTTAGGATTAGTTGTTGAAGGAATGCAAGTAATTATTAGCGGTGATACTGCAACCGTAAGTGGACTTGCTGCTGATCAAGCAACTCGCGAAAAAGTAATATTAGTAGTAGGTAATACCGAAGGCATTGCACAAGTAGATGACCAATTAGAGGTTGAAGTACAAGAACCAGAAGCTACGTTTTACACGGTTAAAAAAGGTGATTATTTAAGTAAAATATCTAAATCGGTTTATGGGGATGCTATGAAATATGAAATTATTTTTGAAGCAAACAAACCTATGTTAACGCACCCAGACAAAATTTACCCTGGTCAAGTATTACGTATACCTGCATTATAGACTATACTATTTTATAACAAAGAGAGTGTGTTTTTAATAAAACACACTCTCTTTTATTTTTACTTTATGTTAAGTAATAGAATTTTTAATATTACCTCTAAAAAAGAGTTTGATACTGTTTGTATCGAAGTTTTTAAATACCAATACATAAACAACTCCGTTTATAGGCGGTTTTGTAATTTACTAGGAATATCTAAATCAATGGTAAAAAAAGTAACTGAAATTCCTTTTTTACCTATCGAATTTTTTAAAAAAGAAAAAATAGTATCCACTAATAAAACTGAAGATATAATTTTTACGAGTAGTGGCACTACCGGAAACAACACCAGCAAACATTATGTTTCGGACTTAACTATCTATGAAGAAAGCTTCAACAAAGGATTTAATTATTTTTATGGAGATATAAGAAATTACTGTGTTTTAGCTTTACTACCTTCCTATTTAGAACGTGAAGGCTCTTCGCTTATATATATGGCAGATAGCCTTATTAAACAATCTAAACATCCACGAAGCAATTTTTACTTAAACAACATAAACGAGCTAATTAGCACCTTAAAAGAGTTAGAAAAAAAAGAACAACCAACGTTACTAATTGGTGTTTCTTTTGCCTTGCTTGAATTAGCAGAAAAAAATAAATTGAATTTAAAATACACGACTATTATTGAAACTGGTGGTATGAAAGGTCGTAGGAAAGAAATAATACGCTCTGAACTTCATTCACTACTAAATAAAGGGTTTAAAACACAGGTAATACATAGCGAATATGGAATGACCGAACTGCTATCACAAGCATATAGCACTGGAGATGGGATTTTTGAATGCCCTCCTTGGATGAGAATACTAATTAGAAATACCGAAGACCCTACTCAGTTAATCGTTGATAAAAAAACAGGAGGCATTAATGTTATTGATTTAGCAAACATTAACTCTTGCTGCTTTATCGCTACACAAGATTTAGGTAAAAAAATTGATAATGCTAATTTTGAAGTCCTTGGAAGGTTTGACAATAGCGATATTCGAGGTTGTAATTTGATGGTTTTTTAGTCGAAAGAATAATATCAAAATTGGAATTTATTTATATCTTATCTATATACTTTTCAAAAATAATTTTAAACCAAGGTGTATAATGTTTTGGGTTTGATGCTATATCCAATTGTAATTCACTCATAGCAATCCATTTCCACGAAGCCGCTTCTTGATTATTTAACACGGGATACTTATCATAATAACCAACAAGTACATGGTCCAATTCATGTTCTGTTAAACCATTATCAAATGGTGCTTTGTATATAAACGAAAATTTTTCTTCTAGATTTGTTTCAAAACCCATTTCTTCTCTCAACCTCCTGCTTGCAGCCTCCAATGTAGTTTCCCCATCTCTTTGATGACTACAACAAGTATTTGTCCATAACCCTCCACAATGATACTTATCGAAAGCTCTTTGTTGAAGCATTAGCTCTCCTTTATCATTAAAAATAAAAACAGAAAAAGCCCTATGTAATAAAGCTTTTTCATGAGCTTCCATTTTATTCATTAGCCCAATTTTATTATCCTCAGTATCTACTAAAATTACCTGTTCTTCATTCATTATTTCAAAACTACGTAAGTTGAACATAACACACAAAAAAAGCATCTCTAAATAGAGATGCTTTTTTGTTTTTAATTTTATTTTAACTAAAACCCGTTTTAGTACTCTAATATAATAAATTCGGACCTACGGTTTAATTGGTGTTTTG
>CALGLV010000037.1 GCA_937958985.1 uncultured Aquimarina sp.
GATACAATCGATTTAAATGGTGTAGCGCCAGGAACTTGTGAAATTTGGGGATGGTCTTATCGAGGAGTTGAAGGAAATGGATTAAACCAAGTAGGTCTACCATTATCATCATTAGATGATTTAGATTGTTCAGATATTTCAGACAATCAAATTACAATTATCAGAGAAGCAGCAACTGGCGGATCAGTAGCAATTGATTTAGTTGCAACAGGAAATCCAAATGGAACAACAAGTTTTAATGGAGATACAGAAGCTGTAATTTGTATAGATAGTTTAGCCGATCCAATTGTAGTTACACATAGTAACCCAGGAGCGGAAAACTTATCTTATAGATATGTAATTACGGATGCGGCAACAGGTTTAATTTTAAATGTAATTAATTCTAATTCTATTGATTTAAACGGAGTAGCACCAGGAACCTGTGAAATTTGGGGATGGTCTTACCGCGGAGTTGAAGGAAATGGATTAAACCAAGTAGGGCAACCATTATCATCATTAGATGATTTAGATTGTTCGGATATTTCAGACAATCAAATTACAATTATCAGGGAAGCTGCTATTGGCGGAACAGTTGCAATAGATACAGTTAGCACAACCGATGCATCAGGAACTACAACAGTTACAGATGCAACTACAGCAACTATTATTGTAGGAGATGCGATTGCTAATCCAATTGTAGTTACACATAGTAATCCAGGAGCGGAAAACTTATCATACCGCTATGTAATTACTGATGCAGCAACAGGTTTAATTTTAAATGTAGTTAATACAGATACAATTGACTTAAACGGAGTAGCAGCAGGAACCTGTGAAATTTGGGGATGGTCTTACCGTGGAGTTGAAGGAAATGGATTGAATCAAGTAGGCGAGCCGTTATCATCATTAGATGATTTAGATTGTTCGGATATTTCAGACAATCAAATTACTGTTATTAGAGAACAAGGACCTGCTTTACCAGTACAAAACTTTATAGTTCGTGCTATCGGTGAGAGTTGTGAAACTAGTAATGATGGTTCAATTTCAATTAGCGCATCAGAAGAGTTTTCATATACAGCCACTATAAATGGATTGAGTTTAACTAATGTTTCACAAGCATTTACAAACGAAATTTCTTTCGATAGTTTAGAAGCGGGTGAATATTCAGTATGTATTACAGTTGCAGAGATTAATGACTTTGAGCAATGCTTTTCACTAGTAGTTAGTGAGCCTCAAAATTTAGAAGTAATCGAGAATTTTGAAAACAGTGCTAAAGAATTAAATCTTCAATTAACAGGAGGTGAATTGTATGAAATCAATTTAAACGGTGAAATTACATTTACTGCTGAAAGTGAAATTACATTACAATTAAGTGAAGGTGAAAATAACTTTACAGTTAAAACAGATAAAGACTGTCAAGGATTATTTAGTAGTAAAATTATAATTGAAGCAGAGGATACTTTTAATGTAGTTCCGAATCCAGTTCAAGATAATTTGAATTTAATTTTCACAAATTCTAATAACGAATTAGTTTCGGTAACACTATATGATATTTCAGGAAAAAGAGTAGGAACATTTACGACTACTAGAAATAATGAAGAAGCTTCATTTAACGTTTCTGGTTTATCTGCGGGTATCTACTTCTTGAATGTTGAAGGAACAAGTACTAATGTTAAAATTTTAAAAAAGTAATTCAATGAAAAAAATCAATAATATAATTATCGCATTTGCTTCATTAAGCTTATTAATGTCTTGCGGTAGCGACGATGATGGAGGCGCTGCGATACAGCCAAATCCAAATCCAGAAGTACAAGAATTACAGCCAGGTGCAGCACAATTAATCTTTCCTTTGAGAGATGTAGTGTGCACCACAGGGATTTTTATTTCAGATACACAGAGTAACGTTACGTTTATGTGGTCAGAAACTGAAAATACCGATAGTTATGATCTTGTTTTGACAAATCTAAATAACAATTCAATTCAGACTTTAGAAGCGTCTACTAATGAATTGCCTGTAGATTTACTACAGAACAATCCATATTCATGGACTATTATTTCAAAATCTAATGCTAGTACCTTAACAGGTACTAGTGCAGATTGGAGATTTTATAACGCATCTCAAGGAGTATCAAATGCCGCTCCATATCCTACAGTACTTACAAGCCCTGTAAATGGAATAAGTATTGCTTCAGGTTCGGCTCAATTAACTTGGGAAGGTGCAGATCCTGATAATGTAGATGGTGTAAATGATATAGTTGCTTACGACGTGTTTTTGTCAGCGACTATGGATTTAACTGTAACTACTGCAAATGTAACGGCAACTTCGTTTACTTCGGAAGCACTTACTGCAGGAACTTACTATTGGAGAGTAGAAACTATTGATAGCGTAGGTAACAGAACCAGCTCACAAGTTGATACATTTAATGTGCAATAATCCTGTGTAGAGATTAGATTTAGTAAAATTAAAACAATCGATAATTACATTAATAATATTGCTATGAAAGAGAAAATATTTAAAAAGTAATGTAGTTTAGTGTTTGTTTTGAAGGGGTGATATCTTAATTGATACGCCCCTTTTTTTTGTAGTTACCTTCTCGTGAATTAAAAGAGTAACGGGTACGAATTAATTATTTATAAATAGAAAGGACCCCGTTTTAAAGATGTAAGCTTACTGTTTTTAGCTTGAAATAAATAAGAGCAAGTGTTTGGGTATTTTGCCTGTTTTTAAAGGCAATAAGAGGCAGTGAATAAGCCTAAATAAGAAGGGATTAGATTAGAAGCCTAAAGAAGGGCATCATTAAAGTTAATAAAGAGAAGCAAGCAAATACCAGTAAGAGATAAATAGCTTACTGCTGTAAATTATCTAGCTTTTGCTCATCAAGTTTTTTGGGCTTTAATTTCTTTTTATAAAGAGGAATATAATAGCTTACAAAATAGTTGAAACCAGCGCTAAAGTCACTAAAATCGTTGGTTGTTCCAAAACCAGGAATATATAAGTTGTCAAACCCGTCTGGCTTATCCTCTATAAACTTATATTGTACAGCAACCGACATTCCTAAAAAGAGTCCATCTAAAACCTCAACTTTTAGTCCTGCTAAAAATTCTAGCCAGTGAGTACTTAAGCCACTTTGATCGAATGTACCTGCGATTTGTTGGGAAGGAAAAAAAGAATCTTCTGTAGCAATGCTAAAACTATCTAACCTTTGAGAGAATGAAGCCACACCATAACGAGCTCCAACAAAAATAAGATTTCGCATACCAATAAGGTTTTTATGTACATTGGCATCAATTCCAACTTTTATGTAACTCCCATCGGTTGTGGTACCAAGACTTGTTTCAGAAATGCTCTTTTTTTCGTTTCCTATTTCCCCTGCGAGGTATAATTTTTTGGTTAAACGATAATCGCCAACAACTTCAAAACCACGGTAATCATCATCGGCAATAGTTTGAATTATTTTTTTTAAATCTAACCCCACCCGAAGGCCATAGGTGTCATTTCGCCTTTTAGAAGTATTTGTAATGGTGTCTTGAACTTGTGCTTGTATACAAACACCGCTTAGTAGCAACGTACTAATGAAACAAGCGAATATGCGTATTTGGTTCGTCATTAATAGTGGTGTTAATAATTTCTAGTTGTTGTATCCAGTTGTTGTCGGAGGTGTCAAGTGAATCTCTATCTTCATTAATTTCTGCCGACAATTCATTGTAAAAAGTTTTAAAACCACAAGCCCTATTTACAAATACATTTTCGGTAGTATACGAAAAACTTAAAGTGTCGGTAGCGGTATTGGCTACATTGGCATCTCCTACATTTCGAGTAAATTGAAAAATAGTTCTGTTAGTTAATGTATTCAATGGAATACTTATAGTGTCTTCCGAAATAGGAGTAGTAAAAACAGTACTGTCATTTTCAATAAGAGTAACTTGTAAATTGGTTACTACTCTAGGGGTATTAAAATTAGGATCGTTATTTTGAAAAGCAATCGTCATAAACGGAGTTATGGGAGCATCCACGCAAATATCATCTCTTTCGCAAGCAATAGTTGCCGCTAAAATGCTAAATACAATTACAAAATAGGCGATTCCTTTTTTCATTTACTATTTCAATTCTAATAAAACTACATTTTCAACATGATGCGTTTGTGGAAACATATCAACAGCTTGAGTTTTTGTAACTCGGTATAGGCTATCTAATAACGCTAAATCTCTTGCTTGTGTGGCACTATTACAACTCACGTAAACAATTTTTTTGGCTTTAATGTTCATTAATTGTTCTACTACATCTTTATGCATACCGTCACGAGGTGGGTCGGTAATAATTACATCGGGAATACCGTGCTGATCTACAAAGCCTGCAGTAAACACTTTTTTCATATCTCCAACGTAAAACTCGGTGTTTTCAATATGGTTATTTTGTGCATTAAGTTTAGCATCTTCAATAGCTTCGGGTACGGATTCCACACCAATTACTTTTTTCGCTTGGCGCGAAACAAACTGTGCTATAGTTCCGGTTCCTGTATATAAATCATAAACAAGTTCCTCGCCAGTAAGTCCAGCAAAATCACGAGTAATTTTGTATAATTCGTAGGCCTGATCGGAATTAGTTTGGTAAAAAGATTTTGCATTTATTTTGAAACGCAAACCTTCCATTTCCTCTTCAATATGGTCTTTTCCACTAAAGCAAATTACCTCCTGATCGTAAATAGTATCGTTACCTTTACTATTAATTACATATTGTAGTGAAGTAACTTCCGGAAAAGTATCTTTAATATGATTCAGAAGTAGTTCTCTTTTTGTAACATCTTCTTTATAAAATTGAACCAATACCATCACTTCTCCTGTAGAGGTGGTTCTAAGCATTAAGGTTCTAAGAAGCCCTTCTTGATTTCGAGCATTAAAAAAAGACAGGTTATTTTTAATTGCAAAATCTTTTACAGATAAGCGAATACTATTACTAGGCTCCGCTTGTAAATGGCAATTATTTAGATCTAAAATTTTATCCCACATTCCAGGAATGTGAAAGCCTAAGGCATTTCGCTCAGTAATTTCGGCATCACTTTTAATTTCTTCTAAAGACAGCCATCGACTATCACTAAACGAAAATTCCATTTTATTACGATAATAATATTGCTTTTCACTACCAAAAATAGGAGTAACCTCCGGCAATTCTATTTTACCTATACGCGTAAGGTTGTTGGTAACCTCTTGTTGCTTGTAAAACAATTGATGTTCATAGCCCATTTCTTGCCATTTGCAACCACCACAAGTACCAAAATGTTCGCACTTAGCAGTTACACGTTTCTCTGAAGCTTTAATAATATTTTTGGCATCTCCCTCATAGTAGGAGGTCCTTTTTTTGGTGGTTTGTACATCAACAACATCTCCGGGGACTGCATTTTTTATGAAAATAACTTTACCATCGGGCGCTTTAGCAATGCTTTTTCCTTTAGCACCAGCGTCAGTTACTTCTATATTCTCAAAAAAAGGTTTTGTTTTTTTTCTTGCCATAGCGCAAAAATAGCTTTTTTAATAGCAAATTGTACTATTTTTGGGTGTCGAATTTGTGTTTGAATAGGGTGCTTTTAAAAGTTGCTAATTGTAAAAAGAATGAAGAAATACGGTATTTATATTTTATTTATAATTGGAGTAGTGCTTATTTTCGCTCCTTTTAAAGTGTCTTTTTCAGAAGTCTATTTTAAAATAATAGGGATTAGCTTTTGTATGTACTCGTTGTATGTAGTTTCTTCAAAATTAAACTCTAAAGAACCTCACGATAATCAAAATTTAAAATTTTAGTTATGAGTAAATTTACTATTGGTGATTATGTAATGGCACTGGATGATGATATCGAAGGAAAAGTAGTTAAGGTGGCTAGTAGTACATATACATTATTATCTAGAGATGGTTTTGAAGTTTCTTATGAAGAAAATGAACTTGTTTTGGATAAAAGTAAACAAGAGCGGTTAGATTTTACAGATAATTTTTCAGTTTTAGCTTCTCAAAATACCGAGTTTAAAAAACGACCAAAACAAGCTGCGATTAAAAAGAAAGAAAAATTAGCGCCACCTATGGAGGTAGATTTGCATATCCATAAACTGATTAAAAATCAAAAAGGGATGACAAATTACGATATGCTAACCATTCAAATGGATACCGCTAAACGACAGTTGGAATTCGCTATATCAAAACGCATACCTCGCTTAGTTTTTATACATGGAGTTGGGCAAGGAGTATTACGTGCAGAGCTCGAATATTTATTTCGTAGGTACGAATCGATTCGTTACCAAGATGGGGATTATAAAAAATATGGAGTAGGCGCTATAGAAGTTAATATACTTCAAAACGTACGCTAATATTAAATTCACAAAGGATAATATGATTTAAGGAGTTTCTTCTTCACTCATAGTCATAGGCACATTAAATTCGCCAAAACGAAGTATATCTCTTGTAATCGTGGAAGAACCGTCGGTAAGGCCTACAAATAATCCAATTACAGAGGTTCTAAAAGTAGTTCTAAAAGTGTTTAAAATTAATATATCAGCAACAATTTCATCGGATATTTGATCATTCAAATAATGAGGTAATTCATCAGGATTTCTATTTTCAGGGCTATTTGGTAAAGGGCCTGTTTCTGTAATTTCATTCCTTGTGATTATTCCATCACCATCATCATCATCATCTAAATGATCGGGGATTGAGTCTCCATCAGTATCCATAGGAACTCTTGTGTTTGTAGTGCTATCCAGTTGTAGTTCTGCAGCAGTAATTACATTGTCATTGTCATCATCAATATCTCTAAAATCAGGAATTCCATCGGAATCGGTATCCCTAAAAATGGATAAATTAGTTCCTACAGGTATAGAGCCGTCAGCTAAAGCAGTAACGTTTTCTGGTAAAAAGAATCCTTCTGCTTCATTGGATAAACCATCACCATCTTCATCACCACTTAATGTGGTTATATTTCTAGTTTGAATTTGAATATTTCCTCTGTCCCCTGTTAATTCTGATAAAATTTGAATTGAAGAATCTGGAATTCCTGAACAAAAGTAATCGCTTGTAACTGTAGAGTCAAAATCACGTAACGATAAATTAAGTTGTTCTACAGCTCTAATTTCAGAAGCGGCTACACTTTCCTGAGTAGGGATAAATGCGTTATTAATTTCAAAAGACAATACCTCGTTTGTAGTATTGTTAATATTAAAAAATACAGTGCTTTGAACATTTCCAGCGTCATCATTAATAGTGCAAAAACTTAAGCTTGATGTGTCAAAACTAATATCCTCATTAAGTATAATGTCACCATCATCACATGATGATGCTATAAGCATAAAAGGTAAAAGCACTATTTTGAAAATTTTATTCATGGTAAGGAATTATCAGTCGCAAATTTCATAAGAAACGAGCGAAAAAAATTATTATTTCAAAATTAAAATAATAATGTCGTAAATTGTTATTAAAATTTTATTTAATCTATATTATTTATTTTCATTGAAAAATAGTTTTTTGTGTTTAGTTTTTTTGTTTCCGATACTTGCATGGGCACAATTAGATGATTTTTGTAAAGGAGGAAAAGGAGATCCTATATTTTTAGAAACATTTGGGGATAATCGAACACTAGCTGATAGGGACGCTATTGGTACTACCACATATACTTATATTGAAGATGGACAGCCAGATGATGGTGAATATACTATATCTAGTAGGTTCAATTGGTTTCCTGGTTGGTTTGATACTACAGACCGTACAGAAGGTGATGTTGATGGGAGGGCTTTGATTGTAAATGCAGATGATAATATGGCAGGTGAATTCTTTGAAAGAAATATTACAGGTTTGTGTCCCAGCACTACTTATGAATTTTCTACATGGTTACTTAATATTAGTTCGTTGCCGTTATCTCTTTTCTGTTTTGATTCAACAGGTATACCAGGAGGAATACCAATTAACGTTCGTTTTGAGATTTGGGATGAAGCGGATACTAGAATTTTAGCATCTGGTGATACAGGTGATATTTTTGCTTCAGATCAACCTTTATGGGAACAATATGGATTAACATTTACTACTTTTTCTGGGCAAGAAGGTGTTATTTTAAGAATTTTGAATAATGGACGTGGCGGTTGTGGAAATGATTTAGCTTTGGACGATATACAATTTGTAACCTGTGGCGATCGAACAGAAATAATTACAACCAATCAAGAAAGAAGCCCTTTACAATTTTGCGATGTACCAGCCGGAGAGGTTGAGTTAATAGTAAATACTATTTTAAGTGTATTTACGAATCGTTTCTACCAATGGGAACAAAGCTTGGATGGAATAACTTATACAAGCATTCCAAATGAAAATGGGGAAAGTTATGTGACTGAAAATTTAACAGATACGGGTAATTATTTTTATAGAGTTCGAATAGCAGAAAGCAACATTAACTTATCTAATAATTCATGTAATTCATTGTCCGATGTTTTTTTGATTCAAATATTGGAAAAAGTAGAGGAGCCGGTGACGGATCAAGTACTTAATTTTTGTAGTGGAGATCCAATTGTATTGGAAGGTTTACCGAAACGAACAGGTGATGGTATTCGATGGTATTCTCAGCCTGTAAACGGTGATTTATTGTTTGAAGGGACTCGGTATGAAGTCGGAGTTGCTAGGCCAGGAAATTCTCGGTTTTTTGTTGAAGCTTTCAGTCCAGGTTTTGATTGCCCAAGTCAAAGGTTAGAAGTGTCAGTACTTGTTTTTAATGAGTTTGAAAATTTACAAGATGAAAGCGTATTAATTTGCCCTACTGAATCGACCATATTAACAGCGACTACAAGTGCTTCCACTTATTTGTGGAGTACAGGTGCGACAACTCAACAAATTGAGGTTTCAATACCAGATTTGTACACTGTGGAAATCACCAACAGTGATGGCTGCCCTGGGGTAGAGCAGTTTCGCGTAAACTTATTTGTTGCAGAAGCTGTAATTTCAGAAATACAAACAGTAGAAGAGGATATTGTAGTAAGTACTGAGGGCCCAATAGCGGACTATGAGTTTTCGTTGGATGGAATTAGTTTTCAAAAGTCACCTGTTTTTAATAATATTGAAACGGGCAATTATACTATTTTTATTAGAGATATTTTTTCTTGTAACACTTCAGATCAAAGGGATTTCTTTCATTTGAATATACCGAAACATTTTTCTCCAAATGGAGATGGCTTTATAGATGAGTTTGTAATAAATGAAGTAGGTAGGGTATTTATATTTACACGTTTTGGAAAATTAATAGCTCAAGGCGAAAATGGAATTCAGTGGGATGGTACATATAATGGTAAAAATTTACCTTCAGACTCTTATTGGTATTTAATAGAAGTTGAAGATTCTGTTTTTAGAGGGCATATTTTATTAAAACGATAAAAAAAAGGCCCTCAGATATGAGAGCCTTGATCGTGTTTTAAATAGTAAAAACTAATTTTTATAGTCGGTTTCGTCTAATAAATATTGTTTTAGCTCTTTATATTCGGAGATTGATTGAAATACTTTTTCTTTGTCAAGAACACTTTTAATTTGTTCAGGAATTGCAACTTTAGTGTTTAAAGTTTCTTCTACAATATCTGAAAATTTAACAGGGTGAGCAGTTTCTAAGAAAATACCATATTCGTTATCTGAAAGCTTATAGTCTTTCAAGCCTAAATAACCTACAGCTCCATGTGGATCTGCAACATAACCATTTGCAGCTTTAATTTCTTTCATAGCTTCACGGGTTTGTTCATCGTTAAAGCTAACTGAAGAGAAATTTTTCTTAAGATCTTCAAAGTTATTATCAAACAATTGTTGAATACGAATAAAGTTACTTGGGTTACCAACATCCATAGCATTAGAGATGGTAGCTTTAGATGGTTTCGGTTCGTATTTTCCAGTGTTTAAATAATTAACCACGGTATCATTTACGTTTACTGAGGCTATAAATTGTTTTACAGGCAATCCCAGTTTATTGGCAACTATACCAGCACAAATATTTCCGAAGTTTCCGCTAGGAACCGAAAACACAAGATCTTTGCCTAGTTTTTTTGTTTGCTTGTAAGCGAATAAAAAATAGAACAGTTGAGGTAGCCAACGAGCAACGTTTATGGAGTTTGCAGAGGTTAGCGCTCTTTCAGAAGTAATACTTTCATCTAAAAAAGCAGTTTTAACCATTTCTTGACAATCATCAAAAACACCATCGACTCTTAAAGCTTTAATGTTTTTTCCTAAAGTAGTTAATTGCCTTTCTTGTATATCACTTACCGCACCATTTGGATATAATATTACAACATCTACACCTTTAACACCTAAAAACCCTCTTGCAACGGCACCACCAGTGTCGCCAGAAGTAGCCACTAATACGGTAACATGGCCATCATTATTTCGGTTGAAATATTCTAAACTACGCGCCATAAAACGCGCCCCTACATCTTTAAATGCCATGGTTGGACCATGAAAAAGTTCTAGGGTTGCTATGTTATCGGTAATAGGTACTACAGGGAATTCAAAACTTAATACATCAGCTAAAATATCTCTAAGGTTTGCTTCAGGTATCTCATCGCCAACAAATTGTTTAATCGCTTCATAAGCGATGTCTATATTATCCATTTTTTCGATATTTTCGAAAAATGAAGTAGGTAATGGCGTAATGTTTTCAGGAAAATACAAACCTCTATCAGGAGCTAATCCTTTAACAACAGCTTCAGCATAAGAAACATTAGGGGCTTTTTTATTAAGACTATAAAATTGCATGTAGTTTTGATTTAAGAAAGAAGCATAGAAAAAAGATAAAAAAATCTGAATTCAAACTTATATTTCTATTCTTTATTATTCGCTAATTACTGCTGTAAATTCAATTTCAATAACGATAGCAGGGTCTATTAATTTAGAAATTTCTACCATAGTAGTTACAGGTTTAATATCTCCAAAATACTTACCGTGAACATCTCCTATTTTTTCCCATTGAGAAATATCGGTGGTAAAAATACGAGTACGTACAACGTCTTTTAAGCTGCTTCCGTTTTCTTCTAAAACTTTTTTAGCCAATTCAATTACTCCTGTAGTTTGCTCTTCTAAAGTTTCGCCAGGTGAAGTTGTTCCAGAAAGTTCGATAGTATTTCCAATGCGTACCGCTCTTGAATAACCGATTTTATCTTCCCAAGGAGATCCAGATGATATGTTTTCTCTTTTCATTTTATTATTTTGTGGATTGATATATTATTTGAAAGAACTATTCCTAGGTTCAATGTATAGTAATAAGTTTTAAATAGCAGTTACTCCATTAGCATTGATACTGGCTACGTGGATATCAAATGCGATACCAGTAGTTGTGTAAATAGCTTCAATAGCTTTTGCTACCTTATTTGCGTTTTCTTTTCCTTTACTTAAAGCAAATATAGAAGGACCAGATCCTGAAATACCCGCGCCTAAAGCACCATTTTCAATAGCAGTGGTTTTAACTTCTTCAAATTTTGGAATAAGTATGCTGCGCATAGGTTCAATGATTACGTCTTCTAAGCTGCGACCTAATAAATCATAATCATTAGTATATAGTCCGGCAATAAAGCCACCTAAATTACCCCATTGAGTAATTGCTTTTTTTAATGAAACATTAGGTTTCACTACTTTTCTAGAGTCTGCTGTTTTTACTTCTATCTGCGGGTGAATAATAGTCATGTACAAATCCTCGGGTGTATTCAGTTTCAAAACATCTAAGGGGTTATAACTTCTAACTAAAGTAAAGCCACCTAATAGGGCAGGGGCTACATTATCAGCATGGGCATTACCACTTGCTAAACGTTCACCTTCCATAGCAAATTTAACTAGTTGGGTAGCGGTAAAAGGATTGTTTAAAAGTTCGTTAGTGGCCCAAACAGCACCAGCACTACTGGCGGCGCTACTACCAATGCCACTACCGGCTTTTATTTTTTTATAAATTTCAATTTCTATACCTGTAGTGGTGTCTTTTAATTCTTTTAAAAGAGCAACGACAGCTACTCCAGCTACATTTTTATCAGTTTCTAAGGGTAAATCAGCACCATCTATTTTAGTAATTCGTACTCCAGGAGTATCAGAAAGACTAATAAGCATTTCATCGCCAACACCATTAAGGCAACACCCTAATACGTCGAATCCGCATGAAATATTAGCTACTGTAGCTGGAGCAAAAACTTTTAAGCTTTTCATGACTTATTTTTTACCAATTCGAATAATATCTGCAAAAATACCAGAGGCTGTAACATCGGCACCAGCACCAGCTCCTTTAACAATTAACGGCTGCTCTGGGTAGCGGTCTGTAAAAAACAAAACGATATTATCACTTCCTTCTAAGTTGTAGAAAGGATGATCGCTTGGAATATGTTGTAAACCTACAGAAGCCTTGCCATTTTCATATTGAGCTACATATTTCAAGCGGCAATCTTTATCAAGAGCTTCTTGTAAGATGCCTTCAAAATGGGCTTCGTTATTTTTTAAGCTTTCAAAAAAGTCAGGCACATTATCAGTGTCTAAACTTTCTTGTGGTAAAAAGGCATTGTTTTCGATATCAGAAAGCTCCATTATATTTCCACTCTCACGAGCTAGAATTAAAATTTTACGAGCTACATCTACACCACTTAAATCAATTTTAGGATCAGGTTCTGTGTAACCTTGCTCTTGTGCTTGTTTTACGATGTCGAAAAAAGTAGCTCCTTTCTTATAATAATTAAAAACAAAATTTAAACTACCTGAAAGTACAGCTTGTATTTTACGTACTTGATCACCTGAAGCAATTAAGTTATTAAGCGTATCTATTATAGGTAATCCTGCGCCTACGTTAGTTTCAAATAAAAATGAAGCACCATATTCGCGAGAAAGTTGTTTTAATTCGTTGTAATTAGCATAGGTGTCTGCACATGCAATTTTATTACAGGTAACCACACTAATGCTATTGGCTAGGTAATCTTTGTAAACCGACGCAATTTTATCCGTAGCGGTGTTGTCTACAAAAATGCTGTTTCTTAGATTTAAGCTATTTGCTTTTTCAAAGAAAGATTGTGGAGTGGCGCTTTCACCATTTTCAAGCGCTTCTTTCCAATTGTTTAAATCAATACCATCGGCATTAAAAACCATTTTTCGAGAGTTGGCTAATGCGACTACATTAATTTTTAAACGTAAATTATCTTTTAAGAAATCTGCTTGCTTTTGTAATTGTTCAATTAATTTTCCGCCAACATTACCAACTCCTGTAATAAATAAGTTCAATTGTTTTGAACTTACCTCAAAGAAGGCTTCATGTAACGAGTTTAAAGCTTTATCTATATCCTTTTTTGTAATTACAATAGAGATATTTTTTTCTGAAGCTCCTTGGGCTATAGCTCTTATATTTACGTTGTTTTTCCCAAGGGTACTAAACATTTTTCCACTTAAGCCTTGGTGGTTAACCATGTTGTCACCAACTAAAGCTAATATAGCTACGTCGGATTCTATTTTTGTAGGAAGTACTTTTCCTTTAGTAATTTCAAACTCAAAAGCAGCATCAATTACCGCCTTAGCTTTGTTAGCATCTTTACTTTCTATAGCTAAACAAATAGAGTGTTCAGATGAAGCTTGAGTAATTAAAATTACATTTATCTTTTCGGCGAATAGAGTTTCAAATAAACGTTTAGAAAAGCCAGGGATACCAACCATACCACTACCTTCTAAAGTAATTACATCAATATTTTCAATATGACTTATACCTGTTACAGCCTGTTTTCTGTCGGTAACTTCACGAGTAATTAGAGTTCCAAAATCTTCAGGAGCAAAAGTATTCTTAATGTAAATAGGAATATTTTTTTCTAATACAGGTTGAATAGTAGGAGGGTAAATAACCTTGGCACCAAAGTGCGAAAGTTCCATGGCCTCCTGGTATGAAATGTGCGAAACGGGTTTAGCTTGTTTAACAACTCTAGGATTTGCTGTAAACATACCGCTTACGTCAGTCCATATTAATAATTCCTCAGCTTCAACTGCAGCTGCTAAAATTGCCGCTGTAAAATCAGAACCACCTCGCCCTAATGTTGTAGGCTCGCCAGCTTCTGTTTTTGCAACAAAACCAGGGAATAACACAACTTTATGGCTGTTGTTTTTAGCAAATTCTTGGATTTTACTATTCGTTTCTAGGTAGTTTACAGTTACTTTCTCTGCTTCAATAGTCGTAATATATTCTCTTGAATCTTGAAGTATTAAATCTAAGCCATTAGCTTTAGCAGCTTCGGATATGATATATGAAGAAAGTATTTCTCCAAAACTAGCGATTACAGAAGCGGTTTTTGGAGAAAGTTCGCTTAATAAATAAGCACCTTCACATAACGACTCTAAATCATTAAGTTTTGATTTAACAGTACTAATAACAGCACTTTGATTTGTTATCGGAATTAATTCTCGAACAGTATCAAGGTGTCTTTTTTCAATAGTAACTAAAGTGTTTTTGTAATCGTTATTATTAGAAGCAGCTTGGTCTCCTGCTTTTAGTAATAAATCAGTAATTCCGCCAAGGGCAGAGACTACAACAAAAAGATTGTTTTTTTTACTGTGATTGGCTACTATTTGTAGTACTTGTTGTATAGTCTGCGCTGATGCTACAGAAGAACCTCCAAATTTTAGAACGTTCATATGTTTTTTTTTAATAATTATATAATTGAAAAATTAGCGAAATATCGCTGTAATAAGGGTTTAAAATGAAAGTTTAATAACCCAAAAGGGTAGTGGTAGCAGTAGTTAATGAGGTTGGGAGGTTTCCTAAAATCATTGGTGTATTTAATACATACTTCGTACTGTTTTTCATCGTAAAAATATTTTTCAATTTTAATGAGCAAAAATAGGGATTTTTATGGTTTTATTTTAATTGGCAACCATAAATCCCTATTGTCTAGTATTCAATCTAAACACTTTCTAATTTCCTAGCGTCTTTGGTTTCTTTTATTGCTACCGCCTTTAGTGTTTTTAGAGGCTTTTCTGTTAGCAAAAAACTCTTGCTTACGACGTTGCTTTTCTTTTTCAGCTTCTTTTTTTTGTGCTGCAGTCATCGGCTTATCAGTCTGTGGGTAAGGATTATCTTTGATAACCTCTACCTTCTTTTTAATAAGTTTTTCAATGCTTTTTAAGTAAGCATTTTCTTCAGGTTCGCATAACGAAATAGCAGTACCTTCCTTACCTGCCCTTCCAGAGCGACCAATACGGTGTACGTAAGTTTCGGAAATATTTGGAATGTCGTAATTGATTACATATTTAAGTTGATCAATGTCAATTCCTCTTGCCGCAATATCAGTCGCAACTAAAACACGAATGTTTCCTTCTTTGAAATTAATTAAAGCTTTTTGACGTTGATTTTGAGCTTTGTCACCATGTATTGCAGCTGCAGTAATGTTTTCTTTTTTTAAATTTTTCACAATGCGATCGGCACCATGTTTTGTTTTAGAAAAAAGTAAAACCTGATCTAGCTTTTCGTCTTTTAGTATGTGAAATAATAAATCCTTTTTACTAGATTTATTAGTCATGTATATATATTGCTGAATAGTATCTGCTGTTGATGAAGTAGGGCTCACCTCTACCTTTTTTGGATTACTCAAAATAGAATTAGAAAGTTCTTTAATACTATCGGGCATGGTTGCAGAAAAGAATAGAGATTGCCTTTTTTGAGGAATAATTTTAACTAGCTTTTTTACCTCATGTACAAATCCCATATCTAACATGCGGTCAGCTTCATCTAGGATAAAAAATTCAATATGTTTTAAGCTTATAAAACCTTGATTCATTAAATCCATTAATCGTCCGGGTGTGGCAATTAAAATATCGATTCCATTTTTTAATACCCTTACTTGAGAGGCTTGGTTTACTCCACCAAAAATCACGGTATTCCTTAAAGAGGTGTATTTACTAAATTCGGTAAAGTTTTCTTGAATTTGGATGGCTAACTCTCTTGTAGGAGTAAGTATTAAAGCTTTTATTACTTTCTTTTTACTTTGGTCATCAGCGGCTATTAAATGTTGAATAGTAGGAATTGCAAAAGCGGCTGTTTTACCAGTACCTGTTTGCGCGATACCCAAAATGTCGTTTTTTGCAAGTGCCAATGGTATTGCTTTACTTTGGATAGGAGTGGCGGTAGTGTATTTTTTTTCGTTTAACGCTTTCAAAATAGAAGCGTTAATATTTAGATCTTCAAATTTCATTCAATAAAATTATTTCGTGTATTAATTAAGAGTACTCCGAATACACGAAAATTCGAAGATGTTATTTGCAAACAAATATACTGCACAATTGTACTTGCATTTATAAAATAAGATAATAACTCGTATTTTATTGGTAGTTAATAGTGTTTTTATGAATTTAAGTTCATTAATTAACGGTTTATTCTTTTTAAGCTTTTGATGACTAGTTTTTGTCTTTATTTGTTCAATTTGTAGCTTATGCTTACATTAGAAAAAAGGTAGCTATTGCTGAAATATTTTTTTCTGCCTGTAAAAATAGAAACATTGGATTATACAAAGAAAGAGCATTCCTTACTTGTAGTTGAAAGAGATATTAATTTAAATAATTATCTTAAAAAAGAACTAGGTCCTAGTTATGATATTACTATTGTCGGAACTGCTAAAATAGCAATACAACGTGTGCAGTTAAATCATCCAAGCTTAATTATAATTGATTTTGATTTACCTGAAAGCGAAGGTGTTTCTTTAGTTAAATATTTTAAATCTATAGAGGCAAAGAAACACATACCAATAATGGCATTTTCAAAAAATAATTTGATTGAAGCAAAAATTGAAGCTGTAGATTTAGGGGTAGAAGCTTATTTCGAAAAGCCATTTAGTATAAAGCTACTGAAGTCAACGATTAGGCAAATACTTGTGAGTCGAAAAATTTTATTAGAAAAATATTCTTTGGGACTTACCAACGCGAGTATAAAAACAGAAGAAACAGACCGGAATTTTATGCAAAGTGTTTTGGTGTATGTTCAAGGGAAACTAAATGCACAAGATTTGAATGTTGAAATTATGGCTTCTCATTTTTTATTAAGTAGAAGCCAGTTTTATAGGAAAATAAAAACGCAAACAGGTTTCTCACCTAATGAATTTATAAGAAAAGTTAGGTTGGAAAAAGCAAAATCATTGCTAATAAGCAATGATTTGAATGTAAATGAGGTTATTTATGAGGTCGGGTTTTCATCTTCTTCTTATTTTGCTAAATGCTTTAAAAAGGAATTTGGCTATTTGCCAATGCAAATAAAGAAAAAGTAAACAAATAGCAGCTTTATTTCGTTGTTTAAACCCTACGATTCATTAAGTAAGTTCCAAAATTAATAAGCATTTCTTTGCTTTCGTTTGGAATATCTAACTTCTTAGCAACTTCAAAAGCCTGTTCCGTATATTCTTGAATAGCTTTTTTTGTAGCTTCAGAAGCACCAGATTCATTAAAAATCTGTTTTGTGATTGTTATTTTACCGTTTGTATCTACTTGGTCTTTATTGGAAAATAATTGGTGTAATTGTTCTTTTTGAGAACTATTTCCTAGTTCTTTTGCTTTAAGGAAAAGGAAGGTTTTTTTATTTTCAATAATATCTCCTCCAACTTGTTTACCGAAAGTTTCAGGATCCCCAAAAGCATCTAAATAGTCATCTTGAATTTGAAAAGCAATACCCAATAACTTACCGTATTTGTAAATTTCTTTTTGAGCTTCTTTGGTTTGATTGGCAATAATAGCCCCCATTTGAAAGGCGCAACCTACTAAAACAGAAGTTTTATAAGTAATCATTTTAAGATATTCATTGGTAGAAACATCGTTGCGTGTTTCAAAATCGATATCATATTGTTGTCCTTCGCAAACCTCTAAAGCGGTATTTGAAAAAAGCTTTACTAACTGAGAAAATAATTTAGCATCATATATTTCAAAACACTGATATGCTTGAATAAGCATAGCGTCACCAGAAAGTATTCCTGTATTGGTATCCCATTTGGTATGTACGGTATCTTTACCTCTTCTAAGCGGAGCGGCATCCATAATATCGTCATGAACCAAGCTAAAATTATGAAATATTTCAATAGCTAGTGCAGCAGGTAAAGCCTCTTCGGGCGTAGCACCAAAAATTTCAGCACCAATTAATGTTAATATAGGACGTATGCGTTTTCCTCCTAATTTTAAAATATAATCTATTGGTTCGTAAAGGTTTTTAGGTTCAGGAACGCGAGTATTTTGTTGTAGGTATTCTGTAAAAAGTTGATTGTAATGTGCTATTTTATCCACAGGATTAATTTTTCTTAAATAAAAGGAAATGTTTTTATCAGGCAAAGATTTTAAGAGCAATTTAATGCGCTTCCAACCAATTGTCACCTACTCCTATTTCAACATCAAGTGGAACATCTAATTTAAAAGCGTTTTCCATTTCATCTTTAATTAAAGTTTTTATCGCCTCTAATTCTTCTTTAGGAACATCAAAAACTAATTCATCATGAACTTGAAGTAACATTTTGGTTTTAAAATTGCCCTTATTTAGTTTGTCAAATATATTGATCATTGCAATTTTAATAATGTCGGCAGCACTACCTTGAATAGGTGCATTCACGGCATTTCTTTCAGCAGCTCCTCTTACCACTGCATTTGCGGAGTTAATATCCTTTAAATACCTACGGCGGCCCAATACGGTTTGAACGTATCCATTTTCGCGAGCAAAATTTACTTGCTCACCCATGTAAGATTTCAGCTTAGGGTAGTTTTCGTAATATGCTTCGATAAGTTCTTTAGATTCGGCTCTCGAAAGATTAGTTTGGTTGCTTAGTCCAAAAGCAGATACTCCGTATATAATTCCAAAGTTTACCGTTTTTGCGTGACTACGTTGTTCGCGTGTAACTTCGCTTAAATCTACTCCAAAAACTTTTGCAGCAGTAGTGGCATGAATATCTTCCCCTTTTTGAAAAGCTTCCATCATAGCTGTTTCATTACTTAGCGCAGCTATAATCCGTAATTCAATTTGCGAATAATCGGCAGCAAGCAATACGTGGTTTTCATTACGAGCAATAAATGCTTTTCTTACCTGCCTGCCTCTTTCTGTTCGTATGGGTATGTTTTGCAGGTTAGGGTTGTTGGAGCTTAGTCGTCCTGTTGCTGCTACAGTTTGAATATAATCGGTATGGACGCGCTGTGTTTTTGAATTTACTTGTGCTGGTAGGGCATCAATGTAAGTGCTTTTTAATTTAGCCAAACCGCGGTATTCTAGCACATCGGCTACTATTTCATGATCTTTTGCTAAATAGGACAATACATCTTCGGCAGTAGAATATTGCCCTGTTTTTGTTTTTTTAGGCTTGTCTACTAATTTTAGTTTTTCAAAAAGTATACTACCTAATTGTTTTGGTGATCCTATATTAAACTCTTCTTCAGCTTGTTTGTATATGTTCTTTTCAAGAGAATCTATATCTGTTGTAATATCTGTAGATAGGCTTTTTAAGAAATTAATATCAAGATTAATACCTTCCAGTTCCATATCAGCCAATACGCGTAGTAGGGGTAACTCAATATCTTTAAAAAGCGAAGTTGTGTTGGCTGCTTTTAATTCAGGAGTAAAATGTTTAGCAAGCTGAAGTGTAATATCAGCATCTTCAACAGCGTATTCCGTTTGTTGGTCTAAAGGAACTTGGCGCATCGAAAGCTGATTTTTTCCTTTTTTTCCGATCAATTCAGTAATTGAAACAGGGGTGTAGTTTAAATAAGTTTCTGATAATACGTCCATATTGTGACGCATATCAGGGTTTATTAAATAATGAGCTAGCATAGTGTCGAAAAGAGGCCCTTTTACAGTAACCTCATATTTACGAAGCACTTTAATATCATATTTTAAATTTTGCCCAATTTTTTGAATTTTTTCATTTTCAAAGAAAGGGAGTAGTTCTTTAATTGTGTTTTTAGCTTCCTCGAAATCTTCAGGAATAGGCAGGTAAAAACCTTTTTTTTCTTCCCAACTAAAAGCTATTCCTACCAATTCTGCTTCAAGCGTATTAAGGCTAGTAGTTTCGGTATCAAAGCATACAGAAGTTTGGTTATTCAGTTGTTGTAAAAACAATTGAAAAGCCATCCCTTTTTCAATAGTTTGGTAATGATGACTTACCGAGCTTATTGTTTGTCTGGAATTTACAATTGTAGTTTTGTTATCATTACTAGGTGTGTCAAATAAAGAAAACTGACCAGAGCCAGCGGTATCTTTTTCTGTATTCACTTTTGATGGAGTTAGCGTAGCTTTAGTAGCAGGCTTTCCATCAGCATCAAATAATTTAAAAAACTGATCTTTCATTCTTCGAAATTCCAATTCTTCGAACAATGTGGTTACTTTTTGAGCATCGGGAGCTGTTAATAAGTAGGATGCGGCATCAAAAGTAACATCACAATTAATGTCTATAGTTGCTAATGTTTTTGAAAGTAAACCTAATTCGGCATTAGCAATTACTTTTTCTTTCATTTTGCCCTTCAGTTTGTCGGTATTGGCTAAAAGCCCCTCCATACTTCCGTAGGCGGCAATAAACTTTTTAGCTGTTTTGTCACCAACGCCAGGTAATCCAGGGATGTTATCAACGGCATCTCCCATCATTCCTAAATAGTCTATAACTTGTTCGGGTTTTTCTACTTCAAACTTTTTTTGAACAGCTTCAACATCCCAAATCTCTATACCATTACCCATGCGTGCCGGGCGGTACATGAAAATATTGTCAGAAACCAGTTGCGCATAATCCTTATCGGGAGTAACCATGAATACTTTAAAACCTTCTTTTTCGGCTTGTTTGGCTAAAGTTCCTATTAAATCGTCTGCCTCAACCCCTACTTGTTCAATAATAGGAATGTGCATTGCTTTTAAAATATCTTGGATATAAGGCACAGCAATTTTAATAGCCTCAGGAGTTTCATCTCTGTTGGCTTTATATTCTGGGAATATTTCAGTTCTAGAAGCACTTCCTCCTTTATCAAAGGCAACGGCTAAGAATTCTGGTTTTTCACGTCTAATAACGTCTAACAAAGAATTTGTAAAGCCCATTATTGCCGAAACATCCATTCCGGTACTAGTAATTCGAGGGTTTTTTATTAGGGCGTAGTAGCCTCTGAAGATTAGCGCGAATGCATCGAGTAAAAACAGCCTTTTGGTGGTTGATTCCATTAATTAAGTAATTTTAATATAATTTTAATAGGGTATGAAGATACAATTCTTAATTTTCAAGGAAGAAATAATTGCTTGGGTTTTACAAAAAGTTATAAAACAGAAATGCTGTCGTTAAGACAGCATTTCACCCCAAAATAAAAATTGAAAGTATCACTACTCTCAATATGTTTCAATACTGTAAAGCTAACATTTATTTTCCACATTTCTTAAAAACTTACCTAAAGGTTAGTGGTTAAAATTAAAATAATTACGAATTTGATAAGATTTTTTCTTCCTGTAGTGGCCTTTTTAGTACTTGAAGTACTTTTTTTTATGTTAACGATAAAGTTGTTCAGAATCAATAGGTGGTGTGTTTGGTTTTTTTTAGGGTATACACTGTTTAGTTATTCGTTTTTTGTTTATCAAATTTTAAAATATGATAGGTCTAGTGGGCCTTCTCACATTTTTTATGGGGCTATTGGGGCTATGGTTCTTCATTTAGTTCCAAAATTAGTGACTCTTTTATTTTGGCTAGTCGCTTTAGGGGTTAATTTTTTAGTTTCTATAAATGCAACTAAGGAAGTAGTTTCGGACAGAAGGAATTTTATAGGTAAACTAGGGTTAGGATTAGCTGCTATTCCTTTTTTAGGTATTATTCACGGTATGTTGAAGGGAAAATATAATTACAAGGTAATTACTAAAACGCTGTTTTTTGACGATTTGCCCGAAGATTTTGATGGTTTTAAGATACTACAGATATCGGATTTACATTCAGGAAGTTTTGATAACAAAGAAGCGATAGTGCATGCTGTAGATTTGATTAATGAGCAAAAGGCAGACGTGTTTTTGTTTACAGGAGATATTGTTAATACCAAGGCAGAGGAATTTATTCCGTGGATAAATACATTTAAAGCTATTAAAAATTTCCCTTTTGGAAAGTATTCTGTTTTAGGGAATCACGATTATGGTGAATATGTAAGCTGGCCATCGGAGAGTTTAAAGCAACAAAATTTTGAAGATATAAAAGGACTTCATGAAAAAGTAGATTTTAATTTATTGACAAATCAAAATGTTACTCTGAATAAAGGTAATGCTTCAATAAAGTTAATCGGGGTGGAAAATTGGGGTAGAAACTTTAAACAAGCCGGAGACTTGAGTTTGGCTTCAAGTGGAGTTCATAAAGAAGATTTTAAAATATTAATGAGTCATGACCCATCTCATTGGGATGAAGAAGTACAACATCACGATCATAATTATCACTTAACTTTAAGTGGTCATACCCATGGTTTGCAATTTGGAATTGAAATTCCAGGTTTTTTTAAATGGAGTCCGGTTCAATATGTGTACAAGCAATGGGCGGGGCTGTACAAGAATTTAAACCGTTACGTGTACGTAAATCGAGGTTTTGGGTTTCATGCTTTTCCGGGTCGTGTAGGTATTTGGCCTGAAATTACTGTATTAGAGTTGAAACGAAAAGAAGTATAGCTGTAGTTTTTTGCAACTTATTAAACACGTATCTTTGCACAAAATTACAACTCATGAGTACTTCGAAAAAAACACCTAGTAACCCTAATAAAGGTAAACGCGTAGGAAAAAGTGTAAAGGAACAAATACCTTCAGCACCTAAATCGAAACGTCCTGTTGCCGCGAAGTCGAAACTTAGCAATGATAAAGGGGGAATACGTTTAAATAAATACATTTCTAACTCTGGAGTTTGTACGCGTCGCGATGCAGATTTATATATTTCTTCAGGAAATGTTTGGGTTAACGGTAAGGTAGTTACCGAAATGGGGTACAAAGTAGAGTTAACTGATGAAGTTAAATTTGACGGGCAATTAATCAACCCTGTGAAAAAATCGTATATTTTATTAAACAAGCCTAAAGGATTTACAATTTCAGCTTCGACTACTAACGAGAAAAAATCGGTACACGCCATTACTCAAAATGCAGCAAAATCACCTTTAAAGCCTGTTGGTAAAATGGAGCGTAATACTTCTGGTTTGGTATTACTTTCTAATGACGACACTTTTTTAGGAGCTATGAATAGTTCAGGAAGGTTACGTCAGATATACCATGTGGAATTAAACAAGAATTTTTCAAGAATAGATTTCGATAAAATAATCGAAGGAATTCGTATTGATAATAATGTGGTGAAGGTTCACGACCTTCAGTACATTGAAGATTCAAAAAGAGAATTAGGAATTCAAATCAATTCTCAAAAAAACAGAATTGTTACTCGTATTTTTGAAAAGTTAGGATATACTATAGAAAAGCTTGATCGAGTAGTCTTTGGAGAACTAACAAAAAAAGACTTGCCTCGTGGTCGCTGGCGCGATCTCACAAAGCAAGAATTAATTAATATTAATATGATGTCCTAAAAAACGGAGGTCTATCTACGTTTGTAGGTTCTGTTATTAGTAGTATTACTAGCGTAAGTACGTCTTGGTGTATATGCTCGCTTAATTACCTTTTTAGTGGTATTTGAAGATCGATTACTATAACTTTTGGTTTGCTTACGCACAGGTTGCCTTTGTGTATACTTTTTTGTATTGTTACTATAGCTTCGGTTATAGTTAGTTTTTCTACTAGGAGTTACATTTTTTTTGTAATTCCTGCTACTATAGTTTCTTTCAGCTTCATAGTGTACGCGCTTACTCCTTTGGTTGTAATACCTAGGTCTTTCAGCATAACGTCTTGAATAATTATTATAGTTATACCTGCGTGGCGTATAATTTCTTCTGTAAGGAGAAGTATTTACAACACATCTGTTTCTAGAAGGTAAGCTATAGTAATTGTGTCTTGGACTAAAATTACATTGGTACGTATTTATAGCTCCTCTATGTCCGTTATATATACCATAATTGTTATAGCTAATATATAAGTTACCTATTCTAGAAGCATAACCAAGGTTATTATAGTACATACGAGTTGCTCCGATCCTAGTTACTCTGCCGAAGTTGTCGTAAAAAACAGGGGTGTTTTCTATTTGTACTACAGCACCGTAGTTGTCGTATTGTACAAATGCGTTGTAATTATGTCCCGTATTGAAACTGAAGTTTATGTTTCGGGTATTTACATTGAAATTAACATTGTTTGAATTAATAATGTTAAAGTCGAATTGCCCATCGTTGAAAACAGCAAATTCAATTCCGTTTTCTATAAAAATGAATGGTTTTTCGTATCTATTATAAGTAGTCGAAGATGCTGATGCTATCGAGCTAAATAATACTGCTGCTATAAGGAAGAATATCTTTTTCATGGCTCTTGTATTTGGTTACACATATAGTTTCTGTAAAAGAAACCATTATAACTCTAAGATACCAAAAGCGTGCCAAGTTTTATAAACTTGATTAATGATGCGTTCAATACGGGCTTAAATTGGTTTAATTTAAGCTAATTGCATCGGATAAAAAATCTTTTACTTGGTATCTAAATTTCCCATCAAAAGTATAGCCGTAATTTTTAAAGAAACTTTTTTCAACAGTATATTTTTTTGAATTAGTTTGTCCGATAGACTCGATTATATAAAGAGTGTTTTTATCTGTAAAAGCGCGAGTATCTGACCCCAGTCTATCTATTTTGTTTTTTTCAACTAACTGTCCTTTTTTAAATTTATTAGTAACATCTTTAGTTATAATATAGGATTCATTAATTATTCTAAAGTCACCTGTTAAGTCATATACTTTTTCAATTTTATTTCCTAATGTTAAGTAATTAGAATAGGTTTTTTTTGCAGGACCATTAATGTATATATAAGGCTTGGTTTTTTGTAATTTATTTCGAAGTAATTCTAATTCCGAGTTTTTTGGACTTTGAAATGGCTCGGGCTTTATATTGATTTGTTGTATGCGTGAGACCACTCTTTTTAAATGAATTTTCAGTTCTATTTTGTTTAATGAATAGACTAAAAACCGGGACTTAAAACTTGGGTTGATGCTATGATCTCCGTAAAATTTTTCGTTTATTTTGTTTTCAAAAGCTAATAATTGGGCCTCTTTAAGGAAGGCTTTTTTTATTTCAAAAGGCTTTTGAGAGGTTAAGTAGGTGTTTATTTTTTCGACAATAGTATTTATATTATTGTATTTATCTAAACTTACTTCGTAGTTTTTTTTAAGTTCACGAACTTCTGTGTCAAGAGTTTTGATACTCGATTTCAGGTTTAGGTATTTTTGAGAAGTTTTTTTTACGGTGGTGGGCTCTATGTTAACATATTGTTTTGTGATTATTGTATGAACAGCAGGAGTGCTTTTTAGTCGTAAAATTCTATTTTTTGTAAAAGCCTTATCAAGGCCATATACAGATATGTTTTGTGCGCTTGAAAAAAGACCGCAAGCTAAAAACAGCATAGAAGCAAATAGTTCTTTTGAGTTTAGTTTTTTCATCATATATGGCTTTGATTAAGGTTAATAATTAATGTTACTTTTTTGTAATATTGATTTTAGATTTAATGCTTTTTTCAGCATTCATAAAAGCAAAAGCGTCTAATACATTGCGTATAGCTAGTAATTGTTGCTCACTAATATCTCTTTTTTTGTAAGAGTTAGGTCCTACGTAAAGTGCAGTTACATTTTCTCCGTTAGCAATGCTGCTTATCATCTTAAGGTCTTGCGAAGATGTAATTGGCTTGTCAAGCAATTCCACTTTGTATTTCTTTTTTCCCTTAGTTTCCGACTTTGTAATATCTCCAATAATAGTTTGATCTAATTGGTTAATAGTTACTATAAAGCTTTCTATGTTTAACCACTCAGTGTCGATATACCTAATTTTGAAAAATAATTTAGCTCCGTAAGCATCTTTTTTTATGTAAGCATAAAAACATTCTTTCGTATCAAATTTTGGGCTTGTTTTATCTTTGTAGATAGTAAACTTGCCTTCGTTTGTGATTTTCATTTTGTCTAACGAACCTATTAGTCTGGTGTTTCTTTCTAGGTTTGCAATTTCTTGTTTATTGTCTAGCTCCTTTTTTAATTCAGCATCAATTTTTCGTTTTAACGAATTAATATTTACCCCATTTAAAGTGTCGGGGTATGATTTCATTAAATAGGTTAGTTTTTCTTTAGCTACAGAATATTCATCCAAGTCATAATGAGCTTGAACTTGACGTAGCAATTTAGAAGGAGCTACGCTGGAATAATCCGTTGTCGAATTACCAGCCTTTACATGGCTTGAGTTATCTTTAATTGAAGGTGCCGATTTTTTAGAACTATCTCCACAGCTTAGTATAGATAGCATTAAAATACTTAAGGATGTTGTTGTAATTAACTTTTTCATTTCGTTATATTTTTATAAGTTGGTTACGGTTTTGTTAGGCTGATGCCTCAGTTTGTATTATTTCTTTATTTGTTTCGTTTTCCTCTTTTTTTGAAGAGTCGAAATAAATATTATGTTCAGAATTATCCAAACCATCAATTTCGTGTTGCAGAGAAACTCTAATGCCTACAGTGTATTTTAATATAGATACTAATATTGCTGTAATAATAACAGCCCATAAGGCTACAGAAAAAGTACCAATCGCTTGTATTTTAAGTTGTTCAAAACCACCTCCAAATAATAAACCAGTTTCGGTAGAGTAAACACCTACTAATAGCGTTCCTAGAATACCCGATACACCGTGCACAGAAAAAGAAGCAACGGCATCATCAACTCTTAATGTCTTTTCTATAAACTCAGTACTCAAAGTTGTTGCAATACCACAGATACCACCAATACATATAGCACCTAAAGGATCTACAGAAGCACAACCAGCAGTTACCCCAACTAAACCAGCTAGTGTACCGTTTAGTGTCATCGAAATATCTGCTTTTTTGTAGCGTATCCAGGTAATTAATAATGCACTTATTCCACCCATTGCTGCCGCTAAATTGGTGTTAAGTATAATTAAAGGAACAACATTTGCACTTTCACCTGTTATAGCCAAAGTAGACCCCGCATTAAAGCCGAACCATCCCATCCATAATATAAACACTCCAAGTACTGCAAATAAGTTATTGTGACCAGGTATATGGTTTACCGATTTATCAGTATTGTATTTTCCGTCTCTTGCTCCTAATATGCTTGCATACACAAGTGCGGCAAACCCCCCCATAACATGTACCGCAGTAGAACCTGCAAAATCAACAAATCCCATTTGTGTTAACCATCCATCGGTTTGCCATATCCAATGTCCTGCAATAGGGTATACAAATGTTGTGAAAGCAAAAGCAAATATTACATAAGTAATAAACTTTGCGCGTTCAGCAATAGCACCCGATATAATAGTAGTTGCTGTGGCGCAAAATACCATTTGAAAAAACAGGTTATGCATATCGTTGTCATCGATGTAAAAGGGTGTTATTTCGCCAACAAACCCACTAATAGAATTACCGTACATTAAGGAGTATCCCACTGCCCAAAAAGCGATAGCTCCTACAAAAAGGTCTACTATGTTTTTCATGGCAATATTTGCCATATTTTTTGAACGAGTCAATCCCGCTTCAAGTAGTGTAAAGCCCGCTTGCATAAAGAAGACTAATATTCCGGATATAATTACCCATAAAATATCTAGTGTAGTTGATAAATCCATACGTTACTTTTTTTAATGTGTTAAGTTGATTACTTACTTTTATTTAAAGCCTTATGCCACAATTATTTATTGCGATTGCATAGCTTTCAATACAAATGTATTTTAATAGAAAAGCTTTTCGTTGAGGTAATTGTATAAAAAAACATTTTTTTAGATTAAAAGCGTTTTTTTTAGATAAAATGTAATTTCGAAAGAATAATTGGTGTAGGAATGTTCTTTTTTAGGGGGTTAAAAGTCTTTTTTGTGCTCTTTAATAGAATAAAAGAACAAAGGTTGATAAATATACCTTAGAGGTAAAGACCTTATTTTTTAATAGAACAAGCGCTTACAGGCGTATTTAAGATTGAGGTTTTTAAATGAATGTAAAGGTTTGCTGGGATGGTTTGTTTGTGAAATATTTATAGCCGGTAGCTGTATTCTTTTATTGGAATAAAAAAAAAGGTTTTAAAATGAAATTTTAACAGCAAGGAAAAGTTACTAGTTTAACTATATAATAGTAGATTGCCCTAGGTAAATGTTTTCAATATTAAAGTTCGTAAGATCTGGATTGCAAATATAATCAGCTATAAAATCACCAATTTTTTCTGTGCTTAATGGTTTTTGCTTATTAAGATCAGGGGTGGTAAGGTTTAATTCCATGGCTTTAGTAACAGCGCCTTTAATCGCATTTGCTTCGGTACTTAGGTCAAAGTGATCTAAAAGCATTGCTGCCGATAGTATTGCGCCGATAGGATTGGCAATACCTTTATTAGTAGCGACGGGATAAGATCCGTGTATGGGTTCAAATAAGCTGTATTTTTTACCTAAAGAAGCCGAAGCCATAATTCCTTTTGAACCTACTAAAGCACTAGCTTCTTCAGAAATAAAATCACCAATTAAATTTGCGGTAAGGATTACATCGAAACTCTTGGGGTTTAAAATTATTTTTGCAGCGGCTTGGTCCACGTACATTAATTCAACAGTAACATCGGGGTATTGTTTAGACATTGAGATTACTGTACGCCTCCATAAACGAGAGGTTTCAAGTACATTGGATTTATCAACTAAAGTAAGTTTCTTTTTTCTGCCTTGAGCAGCTTTAAAAGCACTGTGAGCTATACGCTCAATTTCCTCAGTGTTGTAGGTACAAGCGTCAAATGCAGATAAGCCATCATCGGAAGTCCCTTTACTTCCAAAAAAAATACCAGCGGTAAGCTCGCGGTAAATTGAAATATTGGTTCCCCTTGCGTTTTCAGGTTTTAAGGGGGAGTTGTTTAAAAGATAATTATAAACGATTACAGGCCTAATGTTTTCAAACAACTCTAACTCTTTACGTAAATTCAAAAGTCCTTGTTCAGGATATACTTTCGTATTGGGGTCATTATCAAAAGCCGGATCGCCTATCGCTCCAAAAAGTATGGTGTCGCAATTTTTGCAAATTTCAATAGTTTCTTGCGGAAGCGGACTTCCTGTTTTGTGAATAGCAGTAGCGCCTACTAAAGCTTCATGAAAAGAAAAATCATGGCTAAAATATTCGGCAACAGCGTTTAAAGCTTTTACCGCTTGTTCGGTAACTTCAGGGCCAACACCGTCTCCAGAAAGTACTGCTATTTTAAGTCTCATAAGGTATGCGTCTATACTCAAATGTAGTATTTTTACATTGATAAAGGAAATGAACTAGAGTTTTAAATTTTAATTAAAATTTTTGAATTCTCTAAATTAATTTAATAACAATAAGGTACAATGAAAATTATTTTAGCTTCAGGTTCCCCAAGGCGACAACAATTTTTGAAAGATTTAGAATTGGATTTTGAAATTCAGCTAAAACCCGTTGACGAAGTGTATCCGCCACATTTAAAAGCAGAAGAAATCACTGACTTTTTATCGGAATTGAAAGCCGATAAATTCAAAGAAAATGTGAAGGATGATGAAGTGGTAATTACCAGTGATACTATTGTTTGGCATAAAGGAAAAGCATTAGGGAAACCAAAAAATACAGCTCAGGCCGAAGAAATGATTTTGAGTTATAGTGATGATTGGCACGAAGTAATCTCGTCGGTTACATTTACAACAGCGAAACAACAAATAACTAAAAGTTTTACAACCAAGGTTCATTTTAAAATACTTACAAAAGAAGAGGTTTCGCATTATGTGGAAAAATATAAGCCTTTAGATAAAGCAGGGGCTTACGGTATTCAAGAGTGGATTGGGCTTATCGGAATCGATAGGATCGAGGGAAGTTATTTTAATGTAGTAGGTTTACCTACGCATTTAGTTTACGAAACCTTAAAAAGTTTAGAACTCTAAATTTCTTCAAATTGAATTTAAATTATAATATTAGAGTTCATAAAATAGAGGGCAAAACGCTATTTTTGCTTAAAACACATTTATATGCTTAAAGCAGGAGTACTAGGGGCAGGACATTTAGGTAAAATACACTTACGCTTATTGGCTCAATCTAAAAATTACGAATTGGTAGGTTTTTATGATGCCGATGAAATTCATGCACAGCAAATTGTAAAGGAATTCGGATATACCTATTTTAATTCTATTTCTAAATTAATTGAAGCTGTAGATGTTGTAGATATTGTCACTCCAACTTTTGCCCATTTCGATACTGCAAAGCAAGCAATAATTGCGGGTAAACATGTGTTTATAGAAAAACCAATTACCAACACTGTGGAAGAGGCAAATGAGTTAATTGCTTTAGCGGCTAAATATCAAGTGAAAGGGCAAGTAGGGCATGTAGAGCGTTTTAATCCTGCATTCACTTCGGTAAACTCAAAAATCAAAAACCCGATGTTTATTGAAACACACCGTTTGGCAGAGTTTAATCCTCGCGGAACAGATGTGCCTGTGGTTTTAGATTTGATGATACACGATATTGATGCTATTTTAAGTGTGGTAGATTCCGAAGTAGCAAAAGTTTCAGCAAATGGAGTTGCCGTAATTAGCGAAACTCCTGATATCGCTAATGCTAGAATTGAATTTGAAAATGGTTGTGTAGCCAATTTAACAGCAAGTAGGATTTCGTTGAAGAATATGCGAAAAAGTCGTTTCTTTCAAAAAGACGCTTATATTTCAGTAGACTTTTTTGAGAAAAAATGCGAGGTGGTTAAAATGAAAGAAGCTCCTCAAACTCCAGGCGATTTTGATATGATTTTGCAAAATGCTGAAGGAGTGAAAAAACAAATTTATTTTGATAACCCAGCAGTGGGGGCAAACAATGCTATTTTAGATGAATTAGATGCTTTTGCCGATGCGATTAATAACGATACTACACCAATAGTTAGTTTACAACAAGCCACGAAAGCACTAGAAGTTGCTATAGCTATAATCAACGATTTTTAAAATGAGTATTGCCGAAAATATAAAGCAACTAAAAGCTATATTACCTAAAGAGGTAACCTTGGTAGCAGTTTCCAAAACAAAACCTATTGAGGATTTACAAGAAGCTTACCACTGCGGACAACGGATTTTTGGAGAGAATAAAATCCAAGAAATGACTCAAAAATGGGAAGATCTTCCTAAAGATATTGAGTGGCATATGATTGGGCATGTACAAACTAATAAAGTGAAGTATATGGGGCCTTATGTAAATACAATCCACGCTGTAGATAGTTTTAAACTTTTAAAGGAAATTAATAAGCAAGCTCAAAAAAGTAATCGAAGTATCAATTGTTTGTTACAGTTAAAAATAGCTGAAGAAGATTCGAAATTTGGATTGTCAAAAGAAGATTTAATAGCTCTTTTACATAGTGAAGATCTCAAATCATTAGCGCATATAAAAATCACAGGTTTAATGGGAATGGCAACTTTTACCGATAATCAAAATCAAATAAAAGAAGAGTTTCAAAAACTAAAGAAAACTTTTGAAAGTTTTAAAGGCCAGTCTTTGGCAACAAATACTCAACTCAAAACAATATCGATGGGAATGAGTGGCGATTATAAAATAGCCATTGATTGTGGAAGCACCATGATTAGAGTGGGGAGTTCCATTTTTGGGGCTAGGAATTAAATAATTCAATGTTAATAAACCTAATCAATATTAAATAATTGTACGCAATACTAGACATAGAAAGTTCTGGAGGGAAGTTTAACGAAGAAGGAATTACCGAAATCGCTATTTACAAGTTTGATGGACATGAGGTTGTCGATCAATTTATAAGTTTGGTAAATCCTGAACGGCCTATAGACCAGTATGTAATTAAGCTTACGGGAATTAATAACAATATGTTACGTACGGCACCTAAGTTTTATGAAGTAGCCAAACGTATTGTTGAAATTACAGAGGGTTGTGTTATCGTTGCTCATAATGCACAATTTGATTACCGAATATTAAGTACGGAATTTGGACGTTTAGGATTCGATTTTAAACGAAAAACATTATGTACGGTAGAGTTGTCTCAAAAATTAATGCCCGAGCAACCTTCACATAGTTTGGGTAAATTAGTACGTTCGTTAGGAATTCCTATTGCCGATAGGCATCGGGCAAATGGAGATGCTTTAGCTACGGTAGAGTTGTTCAAATTATTACTTATTAAAGATTTAGATAAAGAAATAATTTCTGAAAACATACGAAGTTTAGAAATGGAGTTCAATGCGAAGCTTCACAACTTAGTGCGAGATTTACCTACTAAAACAGGGGTGTATTATTTGTATAATGAAGAAAATAAAATTATTTATATAGGTAAGAGTAAAAATATTAAAAAGCGAATAAATCAGCACTTTACAGGGAGTGATAGAAAATCAATGTCTTTACAAAAAGAAGTGGAACGCGTAACTTTTGAAATTACGGGCATGGAAATGATTGCTTTATTGTTAGAAAATGAAGAAATCAAAAGACATAAGCCAAAATATAATAAGGCTTTAAAAAAGAATATTTTTACACACGCACTTTATCCAATTACGGACGATCACGGCTATGTGAATTTAAAATTAACTAAAGCCGACGGACGTAAAAAGCATATAATGACTTTTAGCAACCGAGATTCCGGCAAAAGTTTTTTGAGACGCATTAGTGAAATAAACGGTTTGTGCGAAAAATTTACAGGAATATATACAGGTAAAGGCAGTTGCTTTAAAAACGAAATTCAAGAGTGTGCAGGTGCTTGCGTTGGTAAAGAAGATAAAGATGCTTACAATGCTAGAGTGCGCGCTATTATTGAAAAGTACACTTTTAGAAATAAAAATATGCTATTAATTGGCTATGGTCGAGAAAAAGCAGAACGGAGTGTCGTTCTTATTGAAGATAGTGAATTTAAGGGTTTTGGTTATTTTAAATTAAATCATCAAATTTCAAAATTATCGATTATAAAATCTATAATTACCCCTATGCAACACAATAAAGATGCACAACATATTATTCAATCTGAAATGCGAAGAAATAGGAAATTGAAAGTATTAGAGTTGCCTAAAAATTAACAGCAGTTAAATTTATATTGAAATACTTATCTTTAAAATAGTATAAAACCCTATTTGTTATCAAAAAAGTAAAACAAAAAATACACGATATTATTTTTAAAACGGACTCTAAAAGCGGTTATGTTTTCGATATTTTATTGCTTGTGTTTATTTTATTGAGTGTGCTTTTAGTAATGCTCGAAAGTGTTGAAGAGCTTAATAATAAGTATCACGAATATTTCGCTATAGCAGAATGGGTAATTACCATTTTATTTTCTATTGAATATGTATTAAGGCTCTTTGTAAGTGAAAAGCCATGGAAGTATTTTTTTAGTGGATTAGGTATGGTGGATTTGCTTTCTACACTTCCTAAATATTTAGCTTTTATAGTTCCTGGGTCCAATGCATTGTTGGCCATTAGAGCATTCCGATTATTACGCGTTTTTAGATTATTAAAATTAGCGCGCTACATAGGGGAGTCTAATAAATTAGTAAATGCATTAAAAGCGAGTAGAATTAAAATTTCTGTTTTTTTATTATTTATTGTAATTCTGTGTATTATTCTGGGTACAGTAATGTATTTAATAGAAGGTTCCGAAAGTGGTTTTACGAGTATACCACGAAGTATTTATTGGTGTATAGTAACCATGACAACAGTAGGCTTTGGTGATATAGCACCACAAACTCCTTTAGGGCAACTATTAGCATCGGTTATTATGGTTTTGGGTTATGGTGTTTTAGCAGTACCTACAGGTATTGTTAGTGCTGAATATGCGGAGCTTGGTAGCGATTCTGAAAAAGATGATATAAAAAAATGTATGCGCTGTAAAACTATAGTTATTGTTGAAACAGCCGCTTACTGCCATGTATGTGGAGAAGCTTTTGCACATGAATAAAAAAACACTTATTGTAGTTGTAGGACCCACTGCCATTGGAAAAACAGCTATGGGAATTCAATTAGCCAATCATTTTGAAACAGAAATAATTTCGGCAGATAGCCGCCAGTTTTTTAAAGAAATGGCTATAGGTACCGCGGTTCCCAATCCAGGAGAACTTGCCGCAGCAAAACACCATTGCATTCAGCATATTAGTATTCAGCAAAAATACAGTGTGGGCGATTTTGAAAAAGAAGCACTATCCATAGCTGAAACCATTTTTAAAAAAAATGACTTCGCAATTATGGTTGGTGGCTCGGGTTTGTATGTAGATGCCGTGTGTAATGGATTAGATGTTTTTCCAGAAGTACTTCCGGAAGTTAAAGCAGAGGTGGCTTTAGTATTCGAAACAGAAGGGTTAGAAGCTTTAGCGGCTATTTTAAAAGAAAAAGATCCTAAATATTACGATAAAGTAACACTTCAAAATCCGCAACGAGTAATACGTGCCGTTGAGGTTTGTTTAAGTAGCGGAAAACCTTTTTCAAGTTTTTTAAATAAAAATAAAGGGAAGCGCCCTTTCAATAGCATTAAAATAGGTTTAAATGCCGATAGACAAGTAATATACGATCGTATTAATAAACGTGTAGATATTATGATGGAAAACGGTTTGTTAGCAGAAGCAAAACAAGTATATCCTCAAAAACATTTAAATGCATTAAATACTGTTGGTTATAAAGAATTATTTAAATATATGGACGGTGAATGGGACTTGGATTTTGCTGTTTCTGAAATTAAAAAAAATACCCGACGCTTTGCAAAACGTCAACTTACGTGGTATCGAAAAGACGAAGCCGTTAAATGGTTTGATTTTGAAACAGTTTCAACAGATGTTATTTCTTATATAAATTCATATACAGAGAAGCAAGATTAGTGAATAGAATATGTATTTCTACTAAAAAACAATTCATAATTCATAATCCATAACTCATAATTTCAGTATTTTTGCTAAAAATTTTATTATGGCAGGAAATAGCTTTGGAAAATTATTTAAACTAACCACTTTTGGAGAATCTCATGGAGTAGGTATTGGAGGAGTAATTGATGGTTGCCCCGCTGGTATTGCTTTAGACTTTGATGAAATTCAAAAGGAACTAGATCGAAGAAAACCAGGACAATCTGCTATTGTTACACAACGAAAAGAACCAGATAGCGTAGAATTTCTTTCAGGTATTTTTGAAGGAATTACTACAGGTACATCCATTGGATTTTTAATTCGTAACGCCAATCAAAAATCCAAAGATTACTCACACATAAAAGATTCATTTAGACCTTCACACGCCGATTATACCTATTATAAAAAATATGGTGATGTTCGTGATTATAGAGGTGGCGGGCGATCTTCAGCTCGAGAAACTGCTTGTAGAGTGGTTGCTGGTGCAGTAGCCAAGCAAGTACTTAGCGGAATTTCGTTTCAAGCTTATGTAAGCGGTGTAGGGCATATAAAATTGAATAAGCCATATACAGCATTAGATTTATCGCAAACTGAAGCAAACATAGTACGTTGCCCAGACCAAGCAATGGCTTTGGAAATGGAAAATTACATCAAACAAATTCGTAAGGAAGGAGATACTGTTGGTGGTATTGTTAGTTGTGTAATAAAAGGTGTTCCAGTTGGGTTAGGAGAGCCTGTTTTTGATCGTTTACATGCGGAATTAGGAAAGGCAATGCTGTCTATAAACGCAGTCAAAGGGTTTCAATATGGGAGTGGTTTTGAAGGTGCCGTATTAAAAGGAAGTCAGCATAACGATCAATTCAATGCAGACGGAACTACGCAGTCAAATTACTCGGGCGGTATACAAGGTGGAATATCAAACGGAGAAGATATTTATTTTGATGTAGCGTTTAAACCTGTAGCTACCATTATGCAAGATCAGGAAACGATAGATAAAGAAGGAAATAAAGTAGTAATGTCTGGTAAAGGACGTCACGACCCTTGCGTAGTGCCAAGAGCAGTTGCCATTGTAGAATCTATGGCAGCACTGGTTATTGCAGATTACCTATTACAAAATAGAGCGAGTAGAATGTAAATATTTACTCATTTTTAATGATTTCATAAAAAGCTTTCGGTTTCGAAGGCTTTTTTTTATGGACTAAATTTTAGTTGAGACGCTTATTGTTGGTTAAGTTTTAGAAAAATGAAAACATGATTATTTTTCAAACTTTAGAATAATTTTCACACCTTAATGAAACCTTTTTTATAATATGCAGTTCTTTAAAACGTTAAAGACTTATTTATATTAAATTTTAAGCAAAACCTTACGAATGAAATATCTGCAATTACTTTTTTTATTGTTGTCAAGCTTGATTTTTGCACAAAAAAATATGGGAGAATTAAATTTTGAAAACTCAATTCCTAACGATACTGCTGTGGTAAGAGGGCAGTTAGACAATGGATTGAAATATTACATACTAAAAAATGACCGCCCTAAAAAAACAGTCGAAATGCGTTTGATGATCAAAGCGGGTTCGCTACAGGAGGAAGCGGATCAGTTAGGGTTAGCACATATTTTAGAACACCTTTTGTTTAATGGTACTAAAAATTTTCCGAAGCATAAAATTATTGACTATTTGGAGAGTATCGGTCTTAAGTTTGGCGCAGACCTTAATGCACATACGGGGTTTGATGAAACGGTTTATAAATTAAGTATTCCTACAGAAGATATAGAAAAGGTTGATACAGCTTTTCAGATTTTAGAAGATTGGTCGCATAATGCACTGTTAGAAGATGAGGAGATCGAAGCCGAACGCGGTGTGGTAATGGAAGAGTATCGATTGCGATTAAAAGGACTTACAGAACGTATTTGGAATGGTGCCTTTGATGCTTTTTATAAAGACACTAGAGAGCGAAATAGATTGCCTATAGGTACGGAAGAAAGTATTCTGAATTTTAAACCACAGCGTTTACGAGATTTTTACACCACTTGGTACCGACCTAATTTAATGTCTATTGCCATAGTAGGGGATATTGATGCGGCTTACGCAGAAGAAAAAATTAAAAAACATTTTTCGAAACTTGTTAATCCAGAAAATGCAACCAAACTACAACAGTATAACAACAATTTATTTCATGCTGAAAAAAAGATTAAAATAATTACCGATCCTGAATTAACCTCTACAGGCATTCAAATAGGTTTTTTAGATAAAGAAAAACAAGAAGTTGATGGAGCCTTAATTAAAGAGCTTCAATCAGCAGTGGTAGACGATATTTTAATGCAAATGCTTAATAATCGTTTTCAAGAGTTATCATTTAAAAAAGATCCTCCTTTTTTAGGGGCGGGAGCATACAGATCGGGAACATTAGTGACGAATTTGAAAAGTTTATCCGTAGGGGCGGGCATAGCCGAAGGCAAAGTAATTCGAGGAATTAAATCGTTGTACACCGAGTTAGAGCGTGCTTATAGATTCGGATTTACTGCTACCGAATTAGCAAATGCAAAGAAAAATGTACTTTCGGATAACGAAACAACTATTAATCAAAAAGACGAGCGCTATTCAAAAGCATTAATAACAACATTGCTGTCTGAATATAAAGAAAATTGGGCATTGACTTCTGTAGACTGGGAATACGAATTTAAAAAAAACATTGTGCCTTCTGTGAATTTGGAAACTATTCAAAATCAATTGAAAGAATATTACCATAGAGAGAATCAAAATATTTTAATACTAGTACCTAAAAAAGAAGGTATTGTAGCACCTAAAGAACAAGAAGTTTTACAAGCGATTACCGAAATTGAAAACAATACTGCTATTACGGCCTATGAAAGTAAATTGTTGCGCGATTCACTATTAGAAACATTCCCAGCCAAAGGGAGTATTACTTCTAACGAAAGTTTGGCTTATAATATTAGTAAAATAGTATTGAGTAATGGGGTTGAGGTATTTTATAAAAAAACAGATTTTGATACCGATTACATCGGTTTTAAAGCATTTAGTTATGGAGGGACCTCATTATTCTCGGATAATGAAGCAAAGGGAGTAGCTAATTTATTGAGTTATGCCAGTAGCACAGGGGTAGGTGGTTTTAAAACTTACGAGCTTCAAAAAGTACTATCGGGCAAACAAGTAAGTTTAAATAGTTACGTAGCTGCTTATGATGAAGGTTTTGTTGGAAACTCTAAAGTTACCGATATGGAAACCTTATTTCAATTAATACATTTGAATTTTTTGAGTGTTAATAAAGATGAAGAAACATACAATACGGTATTAAGCCGAAGTAAAGAATGGTTAAAAAATCAATTACTTAATCCGAAACGTGTATTTCAAAATAGAATTTCGAATATATATAATGAAGGTAATCCTAGGTATATAAATGTATTTGAAGATAATAATTTTGAAAAAATAGCGGATAGCATTTCGTATGAAAAAGTGTATAATAGTTATGTAGAGCGATTTGCAAATACGGGTGATTTTAAATTCTTTTTTATTGGAGATTTTGAAGAAGAGAAACTAAAAGATTATGCAGAATTATACTTAGGGTCATTACCAGGCACTACTCAAAAGGAAGTATTTAAACTTCATGAATTTGATAAAAAATTAAGTACTAATACACTTACAGTGTATAAGGGTATTGCCGAAAAAGCACAAGTACAAATTAATTTTAGTCATAAGGCGGCTTATAACCCTAAAGAAAGTAAAGCAATAGCTGTTTTTTCTGCGATTTTAGAGCGTAAATTAAGAAATGCTATTCGCGAAGAAAAAGCAGGAACCTACGGTGTGCAAGTTTCATTTGGTCATAACAAGCGACCTATCGAAAAGTACGAAGGAGGTATTCGTTTTGAATGTGATCCTAAAAATGTTGAAGATTTAAAGGTCGAGGTGCTGAAAGTTTTAAAAGCTTTTTTAAAAACAGGCCCTTCCGCGGAAGAGGTAAAAAGTGTAAAAGAACAGTGGGCTTTAGCGCGTAAAAAGCAGTTACGACAAAATGGATTTTGGTTGACTCAAATGTATAATAAAGTGTATTGGGAAAAGCCAATGGAGACCTTGTTTGAAAACGATAAACTCAACAAATCGATTACAGCTAAATACGTTAAAAAAACAGCTTCAAAACTAATTGATGAACCCGAAATGGTAGCAACATTATTGCCCGAAAAAAAGTAGATAAATAGTGGTTTTTTGTAGAAGAGTGTACTTTAGCATTTAAAGTACAGCCACTGGGCAATTCAAACAAATAAAGAGTATAAGGGATGAAAAAAATAGCACTACATTGGCAAATTCTTGTGGGAATGCTTTTAGGTATAATCCTAGGTTTTGTATTAACTTTAGTGCATTGGGGGCCTAGTTTTATAAGTGATTGGGTTAAGCCTATTGGGACTATTTTTATTAATTTATTAAAACTAATTGCGGTCCCGTTAATTATAGCTTCCTTAATAAAAGGAATATCGGATTTAAAAGATATTTCAAAGTTCAAAAAAATGGGGGGTCGAACGGTACTTATATATATAGCCACAACAGTGGTAGCTATAATTATAGGGTTGACTTTAGTAAATATTTTTCAGCCAGGCGCTGGAATTACAAGCGAAACTATTGAAAAGCTAACCAATACTTATGCAGGGAATACCAAAATTTCTTCGCGTATAGCGGAAGCTTCCAAACAACAAAGTAGTGGGCCATTACAGTTTTTGGTAGATATGGTTCCTAAAAATGCAATACAAGCAATGTCTAATAATAAGATGATGTTGCAAGTAATTTTCTTTTCTATTTTATTAGGAATCTGTATGCTTTTAGTACCTGAAAAAGAAAGCAAGCCTTTAAAAAAGTTTTTCGATAGCTTAAATAGTGTTATTCTAAAAATGGTGGATGTTATTATGTTAATGGCACCTATTGCCGTTTTTTCATTACTAGCAAACGTAGTAGTTACTGCCGATGATTCAGATATTTTATTAGCATTATTAAAATATGCTTTAATTGTGGTTTCAGGATTAATTTGCATGGTGTTAGTTTACATGTTGTTAATTAAATTTTATGTAAAAAAATCTCCTTTATGGTTTTTAAAACAAATTAGCCCTGCCCAATTGCTTGCATTTTCTACAAGTTCAAGTGCGGCAACGCTGCCTGTAACTATGGAAAGAGTAGAAGAGCATGTGGGGGTGGATCAGGAAGTATCTAGTTTTGTATTGCCTGTGGGAGCAACTATTAATATGGATGGAACAAGTCTATACCAAGCGGTAGCGGCAGTTTTTATTATGCAAGTTTTATGGCCCGAAGGCTTAACTTTTTCAAATCAACTAACAATTATTCTTACAGCTTTATTAGCATCAATAGGATCTGCAGCAGTGCCTGGTGCAGGAATGGTAATGCTGGTGATTGTTTTGGAAACGGTGGGCTTTCCCCCAAGTAGTTTGCCTATTGGTTTGGCTTTAATTTTTGCTATGGATAGACCTTTGGATATGCTGCGAACAACCATTAATGTTACTGGTGATGCCACCGTGGCTACAATCATAGCAAAAAGTTTAGGGAAAATAAAAAAACCTGTACCTAAAAACAGGGACGATGAGTTGTAAATTCATATTAAAAGATCGAGGTTTGTACCTAAATTAAAAAATGATGCAAGACTTTTTATCTACAGTTATTTTAGGCAATTCAATACAACAACTATTAATTGCAGTTGCTTATATTGTGGGAGGTTTTTTTGTAGCTAAAATCATTTTTTTCATTCTAAAGAAAATAATAAAGGGTTTTGTTTCAAAATCAAAATCACAATTGGATGATATTATTTTTACAACAATGCATCGCCCTCTGTTAATAGGAATAGTAGTCATTGGTTTCTATTTAGGTGTTGAGCAATTGAGTATAGGTGATAAATTACGATCCGTTAATGATAAGTTATACCACATCATTATAATTTTAATGATTACTTGGTTTTTAGTACGATTAATAAAAGCGCTAATAGATCAGTATGTAAAATCAATAGTTCTAAAAACAGAATCGACTTATGATGATCAATTAATGCCAGTAATAAAACAACTGGTTTTTGTGGCTGTATGGTCTATGGGGATTATTATTAGCTTAAATTATGCGGGCTATAATGTAAGTGCACTTGTTGCAGGTTTAGGAATTGGGGGATTAGCTTTCGCTTTAGCAGCTAAAGATTATATTGAAAATATTTTTGGAGGAATGTCTGTTTTTACAGACAAGCCATTTCAAACAAAAGATAGAATTCGTATCGATGGTTTTGATGGAACTGTTGAAGAAATAGGGATTCGTCGTTCGCGTATACGTACTTTGGGCGGGACTCTAGTAACCATACCTAATGCAAAATTCATACATAATAGTGTTGAAAATGTAGCGCTAGAATTAACCCGGAAAATTGTATTACAACTCGGGTTGACTTACGACACTTCTTCCGATAAAATGGAAATGGCTTTAGAAATTTTGAGGGATATTAATGCAGCTAATCAAGAATTGGTAACCGAAGAGGCGGTTACTTTTTTTGCAGGATTTGGAGCTTCTTCTCTTGATATTACATTTATTTATTACATCCGTAAAGGAGCTGATATAGCTAAAACACAAAGTGTAATGAATTTGGAAATTTTAAAACGTTTTGAAGTGGCAGGACTAGAATTTGCATTTCCTACGCAAACGGTTCATTTGGCTAAAGATTAAGGGCGATTAGGATATATTTAACAGAATTTAATATAATGAATATTTTTATTTGTTTTAGCTTTACTTATACACACTAAATAAAAACCGTAAAATGGTTGAGATTTTAACAACAATATTTTTTGTGTTTGCAGTTATCGACCCGATTGGTTCTGTCCCTGTATACCTTGAAGGAACTAAAGAGTTTGATGCTGCTCATAAAAAGAAAATTGCTATTCGAGCTTCGGTAATAGCCTTTTTAATTTTGTTGTTTTTTATAGTTATAGGGCAATTAATTTTAGAGGGAATGTCAGTGTCATTAGATGCTTTTCAAATTTCGGGAGGAGTAATATTATTTTTATTTGCGTTAACAATGATATTTGGAGACGGAAAACCTGAACTTGAAAAAAACCGAATTACCGACTATAAACATGTTACTATTTTTCCAATTGCAATACCATCAATAGCTTCTCCTGGAGCAATAATGGCAGTAGTTTTAATGACAGATAATCACTTGTATACTATTGGACAGCAGTTTGTAACTACTGTTATTGTTATGTTGGTTATAGCAATTACATGTATAATTTTACTAGCAGCTAACCATTTTCAAAAGCGAATTGGTAATTACGGAATTACTGTTATAAGTAAAATTATGGGGCTAATTTTAGCATCTTACGCAGTGCAGAGTATTTTGACGGGAATTAGTAGTTATTTTTCTAAGATCTAAATCAAACCTTCAGGTATAACTATTAATTGTCTAAAAACAATTCCTTAAGCTCTGGAGTCGGAATCCAGCACGCTTCTTTTTTTCCAAACCATCGGTAACGGTTTTTAGCTATAAAATCATATATCCAATCTCTAATTTGCGCAGGGATAAATAGCAAGAAACTCAAATAAGAATAAGGACCACTCAGTTTTTTTGCGGCTTGCAAAGCAGCTGACGATTTTATATAATAAGCTATATTAGGTTTAATAAGTATTATAGAGTCAATTTTTGAGGGATCTATTTGTCGTTCAGCTAATAGCTGTTTTCCGATGTCACTTTGTAAAGAAGCATAGCGAAACACCTTATTTTTATCTCTTTCGATAATAAATTGAACCGCACCATTACATAAATTACAAACACCGTCAAAGAGAATGATTTGTGTGTTTTTAGGAAGGTTATCTATGGCTTTCAATAAGATTGATTTTTAAGGTTAAATATACTAACTTAAAGTAGTTAAAAGTTCTATTTATTGCAGTCCTTGTTCAATTGTTATTAACTAAACGGTTTATTGCAATTACAACAGGACAATTCATGATTTTCTTTATTATTTTTGAAGTATAAGGATATACACAATGCTTCAAAACGATACCACCAAACATCAAGGGATGAGACGAAAATTAGTTTCAGAACTTAACAAAAAAGGAATTACAGATGAAAAAGTTTTGAATGTGATAAATAAGGTGCCACGTCATCTTTTTTTAGATTCCTCTTTTGAGAGTCATGCATATCAAAATAAAGCATTTCCTATTGGAGCAGAACAAACTATTTCACATCCTTATACAGTAGCTTTTCAATCGGCTTTATTAAAAGTTTCACCAGGTCACAAAGTGTTAGAGATTGGTACAGGTAGTGGTTATCAAACTGCAGTATTGTGTGAATTGAAAGCTCAAGTATATTCAATTGAACGCCAACATGAATTGTTTAAAACTACAAAAAAACTGTTGCCAAAACTAAATTACAATCCCAAGCAATTAATTTTTGGAGATGGTTATAAAGGATTAGCAGCTCAAGCTCCTTTTGATAGTATTATTGTAACAGCTGGCGCACCTTATGTTCCTAAAGATTTAATGGCGCAATTAAAAATAGGGGGTAGGTTAGTTATTCCTGTGGGAGCAGACCCACAAATTATGTATTTGTATGTACGAAAAGATGCCAAAACATTTACCAAAGAGGAGTTTGGGGAATTTAGGTTTGTGCCTCTTTTAGAAAGTAAAAACTAAAGCGTTGTTTTTCTAATCAGTAATAGAAGCAACTCCGAGTGGGAAGTTAATAACAACTCTTGTTCCCGAAGAAGAGGAGTTAATAAAAACCCTACCATTAATATATTCCATTCGCTCTTTCATAAAGAATAACCCCATACCGCCTTCGCTTCCGCCTTTTGGTTTTTTAGCAGTTTTTTCAATATCAAACCCTTTACCATTATCGGTAACAGAAATACTTAAAAGATCCTTAGTTTTCTTAATGGCAACTAGTATATAAGTAGCTTCGGCATATTTAATAGAATTATTAATACATTCCTGAGTAACTCTATATAAATTAGTTTCAACTAAGGTGTTAAATCGAATGTTTTTATCAATAGTATTTTCGCAAATAATTTCAGCATCACTAAATTTATTTAACTGAGTAACCATTTTTTGAATAGCCGTAGTAATTCCATAATCCAAAAGCTCAGGAGGGGTTAAATTAAAGGTGGCCATTCTAACTCCCAGGATTATATTTTTGGTATGTAGCTTTAATAAATCAATTTTAGATTCTAAGGTGTCGGTTTGTTGAATATTTAAAGACTCTAAATTAAATTTTAAAGCTGTTAGCATTTGGCCAATACTGTCGTGAATATCTTTAGCAATACGTTTGCGTTCTTCCTCTTGTGCTTCTACAATTAAGCTTGCTTTTGATTTTTGAAGCGCCCTCTCGGTTTCCATTTTTTCGAAATTTAAAGCTTCTACTTTATATTGCGCTTTTTTTCGTTTAGTAATGTCTAAGCAAACAAAGAGGTATTCGGTTACACCTTTGGATTTAATAAAGGGAAATACCGATATATCTAACCATTCAATTTTAATAGCATCTAATTTTACTTTAAATTCATGATGTAGTAAAGCTCCTTTTTCAGCGATAATCAAGTCTTTTAAAACCCGTTGATCGCTTTCACTTAATCCTAAATTCTCAAAAATAATATGTTTATGTCCGCCATGTTGTTTATCTAAAATTTCTTGCATCCGTTTCCCTAAAGAAAGAATGGTTCCATTTTTGTCGATACGAGCAAAAAATAGTGTTTGATTTATTGCTTTTTGTAATAACTGAAGCTCAGCCAGCGTTTCATTTTTTTGCTTTACAGCCATATTTGCCTTGTCGGCAAAATCAAAAGCATCATCTTTAGCGGCAATTAATTCTCCTATGGTAGTTTTTATTTTTCTTGCAGCGGGTTTGAATAAAAATAATATTTCAAAAAGTAGCAAAACCAAAACCAACACAAATGTTATAGATTCTACAGCCTTGATATTTTTTATTTTCTCAGAGGCATAGGTTTCATAACCATAAACATAAGCATTCATTTTTTTTAGGAAAGAAGATTCTTTCTCTAGAAAAGATTTGGTAGCAACGTCAGAGACATTCTTGTTTTTTACAATTGCACTTTTTATAATTTGACTAAGGTTAAAAAGCTCCTTAATTTCTAGATCTACTTCTTTGTAGAGTTTTTGGAGTGTTTTTTTTCCAGCCGTTTTTGGTAAATTAATAAGATTATTACGCAAAAGGTTGTGAGAGCTTATCCATTCGTTTAAAGCCGTGTTTAATTCTTTTTCAACATTTCTTTCTACAGGTATATCTGTTTTTAATAATAAAATGCACTTACTTATTTTTTGACTCAACATACGCTGTTTGCCAGCAATATTTATTATTTGGGCATCATAATCATTAGCAGATAATGCACGTTGAATAAATATTTGAGAAATTAATATCAAAAAAGCAATAATACCCAAGGCCAGTAAGTATATTTTACTGAGGGAAGAAAAAGTTTTTACGTCTAACGAATCTTTAGAACTCACTATACTAATGCTTTTTGAATTAAAGAAAGGCCTTTTTCGGAATAAGCTATTTTAAGCGCAGCTGCATGTCCATCTTCCGACATTTTTTTCCACGTTTTTTGAATAATATCAATTACTTTTTCATCGGTATGTTTAGCGCTAAAAGCTTCGTAATAGTATTCAAGAAAAACCAAACAAATTACATCTTCAAGGGTTTGTGTTTCGTCGTCTCTTTTAAGTTGTTTTTTCTGAAGTAAAAAAGCAACACGGTCTATGGTTTCAGCATCAAAACCTAATTCCGATAAAATATCAGAGGCTTTTTTTGCATGGAATTTTTTAAGATCGGCACGCCATTTTAAATAACCTACACGATTCATTTCATAATCACTACGAGGACTTTCCCACCTACAAATATGTTGACAACGAGCAGCAAGTTGAAGTGATGTAGAAGCGGCTGGTTCAAAATTATTCAAAACCTTGGTCATACGTTGCCCGTATATTAACTCTTTTGGAATGTCTTTTCCGTCAACAACTTCGATATTGGGGTCTTTTGAATTAGCAAGATCAAAAGCTTGCAAAGCTTTTTCTGTAAGTATATTATCCATAAAGCAAATTTAACAGAAAGTATGGCTTAAAAAAAGAAGAGACTGCTAAATCCAATTAGCAGCCTCTTATTAATTTTTTTGTATTTGAGTTATTCATCAAATCCAATAAGTACTTTATCACCTTCTATACGAACAGGGTATGTAGCTATAGCATCCATATCACCATTTAAATTTTCTCCATTTTCAAGAGAAAAAGTTTTTTTATGTAAAGGACAAGCTACTTTAGGAGCTCCTTTATGATCTCCAATCATACCTCTACTAAGTACCATTTCCATTTTATGCGGACATAAATTTTGGCAAGCATACCATTTGCCAATTCTATCAAAATTGAAAACAGCAATTTGTTTTCCTTTATATTTTACACAAGCGCCTCCATCTTTAGGGAATGAAGATACATTAGCAGCTTCATACCAAACGGTAACATTCTCTATAGTTGTGGTTTTATATTGTTTTAGAATTTCTTCCATTTCTGATTCTTTTTTTAATTTCTCAAAGGAGAAAAAATTGTTTTTAGATTTAGGTTTTAGAAATCTTATTTCCAGTGTTGAGGCATTTTTTGATCCCTCAAAGGAACAAAAACTAAATTATCATCCGCTTCTTCACTATTTACAAAATGACTAAAACGACTCATCATTTCAGGACTCTCAATAGCTTGTTTCCATTCGCATTCGAATTTGTTGACTAAAGTTGACATTTCCTTATCTAAATCATCAGCAATTCCAAGTTTGTCGTTAATTACGATTTCTTTTAAATGCTCTATACCGCCATCTAAACGATCTAGCCAAGCGGCAGTACGTTGTAAGGGCTTAGCAGTACGCATATAATACATTAAAAAACGATCGATGTATTTAATTACCGTTTCATTATCAATTTGCTCGGCAAGTAATTCAGCATGGCGTGGTGTAGCACCACCGTTTCCACCTACATATAAATTCCAGCCTCCGTCAACGGCAATTAAACCGAAATCTTTTCCTCTCGCCTCAGCACATTCACGAATACAACCCGATACACCACCTTTAATTTTATGGGGAGAACGCATACCTCGGTAACGATTTTCAAGTTCAATACCAAAACTTACACTTTCGTCCATACCATAACGACACCAAGTAGAACCCACACAGGTCTTAACGGTTCTTAATGATTTACCATAAGCATGTCCGCTTTCGAAACCATTATCAATTAATTCTTTCCAAATTTTAGGAAGTTGGTTTAAAGTAGCTCCGAAGAAATCAATACGTACCCCACCAGTTATTTTAGTGTAGAGGTCGTATTTTTTACCGATTTCACCTAATATTATTAATTTTTCAGGAGTAATTTCTCCACCAGGAATACGAGGTACTACTGAGTAAGTACCATTACGTTGTATGTTTGCTAAAAAACGATCGTTAGAATCTTGAATAGCATATTCTTTATTAGCAGTATCAGCATATATTGTTGCCATTAAAGAAGCCACAAGTGGCTTACATAATTCGCAACCGTGTCCGCCGTTTCCATGCTTGTCTAATACTTCATTAAAGGTGGTGTATTCCTTAACCTGAATTAAATCATATAATTCTTGACGGTTGTGGTCAAAATGTTCGCAAACACTGTCTTTTACCACTCTACCTAAAGATTTTAATGTAGCATCTACCAAATCTTTAACCATAGGTTTACAACCTCCACAACCTGTACCTGCTTTTGTGCAGCCTACAACATCACCTAAATCATTAGCTTCACCACTTTCAATAGCGTTACAAATTTGACCTTTGGTTACGCTTTCGCAAGAACATATTTGAGCTTCGTCTGGTAAATCCATAACGTCACCTAACAATCCTTCGCCATCACCACCGCGGCTTCCTAAAATTAAATCTTCAGGATCTTCAGGTAATTTCATTCCATTACTATAAATCTGGAAAAGAGAATTGTAATCAGAAGAATCACCAACTAAAATACCACCTAATAATTTTTTTCCGTTTTTAGTAACATTTATTTTTTTATAAACACCATTACGTTTGTTAACATAAGTAATTTCATCTACTGCTTCTTTAGCATCATTTAACGCATCACCAAAACTAGCTACTTCTGTACCAATTAGTTTTAATTGGGTAGACATATCTATATATTCAGGCATTGCGTTGTCTTTACCTACAATATTATCAACGGCAACTTCCGCCATATCGTAACCAGGGGCAACCAAACCGTAAATCATGCTATTTAATAAAGCACATTCACCAATAGCAAAAATATTAGGATCTGAAGTTTGCATTTTTTGGTTAACAACAATACCACCACGAGTACCTACTTCTAAACCACATTCACGCGCCACTTCGTCTCTAGGGCGAATACCTGCCGACACAACAAGCATATCTACCTTTAATTCAGTATCATCTACATATTGTAATCCTTCAATTGCTTTATCACCTTGTATATGCTGTGTTTGTTTTGATAAGTGCACTTTTAGACCTAAGCTTTCTATTTTAGCTTGAAGCATATCACTGGCTCCTTTGTCTAATTGTCTCGGCATTAAGCGAGGTGCAAATTCAACTACGTGTGCGTTTAAACCTAAGTTTTTTACAGCATTGGCAGCTTCTAAACCTAAAAGACCACCACCTAAAACAGCAGCCTCAAGTTTACCTTCAGCTTTAAGCTTTTTAGCATAAGCTTCAGTAGCTTCTAAATCTTCTATAGTTCTGTACACAAAAACACCTTCTTTTTCGACTCCCGGAATAGGAGGTACGAAAGCAGAGGATCCTGTAGCTAAAACTAAGTAATCATAACTGTATTTAACTCCTCGGTGATTTGCAACCGTTTTATTTTCTCTATCAATTTCAGTAATCATTTCTGCTACATGTAAATCGATATTATTTTCTTCATACCATGTTGCTGAAGACATACTTAAATCTTCTGCAGATTTACCATCGTAAAATTCACTTAAATGAACTCTGTCGTAGGCTCTGCGTGGTTCTTCTCCAAAAACGGTAAGTTTAAAATTGGCATAATTTTCATTAGCTACAAGTTTTTCGCAAAACTTATAACCTACCATTCCATTACCAATTACAATTATATTTTTCATAGGGAAATGTTTACTTCAACAAAAATAAGTATATTATCTTAAAATAACTAAGTATTAATACTTAATTTATTATGTGTTATGTCAGTTGAACTTTTAAATTTGAGGATGCTTCTTTTTCATCTTCTGTTGAGAATTTTATAGCTAATGATACTAAAGCAGTACCTATAACAAGAAAACCGATAATCATATAGCCACTTGAAACAGCGCTAGATGAAGCTAAAGATTGAGCAGCTTCAACAACTTGCTCGCTAGCACCTTGGTTACTTAAAATAGCTTCTTTTTCGGCTAAAGCAGATTTAGATTTTAATAAAATAGCTGCTAAAAAAGCACCTACATTACCACCTGCTCCTACAATACCACTTATAGATCCAATTGCCTTTTTGTTAATAAACGGTACCACAGAAAATGTAGCCCCTTCTGCCATTTGAACAGATAAACTAAATCCGATTAAAAATATAAAGGCTACAATAAAATTAGTACCGGCAGAAGAAAAGCAAGTAAGCATAATTCCTTCAACCACTAAAATACCAGCCAAGAATAATACACGCCCTCGAAGCCCTTTAGAGTTTCCAAATTTATCTCCAAAATAACCACCAAGTGTTCTTGCAAAAATATTCATTAATGCAAATGATAAAACTAAGTTACCAGCAGTTGTTCTTTTTAGATTAAAGGTGTTTTGAAGGTAATCGTCCATGGTTCCGTAAACGGTTAATTCCATGCCAAAACACGATGCATATACTACAAATAAAATCCATACTCTATAGTCTTTTATTGCAGAAGAAAAGCTAGCTTCATCTTTTTTAGTCTTGGGGAGTTTTCCTTCAGCTCTTAAGTCAGCATAATTTCCTTCGGGAGTATCTTGAGTAAAATAAAAATAAACGATACCCATAAGGAAACAAATACATCCCGCGATAATCATGGAATACCTCCATGCATCTTCTTGCGCAATTCCAAAGCTAATAACGACTGCAGCAATTAAAGGCATTCCTAAACGGTTGGCACCACCACCTAAATTACCCCATCCGGCCGATGTTGCATTTGCGGTTCCTACAATGTTCGGAGCAAACATTAATGTGGTATGAAATTGAGTAATCACAAAGGAAGCTCCTATAAATCCTATAAATAATCTACAAATTAAAAATTGAAGAGGAGTTTGTACAAAACCTATTGCAATTACAGGTAAAGCACCAATTATAAGTAACCAAGTATAACAAAGTCTAGGGCCATATTTGTCGCACAACTTACCTATTAAAAGTCGCGCAAAAACGGTACCAGTAACTGCTAAAATTATGGAATTCCATTTTTGATCTGGAGTCATCCCAAGATCTTTAACAACGTAAGGCATAAAAGGAACAATTCCGAACCAAGAGAAAAAGCATAGGAAAAATGCAATAGAAGTAATCCAAAATGTACGGGTTGGAATAGTTTTAAAATTAAGTAATTGTAGTTTTGTGGCTTTTGTAGCTGTATTCATTTTTTAGGGAGTTTGAATATTAAGTCAGCGAAAGTAAGTATTTAATTCAGATAGCTAAGTATGTGTACGTAATTAAATTAAGTATTGGTAATAAAAAAAGCAGGCTACTCATTACGAATAGCCTGCTTTTAAAGTTATTAAGTATTTTTATTACTTAGTTTCTACAGGTTTTTTCCATTTAAATAAGTTAGGTTTTATGGTTAACATAACCCAACCCCAGTTTTGAACACTGTCAGCTTCTAAAGCAACATTACTTCCTCTACTAGCTCTAGCGTCAGCAAAATCACTATTCAAGAAAGACTGTGAATAACCTACTTTTACATTAGCATAGCTATTAATTTTTTGAATGTAAACTAAATCAATAGAGGTTCCTATATATCCATCATATACAGCTCCTTCAGCAGCAGTAGAAAAATAATGAAGTTTCGTAACTAGCTTAGATTTTTCTCCAGTTTTAAAAACTGCTTTAGCGTTAAGATCAATTAAACCTTCTGCATTTGCATGTCTACCTACAAAGAAGAAATCTTGGAATCCATTAAATTTGTGATTAGTTCCAAATAGAGGAAAAAACGCTTCTTGATCATCACTATCAAGATCATTACCACTCAAAATTTCAAATCCTAAACCAAGTAGTGTTGTACCTGTTTTGTAGGTTGCATTAGCTGCTATATCAAAAGCATTAACTTTAGTTCCAGCACTTCCTATTTCTCCAAATTGGTAGTATCCACTAAAATCTAAACCAAATTTACCATCTTTATATTTTCCATAAATACCTGTGGTTTGTCTAGAGTTTACTCCAGGAACAGATGAAGTTGATGTAACCGCATCGGAAGCTTCAACAGCTTCAACAGCTTCTGTAATAATTATTTCTTGCGGTACGTTAGCATCGTCAGTAATTGTTGTTGTTACAGCAGGTATTGCATCAACAGCCTCTACAGCAGGTGATACAACTGTTGTTGCACTATCTTGGAATTGGTTACTCATAAACAAGAAGCTACCAGAAAACTTATCGCTAAATTTTTTGTTTATATGTAAAAATTGCATTGCTTTATATTGAAATACTGGTTGTGCAGCTCCTGAGGGAGTGAAAACGTTATTAAAGTTGTTAGGACCATTCTGATTAAAAGCGAATCCAATGTCCATTTTAAAACCATCTTTATTATATTTTAGTAAAGCCGCATCGTGAGTTCTCTGTTGGTCAGCCCAGCCTAAAGCTCCTAATATACGTTGGTCGTCGTAGCTTAAGAACTGTCTACCTACTTTAGTAGCCCATCCTTTTCCAAGTCCAATTTGCGCCCAAGCTCTATTTACTCTAAAACCTCTACCACTACCACTACCGTCATCGGTTGATAATTGTGATCTATCTCCCCAAACACTAGTATCTTGTAGGTCTAAAAAAGTAGTGATTTTAGAATCAGAATATTTTACTAATAAGGATGAGCGTTGAAAAACAAATGAAGAACCTTCAGCGTCTTTAGGAAGTACATCTTGAAAACCATGACGGTATTCAAATCGAGGTCTAATCATAGCATCAATACTTAATTCTTGTGCTGTAACACTAAAAAAACCTAAACCTGATAAGGCTCCTATAAGTAATTTTGATTTTTTCATAAATAATAGTTTAATAGTTTGAAAGAATGTTTTACAAATGTAAGTATAAATACTTAGTTAATACTTAAGTATTGTTAAATAATTTTACATTTAATTTTTAATTAATTGATATTTAAGTATTTATGAGTGTTGTTTTTTTTGTGTGTACTTAGTTTTTGCTTGGTAGAAAGCAAAAAAAACGAATAACAATACTCTTAAAAGTTGTTTCTTTAGTAAGAAAATCTTGCCTTTTGTTTAAATAAAATAATCTCATGCATATAATAGATGAAAAAATTTCATATCTTGATATACTTAGTTATTTTTGTTTAAATATTAATTTCAATGAGCAGTATGTATAGAATTTTATTGGTTGACGATCACTCTTTGGTTAGGGATGGTATTAAATCTTTATTGGCTGACGTGTCTGGTATGGAGGTAGTCGGAGAAGCTTCAAATGGAGAAGAGGCTATTCAAGTTACAGAAAACTTAAAGCCAGACTTAGTTATTTGCGATATACGTATGCCTATAAAAAATGGTATTGAGGCGGTTTCTGAAATGTCCAAATCAATTTTAGGGACTAAGTATATTATGTTATCGATGCACGATTCGGAAGAATACATAATTCAATCGGTACAAGCAGGCGCTCATGGTTACTTATTAAAAGATGCTGGAAAAGAAGAGTTTTTAAAAGCAATACATACTGTTAAAGATGGCGGTAAGTATTATAGCGGAGATGTATCTTCAATATTAGTAAACAGTTTATTGGAAGGAGGGAGTTCTAAGTTCTCAAACACATTAACCAAGACTGAGCTGCAAATAGATTCTAAAAAAGAAGAGAATATTGATACTACGGCTAATTATAGTTTAACAAAAAGAGAGCACCAAATATTAGAAAAAGCGGTTGCAGGCTATAGTAATAGAGAAATTGCGGAGGCTTTAGGTATTAGTAAAAGAACTACTGAGGTACATCGCTTTAATTTAATGAAGAAATTAAATGTTAAAAATATTTTGGACTTAAGTAATAAAGCCAGGAAATTTGGATTAATTGAATAGTAATTTTTTAATTTCAAACATATAAAAAGCCCCTATTTTAATATTAAAATAGGGGCTTTTTTGAGAGAAAAATTTAATATTCAATGGGGTGAAATGTATTATATACTAGCTAACTCTTCGTATTCAGAAGTTAATATTCTGAAAAGTTTGTTTAATTTATTAGTAGTGGTATAAATAGTATTCATAGTAGGCTTACCATCTAAAAAATCGGTTTTGTTGGTGCGGATATCATCAAAAGCAATTAAGGCATCATTAATTATTCTAACAGTAAGCGGGTTATTTACGTTTGTTTTTAAAAGAACAATTAATTGTTTATCCAGTCTCTCCATAACTGATTTAAGAGTGCCTAGTATTTTTTGATTTTGCTCAGGAGCAATAATATTTATTTTTTGAGCTACAAAATACAAACACAAGCGTTCCGAAGACACTTCTTGTTTTTCGCTAATTTCTAATAAATTTTCAATACTTGAATTCGAGGAGTTAAAAGAATCATTAGCTTCGGCTTTGAATGCACTATATACTAAATGTGATTTTTTTAATAGAACGTTAGATAATTCAACTACTTCATTCAAATTTTTAGTTGTTGGTTTAATAGTCACGTTTTTCTTAAGGGCATACCATGCTACAGCTTCTTTTGTAATAATATTATTAGCAATAGGTGAAAATTCGTTGGGACCTTCAGTTTGTAATACATTAAGATTGTTCTCAAAAAGAATAATACTTGTTTTTATTTCAGACCTTATTTGATAGAAGTTAGCTCCGTAAGCCAACAACAAATAAGATTTAGCAATTTTTTGAGATAAAACGCGTTGCTCTCTTGCGATATCAATCAAATTACTTTTCATATTATTCGCAAAAAGAGAAGTTCCGCTAATAAGAAGAAAAGAAAAGGAGGCAATAAGTTTAAGTGTTGCTTTCATATCTAAATATTATTAGGTTACAATGTAAAGATAACACATTTTTACATTTAAACCTTGTTTTTAACACTTAATCGAGTACTACAACATTATAGTTGTTTTTTGTTTTGTATTAAAAAAACCATAATGTAGGAATAAACCTACTTTTTAGTTAGTTGTTGGAATTATTATAGTTTTTATGAGTATTTAAGGGGGCATATGTAATTTTATACTACCTTGTTAAGGTTATTTAAATAAAAAAAACATCTAATTAGCTAAAAGCAATTAGATGTTTTTTAAGTGAGTTTTTCTTTATGATTTTCTATAAAGAAGTGTACTGTCCTGTTATTACGTTATAAAGACTTGTGATTTTATTAGTTTTGCTCATAATATTTGTAAGAGGTAATTTGTTGTTGAAAAAATCTCTTTTATTGTTTTCAATATCCTCAAATAAACTTAGCACTTTTCCTATATTACCTTCAATACTAAAAGTATTTAGGTCGCTAATTAATAAGTTGTTTAAGGAGTTATTCATTTCGCCATAAATTTCTTCAACCTTATCACACATACCTTTAGAGTTTAGTTTTTCTTTACGATATAGTCTACAAGCAACATAATACAAGCAAAGCCTTTGTGATAGCATTCGTTGTTTTCCTGATAAATTAATTGTAGTAACTTTAGATTGTTCAGATTCTTCTTCATTTAAAAACTCTTTATTGTATTTCGAATCTTCTTCAATAGCAAGTACTAAGGCGTGGCATGTTTTTAATAATAAGTTAGATGTTTCCATTATGGCATTTACGTTCGCTAAATTCCTATTTCGTAATACCTCTTTAAATTGTTCAAATAAATTATTTTCTTTTTTAATTAGTGTTTTTACTTTGGCAGAGCTGTTCTCAGAATTAGCTTTCAGAATGGCTAAATTTCGTTGAAACAATTGTATGCTAGAAGTAAATTCACTTGAAAGTTCTGAACCAGAAGCCCCTGCAAGTCTTATTAAATGAACTTTTGCTATACGTTGGGAAAGCATGCGTTGTTTTCCTGATATATTGGTAGCCTTTTTGAAGCTAATTTTACCGTAAGAAGTGTTTTGTGCACTTAGGTCAAAAACCGCTAGTATACTTAGTAAGTAAAATGAAAGTGTTGTTAATTTTTTCATAACAGAATATTTTAGGGATTATTGTATGGTACAAATATAAGTATATCTAAGTATTAATACTTAGGTTTTTTTGTTTTTTTTACATTTTTTATTGTTTGTTTATTTTTAAAACAAAGTCTATGTGATTGATAATCATTGATTAGTAGTCTGTATTAAGTGTTTTTTTAAAAAATATAAGTATTTACTAAGTATTAATACGTAATTAATACTTATATTTGTACTGTCAACAAAATAATAATAAACAGTATTCTTATGAAAAATAGGTATTTGAAAATATCAGCAAGTGTTTTTGCAGCAGTTTTGGTTTCTTGTGGAGGAAAGAAGAAGCATGAGGCAGCTCAAGGAGAAGTTGAAGCAGCTCCAGCTATTCCTACTTTGGAAATAGAAAAGCCACAATTAAAATTTGGTTTTATAAAGCTAACAGATATGGCTCCTTTGGCAATTGCTAAAGAAAAAGGATTTTTTGAAGATGAGGGATTGTTTGTTTCGGTAGAAGCACAGTCTAATTGGAAAAATATTTTAGATAGAGTAATTGATGGTCAGTTAGATGGATCGCATATGTTGGCAGGTCAGCCGATTGCTGCTCAAGCAGGTTTTGGTCGTCAGGCGGAGCTTGTAACAGCTTATTCTATGGATTTAAATGGAAATGGAATTACAGTATCTAATGATGTGTGGGCAAAAATGAAGCCTAATGTTAAAAAGGATTCAGAAGGTAAGCCTGTTCATCCAATTTCAGCGAAAGCTTTAAAGCCAGTAATTACGGAATATAAAAAAGAGGGGAAGCCTTTTAAAATGGGAATGGTATTTCCGGTATCAACTCATAACTACGAAATTCGTTATTGGTTAGCTGCAGCAGGTATACACCCAGGAATGTATACGGCTAGTAATATTCAAGGTCAGGTAGATGCTGAAGTTTTATTGTCTGTAACTCCACCGCCACAAATGCCAGCAACTTTAGAAGCGGGTACTATTTACGGATATTGTGTAGGAGAGCCATGGAATCAGCAAGCTGTGTTTAAAGGTATAGGTGTTCCAGTGACAACTAATTATGATATTTGGAAAAACAATCCAGAAAAAGTATTTGTAATGACTAAGCAATTTATGGAGAAATATCCAAATACTTCAGTTGCTGTTACGAAAGCTTTAATTAGAGCAGGAAAATGGTTAGATGAGCCAGGAAATAGAAAAGAAGCGGTGCAGATTTTATCTAAGCCAGGTTACGTTGGTGCGCCAGTAGATGTATTAGCAAATTCTATGACAGGTACTTTTGAATTCGAAAAAGGAGATAAAAGAGAAATGCCTGATTTTAATGTGTTCTACAAGTACAATGCAACGTATCCTTTCTACTCGGATGCAGTATGGTTTTTAACTCAAATGAGAAGATGGGGACAAATTCCAGAGGCTAAATCGGCAGATTGGTATGCCTCAAAAGCAAAAGAAGTTTACCGCCCGGATGTTTGGTTGAAAGCAGCTAAATTATTAGTAGCCGAAGGTAAAATACCTGCAACAGATATTCCTGATACTGATGGTTTCAAACCAGCAACACAAGATTTTATTGATGGTAATAAATATGATGGTAAAGATCCTATAGGATATATCAATAGTTTTAAAATTGGTAATAAAGATAAATAAGATTAGGGAGTGTTGAATTTTTTTGACACGGAGTTAAAGGGGGGCTTTTTAAGCTTCCCTATACTCTTAACCTCCCATCCCATAAAACAACAATTAAAAGTAAATCAAAAGAAAGCATTTCAATACATCAATCCCTAAAGTATAATGATTATGAAAGACAAATCAATCAATATATTAAAATTTATTGGTTTAGGATTTTTTGAGCCCATCGTGCGCCTAGCAGCTGGTGAAGAGGTGAAAAAAAACCTTACCGAATTAATAAAAAAAGTAGTATTTCCATTAGTGTCTATTTTCTTGTTTATTATTTTGTGGAGTGTAGGCTCAAGGGCTTTATACAATACTGAAAGAAATTATAAAATTGAAACCGCACGTACTGCAGGTGGAGAGGAAGCGGTTACAGCTGAACTAGCTAGAATGGAATCTGGACAGAGTACTATAAACTCGTTACCAGCCCCTGGAGCTGTTTGGGAAGCCTTTAAAAATTTAATAGCCGACCATAATGCTATTAGTGCTAAAAAAGAGGCTTTTTATGAAAGAGTATCCGCTACTAATGAAAAATTAGCAGCCCAAGGAAAAAAAGAAATCACTTATACAGGACGACCGTCTTTTGTAGATCAAGTAATGACTAGTTTAAAAACGGTATTTGCAGGATTTATTTTAGCCTTGTTTTTGGCAGTTCCTATAGGAATGGTTTTAGGATTAAGCGAAACCTTACGATCTTCATTCAATTGGTTTATACAAATATTCAAACCAGTATCGCCTGTTGTTTGGTTTTTGTTAGTATATATGATTGTAAAAACACTTACACTTACTTATGATGGTGATGTGTCGTTTGTAATATCTTTTATCGCTGTAGGTTTGTGTGCTATGTGGGCAACACTAGTGAACACAACGCTTGGAGTAGCGTCGGTAGATAAAGATTATATTAATGTAGCCAAAGTACTTAATTTAAGTGTAGGTCAAAAAGTATTTAAAATAGTATTGCCATCAGCATTTCCGTTAATTTTTACAGGTTTACGCATAACGGTGTCGGTAGCTTGGATGGTATTAATTGCCATTGAATTATTATCTCAAAGTCCAGGATTAGGAACATTTGTATGGGAAGAGTTTCAAAATGGAGCTAATGATTCTAACGCCAAAATTATTGCAGCGATGTTTGTAATTGGTTTAATAGGTTTTATGTTAGATCGCATTATGTTTTCGATACAAAAATTAATGACATTCACTGAAGCTTAAATAGGTTTACGGTTTTAAAGTTTCAGGTTTAAAGTTGTTATAAATAATAAGCCCAAAACAGTAAACTACAAACCATAAACCAAAATTTATGGCACATATAGAATTAAAAAACGTTTCAAAATCATACGGAACGGGAGCAAATAAAATAGAGGTACTTAATAATATAAACCTTAAAATAGAAGAAGGCGAATTTGTTGCAATTGTAGGTTTTTCAGGAAGTGGAAAAACGACATTGATAAATCTTATTTCAGGACTTGAATTTCCAGATGAAGGAGAAGTGCTGTTCAAAGGAGAACCTGTAACAGGTCCAAGTCACGAAAGAGGGGTTATTTTTCAAAACTATTCATTATTACCATGGCTAAACGTTCATAATAACGTAAGCATGGCGGTAAAAGAAAAGTTTAAAAAATGGTCAAGAACCCAAATTAGTGATCGTGTAAAAGATTATGTGAAAATGGTGGGCTTATCACACGCAATCACAAAATTACCCAAAGAACTTTCAGGAGGAATGCGCCAGCGGGTATCGGTAACTAGAGCATTGGCTATGAGTCCGGAAGTTATTTTAATGGATGAGCCATTAAGTGCTTTGGATGCTTTAACGCGCGGGACATTACAAGATGAGATTCTAAATATTTGGAATAAAGATAAAAGAACCGCTTTGTTAATTACCAACGACGTTGATGAGGGTATTTATATGGCTGATAGAATTATACCATTACGACCAGGCCCTAAAGCTACTTTAGGGCCAGAATTTGTGATAAATATAGATCGTCCTAGAGATAAGATTGCGTTGAATAATGATGATAATTTTAAAAAATTACGTAATTCAATCTTAGAATTTTTAATTCAGATAGGAAAGGAGCGAAAGGCAAAAGCTTCTAAAGAGTATATTTTGCCTAATATTAAGCCTATACTTAGAACAAAATTAGGAACACGAGTTTAAAACGAAAGTTATGGAAACAAAAGAAATTAAAGACACTCGTGAACACAATGGATTGTTTCGTCATGAGTATATGTTAGATATATCTGGGTTAAACAAAACTTACCCTACTCCTAATGGAGATTATGTAGTTTTGGATGATTTGGACTTAAAAGTTAAAAAAGAAGAATTTATTTCAATTATCGGTCATTCGGGTTGTGGCAAGAGTACGCTACTAACCATGATTGCAGGTTTAAATGAAATATCAAAGGGAACTATAATTGCAGGTAATAAAACCGTTAAAGGGGCAGGGCCCGATAGGGCAGTGATTTTTCAATCGCCAAGTTTGTTTCCTTGGATGACGGCTTATGAAAATGTAATGATTGGGGTAAAGCAAGTTTTTGCTCATGGGAGTAAAAAAGAACGCGACGATATTGTAAAATATTATTTAGCAAAGGTTGGTTTAGAGGACTCCATGTTTAAAAAAGCTAAAGATCTTTCGCAAGGTATGCAACAACGGGTAGGTATTGCACGAGCATTTGCTTTGAAGCCTAAAGTTTTGTTGTTAGATGAGCCGTTCGGAATGTTAGATTCCCTAACTAGAGGAGAGTTACAAGATGTTTTGGTTGAAGTTTGGAACCAAGAAAAAATTACTGCAGTAATGATAACACACGATGTTGATGAATCTATTTTGTTAGCAGACAGAGTAATTATGATGACATCGGGACCAAGGGCAAAAGTAGGCGATATTTTAGAAATCGATTTTGAACGACCTAGAGATAGAGCTGCATTGTTAGATCATCCCGATTACTATAAATATAGAGAGCATTTAATTAATTTTTTAGAACATTAATTAATAAAAGTAACTAGTTTAATTAATATTAGTTTTTTTCGATTGAAATCCAATGTTTCTTGTAAATATTGGATTTTTTCTTGTTTCATATTGAAGATATGAAAACTTTACGGGAATAATAATTTCCATAAATACAACAAAATAACAAAAAGTGAATATAAAAATCACAGAGTATTGATGATTAGTAAATTAATCATAAAAAAAGAAGAAGAATAGAATTTATAAGTATTAATGCTTAAATTAGCTAAAAATATCTAAGTATATTTAAAAAATACTTACTTTTCGGTAAGTATTAAAAAGAAAGAGCTCTTAATTTTATCAACAAATATTGTTAGTATTATAAAGACAGTTAAACTTCTTCTCGTGTTGATAATTTTGGGAGCTCTTATAATATAAATGACTGCAAGTATAATAATTAATTTTTTAAACTAAATAAAGATTTGTTTAATTAACAATTGTACTAGGTGATTTCTATTTTAGAGAAAACGTATTTTAATTCGGTTGCAATTTGTAAGCTTCGTTCTAAATACTTCTCTTGTTGTTGCGGCGTATTATCAAAAGCTTTAGGATCTTCAAAAGTTAAAGGAATTCTTTTTTCTGCACCAGCAATAAAAGGGCAGCCTTTGTCTGCCGACGAGCAGGTAAGTATAGCGGCAAAATTGCTTTGTGGGTTAAAAGAGTTGTCAAAAGTTTTTGAAAAACCTATAATAGGAGCATTGTTCAGGCCTAGCTTAATAGCATATATAGGATTTTTACTATCACAAATTGTTCCTACAACAAATCCATTAGTTTCTAGTGTTTTTGCTGCTACAGGAAAAAGAGCAGTAGCTTCGGTACCGCCAGAATAGCTATATACATTCGGAATATTATAAAAAGCTGCCATTGCCTGTGCCCAAACTTGCGATAAATGACTACGTCTTGAATTGTGCGTGCATATAAAATTAAGATTTACAACTTGTTTAGAATCAATTTTTGATTGGATAAAATCAGTTAATTGCTGTAATATCTCTTTTCGGTCGTCACTAATACTAGCTTCCTTTAAAGATAATATTGTTTTTTTTATTTTGTCGAACATAAAAAGAATAGGTTAACAGCACCCTGATCCAGGAGTGCATGCGTTAGCTGCGTTTTCAGTTTTTGCAGGTTCAGCAATACCACAATTGTCTTTAGCTAAACAATCGGTGACTTTTGAGGTAAGTACAAAATTGTTACCCTTAATTTCTAAACCATATTTACCAATGGTTTCACCTTGGTATTCTACTTCAATTTCATCGTTAGAAATATGGAGTACATTTTCGGCAATAGTAATAATGTTTAGTAATTTATCAGGATTTAACCTGTGGTCATAATCATCAGCTTCCCAAAGTTGAAAATTAACAACACGTTCCTTTCGTAGCACGCCACCACAATCAATAAAATCCTTAGTTACTTTACCTACTTCGGTAACATGAAAATGTTTGGGCACTAATTGCCCGTTAGGAAGTTCAAAAGCTATTTGAGATAGGTTTTTGAGTGCGGTTTTAAATTCTTCTAACTTCATAATATTTTGAAATTTATTGAAGTAAATTTAAGGGATAATAATCAATTATTCTAATACCTTACGAAGGGCTTTTACTTTTAGTAAGCATTCTTCATATTCATTATCAATATCAGATTTATTAGTAATAGCACCACCTACAGATAAGGAAACGTATTTTTTTTCTTCATTGTATAAAATACTGCGAATAACCACATTAAAGTCAAAATCACCTTCGGGAGTAAAATAGCCAATGCTTCCACTGTATAAACCTCTTTTTGTAGCTTCTAAATTTTCTACAATTTTCATAGCAGAAATTTTAGGAGCCCCAGTCATACTTCCCATAGGGAAAGTAGATTTCAAAACATCTACAGGTGAGGTGTTATTAGCGACCTTACTAGTAATCGTAGATATCATTTGGTGCACTTGTTCAAACGAGTAAACTTTGCAAAGTTCATGTACTTTAACACTTCCTTTAAGGGCTGTTTTTGACAAATCGTTTCGAACCAAATCAACGATCATAATATTTTCCGAACGCTCTTTTAAATCGCTTCCCAAATTTCGGGCAAGTATTTGATCTTCTTTTATTGAGTTCGCTCTTTTGGCAGTCCCTTTAATAGGTTGCGAAGTAATTAAATTTCCGTTTTTTTTCAGGTACCTTTCTGGTGAAGCACAAAGCGCATAAAGATTATCAGTTTTTAAAAAACTAGCCATTGGTGGCTTGGAAATAGCATTTAAAGATTTGTATGTAGATAATGGATTTATTGTTGTGTTTTTGGCATAAAATTCTTGACAAAAATTAGCTTCATAAATATCGCCTTTAGCGATGTATTTTTTTATTTGCCCTATTTTTTCTTTGTAAGTGTCTTTAGTAATTTTAAGCTCAATTTTAGCTTTTTTGAAAGAAGCGGTTTCTTCAAAAATCGCCTCGTTTGTTAGTGCGTTAAAATCAGCGTCAATTTCATCGTCCACCACATTTAAATAATCAAAATATACAGTACTACCAATTATGCGGATTAATTTTTTAGGTTGAAAAAAAAATAAATCCGGAAAATTCAGTTCATCACTGTTTGTTGAAGTTAATTTTTCTACGTCGTTTTTAAGGTCATAAGTTAGGTAACCAAAAAGCCAATCCTTAGAAAGGTTTTGATATTCTTTTAATTTTTCAAAAGCATCGGTAGTATCCGTTTTTAATAAAGTAAAAGCATCTACAGCTAAAACAGCTTCGTACTCGCCAGCGGTTTTGTTTAGGTAGCTATTAGAGTCTAGCCATACTACTTCCTCGAACTGTTGTGCCCACGATAGTAATTGAGCTTTTAGCTTTGAAAGATTGTTAAATGAAAAGGACTTAGAAGTACGCACTTTTTTTCGGCAAATATAAAGCCTTTAAGCCGATTTATATGCCTTTACGTTGCTCAATTGGTGTTGTAGGGTTGTACCCAAATCCTTTTACGGTGTGTTGAATGTTTAACTGATGTAAAAGGTAGCCTATAGTTGCAAAATGATGTATGGCGTGGCTATGAGCAAAAGCCATTATGCTTTCCAAGGTATAGCTAACCGTAACTTCTCCCTGCCCCAAATCATCGGTTACATGTATAATATAGTCGGTATTAATATCTGTAAAATGAACAAAGGTTTCTTGAATTTCTCGAATTTTAGAAATGGCTATGTCTTTATCATTCGCTATAGTTTCATCCCTTTTGCGTTGGGTAAGATTTATTGCATTGGCATCTAAACCATCGATAATACATTGAAAAAAATCGAGCGTATGGCGTAAATGCGAACCAATACTTGAATGATAAGGGCCAACTGTAGTATTCGTGTATGAGCTGTTTTCAATAGTATTTAAAAGAGAAATAGCTTGGTTTAAATTTTGGTTTATAGCTGAGATTATAGATGACTTCATTTATTTTCAAATTAAATACTTATAAGTAATAAATATAAACAATTATTAATTTCTTTTTCAAACTTAGTTTGGTCAAGCTTTTGATACATTTGGATTAAATGCTATATTTCACGATATATTGCACATTATAATTTTATGTAGAACCCAAACCAATTTTTATGAAAAACTTATTTTGTCTTTCAGTAATTATTCTTCTTTCAATACAAACATATGCTCAAAAATGCGATACTGCTTTTAGTTCTGCAAATTACGCTGTGGCAAATACAAATAAAGCCTATGAAGGAAATAATACAGAACATGTTAAAGAGTGGACGGAAAAAGCAATGGAAGCTTTCACCGAAGTTGAAGAAATTACAGCAAATTGTGGATGTACCCAAGTTTCAGAATTAGCTTATCAAGGTTTTGAGGCTTGTGATAGGGCTCAAATAGAAAATACGTACGAACGCGCTCGATTTTTTGCAAAACGTGCTCGCGAAAAAGCAAAGCTAATGATTGATGCACTTTCAAAGTGTACAAACATACCTGTTAATGATATTGAAGCGAGGCAAAATGCAGGTAATGATGACTACAACGAGTCTAATTACGAGAAAGAAAATTACGATAATGATTTGAATGCGCAACAAGAAAATTTGTTAGCCAAACAAAAAGAATTGTTAGAACAGCAGCGTTTACTCCAAAAGCAAATTGCAGATCAGCAAAAGCAAGTTACAGCACTAAAGCAACAAAGAGCCAATGAATTAGTACAACAAAAAAGAATTAAAGTAAATGCTGAAGTTGCTTTAACGGAAATTCAAAGAAGCTACGAAAAGCTAGCTACAAGTATTGGTTGTACAGAAGCATTAAATATATCGCGTGTTTCATTTACCAAAACAGTAGATGCTTTAGAAAAAGAAACGCTAAGCGCAACAAAATTATATTACACTGGGAAATTAAATGAGATCGTTGAAAAATTTAATCAATCTTTTTCTAAGTGTGCTAATAACTGGTAATATCTTTTATTAAATTTATATTTTAAAAACAACTACGTTTATCGTGGTTGTTTTTGTTTTAAATCTATCCTAATGATTTCAGTTGAAGAAGCAATTTTAAAAGTAAGCTCATTTTTTTATAAAGCAATACCAATTTCTATTTCTGTAGAAAATAGTTTAGGATATGTATTGGCAGAAGATGTACTTTCTGCAATAGATATGCCACCATTTGCTCAATCGGCGATGGATGGTTATGCAATTAAGTTTCACGACAGTTTAGAGTATACTATTGTAGGCGAGGTAAAAGCAGGAGACGCACATGTAGTTTCTTTAAAACAAGGAGAAGCGGTGCGTATTTTTACAGGAGCACCAGTACCCCAAACAGCCAATGCTGTTATTATGCAAGAAAAAACAACCGTAGCAAATAGTACGTTGTTTTTAGAGGAGCAACCTAAGCCACAACAAAATATTAGACCACAAGCCGAACAAATTACTAAAGGTAGCTTGGCTGTTTCTAAAATGTCAATACTCTCACCCTCGGCCATTAGTTATTTAACTAGTTTGGGAGTTACAGCGGTAAAAGTATTTCCTAAACCAAAGGTAGCTATTGTTGTTACAGGAAGTGAATTAGTGCAACCAGGAGCGCCTTTAACTCACGGAAAAATTTATGAAAGCAACTCCATTTTGTTAGCCAACACTCTGAAAAAGGAAGGAATAATCGATTATGAAATTTATAAAGTGGTAGATGATTTTAAGCATACTAAAACCCTTTTAGATGAAGTCACAAAAAAACACGACTTTGTTTTAGTTAGTGGGGGGATATCTGTTGGCGATTATGACTATGTAGGAAAGTCGCTAAAAGAAATAGGTACAGAAGAAATTTTTTATAAAATTAAACAAAAACCAGGAAAACCACTGTTTTTCGGAAAAAGAGCAGCTTGTTTTGTTTTTGCTTTACCAGGAAACCCAGCTTCGGCACTCACCTGTTTTTATATGTATGCATTGCCTATGCTTCGATATTATTCAGGTATTGAAAAACCACATTTACCTAGAGTTAACAGAAAATTGAGTCATAATTATACCGTAAATGGAATACGTGCTCAATTTTTAAAAGCAGTAGTAAAAGGGCATAGTGTTAGCGTGCTTTCTCAGCAAAGTTCAGCAATGATTTCAGGATTTATAGAAGCCAACGCCTATGTTTTTGTGCCAGAGTTTAGTACAGAAATTAACGAAAACGAATCTGTTGAGGTGATTTTGTTGCCTTAATAATAATTATTATTTAAATAAAAGCAGTCATTTCTTGCTGAAGTTTTTCAGCAGCAATTGCAGCCTTTTCAGCAAAATCAGTTCCGTTACTAGCGTAAATAATTCCTCGAGAAGAGTTAATTAAAAGACCAATTTGATCGTTTAATCCATATTTGCATACCTCTGATAAACTTCCGCCTTGAGCGCCAACACCAGGAACTAATAAAAAACTATTAGGAACTATTTTTCTGATTTCAGTAAAATATTCAGCCTTGGTAGCTCCTACTACATACATTAAGTTTTCGGAATTCTCCCAAGATTTTGAAGTTTCTAAAACATGTTTGTATACTTCTTTATTGTCTATTTTTTTTGTTTGAAAATCAAACGCGCCTTGGTTAGAGGTTAAAGCAAGCATAATGGTGTGTTTGTCTTTAAAAGCTAAAAAAGGTTCTACAGAATCTTTACCCATATATGGAGCTACGGTAACGGAGTCAAAAGCTAAGTCTTCTAAAAAAGCTTTGGCATACATTGTAGAAGTATTTCCAATATCGCCACGTTTAGCGTCGGCAATAGTAAAAATTTCGGGGTAATTTTTATTAATATAATTAATTGTTTTTTCTAAAGATTTCCAGCCCTTAATACCATAAGCTTCATAAAAAGCGGTGTTAGGTTTGTAACTTACAGCCAAATGATGTGTGGCATCAATAATTGCTTTGTTGAACTCAAAAATAGGGTCTTCCGTTTGTAGCAAATGAGAAGGGATTTTATTTAAATCCACGTCCAAACCAATGCAAAGGAATGATTTTTTTCTTTTAATTTCAGCAACAAGTTTTTCTGTAGTCATTAAAGTAAAATTTTGGCAAATATAAAACCTTTTGATATTGCTTATTCAGTAAATTCAAATTTTTCGTTTAACAAAAAATCATTTAAATAATTATATTTTTTAGTAAAAACACCTTTGTTAAATACACATGCTTTTTTCAATATTGGGTGATTTAAATCTTTAGCCATATAAGGAAGTATATTTGCTATAAATTGATTTCCAAAATCAATACTTGATGTTTTTGGTAATTCGCAAGGCAGGTTGTCCACTGCAACAACGGCAATACTTTCCTTTTTCGAGAAATCACTTTCCGTACCTTTTTCTTTATGATACCCATAAATAGGATTTTCCGAGGTAGACACTCTTATACAAGTTGGTATAGGGGTATTTATATCACAAGAAATATCGGCTATAGTATTTATTTTAAAATCGGGGGAATTTATGTTTTGACGTTCAAAAAACAGGGGCATACCTTTATGGTAATAATGACCAGCTACAAATAATTCTGCTTGCATTGCGTATTTTAAAAAGTCGCTTTTATAGTTGTTTGGGGCGAGGTTGAAATCCTCAATAGTAAACCCTTTGTTTTCCTTGTGTAGTAAATAGTCTTTTTTGCTAAGTTGGGTATACGTAGCCTTAAAATAATTGGAGCTTAAAAAATCAACGGGGCTACTTTTTTTTATTCCAATACGGTTGAAAAAATCGTCAATACCTCTACCAACATTTCCGGTACCGGTAGTTACTATTTTAATAGGAGGTAAACTTACGTTAGAAGCAAAAAAAATCAGTTCTTCTAAAGTATCGCATTGATATGGGTTGGGAAGTTTAAAAAGCTGGTGTTTTAATCCGTAAGTTCGAATAGCATGATACGCACCTATTTGACCTGCATTTTTGCCAAAAGCAACCAGTCTTCGGTTATTGGAATCGGTAAAGTTTTCATAATCAAAAAAAGTGATTTTTTTATTCTTTAACTCCTGAAGGTAATTTTTATTATGAAGTTGTTTTTTGGTAGTGTGAGAAAAGAAAAAATAAGTTTTACCCGAAATTAAATCATTTACAGGAACCTCTTTAATGCCTAGTAAAACCTCACAATCAGAAATGTTTGAGACTACTTCAATACCTAAATCAAGATAGTTTTTGTCAGAAAAGCATCGAGTAGGGGAGGACTCTACAACAAATTTGTGCTGCGGGTATTTTTTTATAATATCGGCAAGTTGTGTTGGCGAAAACAATACGCGTTTATCACCAGTTAACTTTCTTTCTTTTAAAAGGGCAAACTTCAATACTTTTGGTATAAAATTTGTTTAAAATTAGCAACTACAAATATATTACAATTATATTTGTAGCCTTATAACAATTAAAATTCATTTTTTTTTGTTGTAATACAATGGGGTCGACTGGTTTTGACAGCGAGTCGAATTGATTTGTAAGCACGCCGAGCTAAGATGTTAATGCTCGTAAATATCTGTATCACTTTTTTAAACGGCGAGAATAACTACGCCCTAGCTGCATAATCTGAATTATAGTAGGATTAAGCCTCGGTCTACTAGGTAGACAAGCAGGAAACTCTTCAACAGCCTTGGTTTACGGCGTTTGGTATTGAGTTTCGTAAAAGTAAGCTAAGACTGTACAGGTTCTTGATGTACTTTCGAGATTAATTAAGAATAAGGAATGCGTTGGTTGTTTTTGACCGGCAAGTTCACGAAAATTTAATCAAAAACTAAGCGTGTAGAAAGCATCTTAATTGCTTGTTTGGACGAGGGTTCGAATCCCTCCGACTCCAC
>CALGLV010000038.1 GCA_937958985.1 uncultured Aquimarina sp.
ACACCAATACAAATTGCCGATATTAACGCTACTGTAGTAAATAATAATTTTGCTGAAATAGGATTAACCTACGCTCAAGTGTTTAAAAGAGATCGTGTTGAATTTTTAAAAGGTGGTGTTACTTTAAAGTATTTAAGAGGTTTATCTAGTGCATCCGCAGAACTAACTGATGGTGTTGCCTTTTTTAATCCAAACGATCCTAACAATGTTTTTACGAGAGGTAATGGTCAATACTCATTAAGTGACAATATAGACGATGGAAATAACGATCAAGTAAATCCTGATGATGATGATGAGACCTTCGCTGAAAACGCAACAGGTTTTGGTATTGATTTAGGTTTTGTATATGAATACCGACCAAGACCAAGAGCGAACGTATCTAGAGACAACGTAAAAGAGCAACAAATTATAAGGCATATTACTACTTACAAATACAAAATTGGAGTATCTATCCTCGATTTAGGGTTTATTAATTACCGAAATCAACAACTTACCAATTACAGCGTATCTCCACTTAACAGACAAGATATTTTAGACATAAGTTCTCTTGACGATTTTGAAGAGCTTGTTACCACTACTACCTCTACCGAGGATTTTAAATTCAGTTTACCGACAAGATTACGTGCAGAGTTTGATTTAAAATTGAATAATAAATTCTTTTTGAACTCCGTAGCTAACTTTTCATTAATAGGAAAAAATGCCTCTACAGCTAATCGTTACGCAAATCAAATCACAGTTAGTCCGCGTTACGAATCTAAATGGTTTTCTGCTTACTTACCTGTTACAGCTACGCAGTATGGAGGGGTACAAGTAGGACTTGGTGGCAGGCTTGGACCTGTAGTAATTGGAGCCTCAGGATTTTTTAGTAGAACTTTCGACAATCGTACTCGTGCTTTTGATGTTTATGCCGGTTTAAAAATTCCTATTTACCACAAAACTCCTGAACGTAAAAACCTACCCGAAGATGACAATAGCGTAAAACGTTTTAATTGTATTGAAGGTGCTACTCCTAAAGGTTCCGAAAAAGTAAAAAGATTTAAAAGCTATAAAGGAGAATTTGATGGGCAATAAATTTTTTATAACATAAGTGTATTGCTTTGTGACATCAGCTAACATTTTAAAATTTAATGCAACAAGTAAAGAGGTTTATTCCTGAAATTAATAAAGTTTATTTTATTGAAACTTATACCTTGATACATATTATATCAGGTAAAGGGAGTATCCAAGTTGATTTTAAAAACTATTTTGATTGGCAAGAAAAAGCCATTTTTTTAGAAAAAGGTCAGTATATTAAATTCCTTTCTGATAATTTTATTGTTAGAAAAATTGAATTCTTAAACGAGAGTAAATTCTATAACAACGAAGTAAGAGTTCTTTTTAAGCATTTAATTTCTCTAGGCTATATTGATTTACTAGAGTGCGAAAAATGTCGTTCTTTTCTATCGGAAACTGCATTATCAAAAAATTCAACTGATATTATCGACATATCTTCCAAACAATGGTTTTGGCAAAACCCCTTTAAAGCTAATAAGGAAGAATATCAAATTATTTTTGATACCAAAGAAATAATCGACAACGAGTACAACAATAATTTAAGCAGTGCTGACCTTGCTAGTCTTATTAATAATAGAGGTTATAACGCACAAGCCTTAATTAAAAATAAAATTGGCCTATCAATTAAAGGGCTCATGTCTTCCAAAAAGCTTCAAGAAAGTCAAAAAAAAATTGCTTTTAGTGATAAAAGTATTCAAGAAATTGCTTACGAACTTGGGTATAATGACGACGCCTACTTCAATCGAGTTTTCAAAAACATCAAAGGTGTAACTCCTAAACAATTTAGAGACAATTTCGATTATAAAAACAGGGATTTATTTTCTCAAGACATCTTAAATCTTCTTCAAAAATACCACACTAAAGAAAGGTCACTTCAATTTTACGCAGATAAAATGAACCTTTCTGTTAAAGCATTATCTAATAAAGTTAGCACTAAAATGAATGCCTCGCTAGGACAACTTATACGCTTGGAGATAATTAATTCCGCCAAACTAATGTTAATCGATGGACAATCTATAGTTAACATCTCAATGCAACTAGGTTTTGAAGAGCCAAATCATTTTTCTCGATTCTTCAAGCACTACACAAAAATAACCCCTACAGACTTTAAATTAAAAAAGTACAATTCTTAGGACTTTTTTGGTAGGCTTTAAACATCTGTTACTCCTCATCTTTGTAATATAATAATTACAAAAAAGGAAACAGATGAAAAATTTATTAAAATCCACAGTTTTAGGAATAGCTTTAACAGTAAGTGCAACCATTTTTGCTCAAGACAATAAAGCAAACAATATCGATAATAGCAATATTGCTTTGCAAGGCTACAGTCCTGTATCTTATTTAGATTTAAATTTAGCTCAAATTGGAGATAAAAACTTTAAATCTGAATAAAATAAACTACTACTTTACTTCTACTGAACAAAAAGCAACTTTTGACAAAAATCCAACCAAGTATCTTCCTCAATATGGTGGTTTTTGTGCCTTTGGAATATACGCTGGAGCAAAGTTTAGAATAGATCCTAACAAATTTATTGTTGAGGATGGTAAATATTACCTATATCTAAACAATGTAGAGGTTGATGCTAAACAATTGTGGATAGAAAAAAACGACCACACTGGCTTAAATGAAGTAGCCAATAAAAACTGGACAAAACTTAGCACTACCCACAATTAAAATTGTTTCATCTAAATCACAAGAAAATGAATTTATCAAATTTATATTATATGAACGAAGCCATTGTACTGGCTCATGAATGCTTAAATGATCAATTACGGTCTCCTTTTGGATGTATTATTGTTCACAAAAATAAAATAGTGGGTATTGGCAAAGAATCGGTCAAAATTAAAAATGATCCTACAGCTCATGCAGAAATTGAGGCTATTAGAAATGCTTCTAAAAATTTAAACAAAACAAATTTAAGCGATTGCATACTTTTTACCAGTAGTGAACCCTGCTCCATGTGCTTATCCGCTATACATTGGTCAAAAATCAAGAAGGTGTATTATTCCTGTTCTAGAAAAGATGTATTTAGCTTTGGATTACCCGACTCTTTTGAATTAGTTGAGAAAAGAAAACATCTAAAAGAATTTGAAATGATCCAAATTAAGGATGACAAAGCCATTCGAATATTTAAAGAATGGCGCTTAAAAAAATCAAAAAATATATTAGCCTCAGCATAGGCACAAAAATTATTTCTTTTAAATAAGTGTAGAATACATTTACTATCAAAAAGACTTATTCAGTCAACTAAAAAATACAATTATGAGATTTATAACGAAAAAAATACATGCATTTTTAGATTACCCTGTTGCTATCGCATTAATAGTCCTTCCATTTATACTAGGATTAGGAACATCAAACCCAATTGCCTTATACCTGTCTATTTCCACAGGAATTACAGCTCTAATTTTAACATTTTTAACAAACCATCAACTCGGCATAGTAAAAGTAGTCTCCTACAAAACACATCTATTAGTCGATTTTTTAGTCGCAATTTTATTTATTATTGCTCCCTTTATTTTTTCTTTTAAGGGCATAGATGCTTATTACTATTGGGGCAACGGAATCGCGGTTTTAACTGTCGTTAGCTTACATAAACCTGAAATAAATATTCCTTCAGCATAAAGATTTGATTCATTTTAAAACCCTCATTAAGCTAGGTGAAATTTATTGGTTTGTCATATTCTAACTCTTATAGCATATTTTTTAATTCGTTAAAAAAAACACAAAATTTAAAAACCTTGAAATAATCCAACTTTCACACGACCAAGGGTTATAAGTAATTGAAAATTAACAATCAAGGCCTGATACAATTAAACCATTTCAATTATAAAAAACACAATTCGTTGTTCTTTTTTATAGCAACTTAATTTTAATTCTGTTTCATCTTTACAGTAAACATATAAAAAAAAGATGTCAATTAAATAACCATTAACTACAAAGAAAAAATGAAAAACTTAATAAAAACAACAGTTTTAGGACTAGCATTAGCATTCAGTACTATGCTATCCGCTCAAGACAATAAAGCAAATAATATTGACAATAGTAATATTGCTTTACAGGGTTATAGTCCAGTGTCGTATTTAGATTTAGAGTTAGCTCAAATCGGCGACAAAAATTTTAAATCTGAGTACAACAAAGTAAATTATTACTTTACTTCCGCTAAACAAAAGGCAACATTTGATAAAAACCCGGCTAAGTATGTTCCTCAATATGGTGGTTTTTGTGCCTTTGGAATATATGCAGGAGCTAAATTTAGAGTAGACCCAAATAAATTTATTGTTGAGGATGGCAAATATTACTTATTCTTAACTAATGTAGAGGTGGATGCGAAACAATTATGGATAGAAAAAGATGTTCATTCTAAACTAACGGCTACCGCTGACAATAACTGGGAAAAATTAAGTAAAACTCACAACTAATTAATAACCACCTAAAAAATATAATTATGAAATTTATAACAAAAAGAATACACGCATTTTTAGATTACCCTGTTGCTATTGCATTAATAATCCTTCCATTTGTACTAGGATTAGGAACCTCTAACCCAATTGCCTTATACCTCTCGGTTGCTACAGGAATAGCCGCTTTTGTTTTAACAGTACTGACCGATCATCATCTTGGCTTAGTTAAAGTACTTTCGTATAAATTGCATTTAACTGTTGACTTCTTGGTTGCTATAGTATTTATTTTAGCTCCTTTTATTCTTTCCTTTAAAGGAATAGATGCCTATTATTATTGGGCTAACGGTATTGCTGTTTTAGCAGTGGTTAGTCTTCATAAATCCGAAGAAGTAAGCGTTGCCGCTTTAGCTTAAAAAACTTTAATCCATAAAAAGAGGGTATTATTTTTATAATGCCCTTTTTTATTTTTAAGTGATATGAAGCAATTAATAAATGAAATATCAAATTGTAATGTTTGTAAGAAATATTTACAACATGGTGTGAGACCTGTAATTAGTGCTCATCCAGAAAGTAAAATAATTATTATAGGTCAGGCTCCAGGGATGGCTGTACATAAATCTGGAATCCCTTGGGATGATAAAAGCGGAGAAAATTTAAGGAATTGGATGAAAATTGACAAGGTTGACTTTTACAACTCAAAAAAAATATCCATAGTCCCTATGGGTTTTTGTTATCCGGGAAAAGGCAAATCAGGCGACTTACCCCCTAGAAAGGAATGTGCTCCATTATGGCATCCAGCTTTATTGGATCATTTACAAAATGTAGAATTAATTCTTTTAATAGGTAAGTATGCACAGGACTATTATTTAAATAAAAGCAGTCATAAAACGCTCACAGAAAACGTGAAAAATTTTCAACAATACCTGCCTAAATACTTTGTGCTTCCACATCCTTCACCAAGAAATAATATTTGGCAAGCTAAAAACGAATGGTTTTCGCGCTTGGTAATTCCTGAACTACAAAAAGAAATAAAGCGAGTTTTAAATTAACTATTTAGAGGTCAGTAGTTAGTTACGTATTAATTTAGACTGGTAAATAATATCAGAGTTTACCATTTTAGTAACTAGATTATTAAATATGGTTGCTTTAGTTTGTGATCTGTTGATTCTAAAGCAAAATTCGTTAAAATATCTATTCAAGTTGTGTTCACTCACCCAAGAATACGTAGTTCTTATCCATGATTTAACTTGATGAATCATTGTATGTAATGCTTTAAAATTCAGCCCTGCATTGCTTTTTATTTGAGTGATATCATAAGCCTTTGAAATAGGTCGATACCCGCGCCACTGATCTGTAACTACTTTTGCATCACGGCTTATATGGTTTACAAAAATGTATTGTAGAGATCGTGCAGAGAAATCTTCTATTTTCATAGCATACATCCTCTTTACTTTTCCATCTTCTGTTAGTTGAACAGCTGTAATTGCCTTCTTTTTCTTTCCAGAGTAACTCCTTCCTGTCTTTCTGGGATCTATCCCGCCGATAACAAATTCGTCCACATGAACATCTCCATCCATTGGGTTATTTCCGCTTGAAGCCATCGCTTCACGAACCTTCATCATAAAAAGTCTGGCTGTCTTTTCGGTAACCCCATAACGAACTCCCATATAACTAGCCGAAAGGCTCTTAGTTGTAGTGGCCATTTCAAAACAAATGAAAAAGGCCTTTCTAACTCCAAATTTAACCTTGTGGAAAAGTGTATTAGCAGTTGCAGATTCAGTATGGGCACAAATATTACACTGTCTCCCAAAATTCTTGACAGCTTGATATCTAGTATGATTACATTTAAGACATTTATAAGACGTCTGAGACTTGATAAATGATAAATATTCTTTACAATCAGTATCTGTTTTGAACCGATCAGTGAACTCTAGAAGATTTTGACCCTGAAAAATATCCATAAATAGCTGATTTTATTGTCTTAAAAGATAAGCAATTAAATACTGACCTCTAAAATGTTATTTAGGTTCTACTCCACCATCTAAGTAATCTTGAAGATCATTCAATTCTTTCCATTTTCCTTCAAAAGCTAAGCCTGATTGCTTTGGCCAAGTTCCAGGGTTATGAATTTCGTAACGTTTTCCACCGGTATTT
>CALGLV010000039.1 GCA_937958985.1 uncultured Aquimarina sp.
TGCTATGTCTTGTTGGCTCTAAAAATAGATGCTCTAGGCTAATAACAACCAAAAAAAGAAAATCCAAGATCTGAATCTATCAAATCTTGGATTTTTTTATGTAAAGATTATCTAAACAATCTTATTTTCTGAATGTGCCTAAGTTGCTTTGTTGATCTAGGGTGGAATACCTGTAAAAGTTGCGCCTAAGGTCTTTATATGGCTTTGTGTAATTCGCTAAAAAAATAAAAACCTGTAAAGTTAACTTTACAGGTTTTATGTAATAATAGTATATAGAGGTCATCTTTTTCGGATTGACCTAAAAGAAAATAATTACTATTATTTTCTTTTAAATACTTTTTCAGCAGCAGCTTCAATAGCAGGAGCATCAAGCTCGTATTTAGCCATTAACTCATCAGCAGTACCACTTTCTCCAAAAGTATCTTTAGTAGCGATGTATTCCTGTGGAGTAGGGTTGTTTAACGAAAGTACACGTGCTACACTTTCTCCTAAACCACCTAGGTAGTTGTGCTCTTCACAAGTAACTATACAACCAGTTTTAGCAACGGATTTTAAAATAGCTTCTTCATCTAAAGGTTTAATAGTGTGAATATTGATAACTTCAGCACTAATACCTTTAGCTTCTAATTTTTCAGCAGCAATTAACGCTTCCCAAACACAGTGACCTGTAGCTACAATAGTAACATCAGTACCCTCGTTTAACATAACAGCCTTACCAATAACAAACTCACCATTTTCAGGAGTGAAGTTAGCTACTTTTGGACGTCCAAAACGTAAGTAAGTAGGCCCAACGTAATCAGCTATAGCTAAAGTTGCAGCTTTAGTTTGGTTGTAGTCACAAGGGTTAATAACTACCATTCCTGGTAGCATTTTCATTAATCCGATGTCTTCTAATATTTGGTGAGTAGCACCATCTTCTCCTAGAGTTAAACCAGCGTGAGAAGCACATATTTTTACATTCTTTTCAGAATAAGCAACTGATTGTCTAATTTGATCGTAAACACGACCAGTCGCAAAGTTTGCGAAAGTTCCTGCAAATGGTATTTTTCCACCGATTGTTAAACCTGCAGCCATACCAATCATGTTAGCTTCAGCAATACCTGTTTGAAAAAAACGTTCAGGTGAATTTTCAATAAACCCTTCCATTTTTAAAGATCCAATAAGGTCAGCACAAAGTGCTACAACATTTTCATTCGTTTTAGAAAGCTCAGTTAATCCTGCTCCAAAACCAGAGCGAGTATCTTTCTTACCTGTATCTGTATATTTTTTCATAATTTCTTTCTTAGTGTAAGGATAACACGATTAATAATCGCCTAAAGTTTCAGGGTTTTGAGATAATGCTAATTCTAATTGCTCATCACTAGGCGCTTTTCCGTGCCACGCGTGTGTGTGCATCATAAAATCTACTCCATTACCCATCATAGTGTGTAATAAAATACAAACAGGTTTTCCTTTCCCTGTTCTTGATTTAGCTTCTTTTAAACCGTTAACAATTGCTTCAATATTGTTTCCTTCTTTTACTTCTAATACATCCCAACCAAACGCTGTAAATTTAGCATTTAAGTCTCCTAAAGAACAAACCTCTTCAGTAGATCCGTCAATTTGTTGGCCGTTATAATCTACAGTTGCAATTAAGTTATCTACTTTGTAAGCAGCAGCATAAATTGCAGCTTCCCAAATTTGACCTTCTTGTAATTCACCATCACCATGTAAAGTGTAAACCAAGTTGTCATCATTGTTTATCTTTTTTGCCTGAGCAGTACCTAGAGCTACTGATAATCCTTGACCTAGAGAGCCAGAAGCAATACGTACACCTGGTAATCCATCATGTGTAGATGGGTGGCCTTGTAAGCGAGATCCTAATTTTCTGAACGTACTTAGTTCTTCAACAGGGAAATATCCACTTCGTGCTAAAACACTGTATATAACAGGTGAAATGTGGCCGTTAGATAAATAGAATATATCTTCGCCAATTCCATCCATATCAAAACCGTCTTTACGGTTCATTATTTCTTGATAAAGCGTAACTAAAAATTCGGTACAACCCAAAGATCCACCTGGGTGACCTGAGCTTACAGCGTGTACTTGACGAAGGATATCACGACGTACTTGCGTAGCGAAATCTTCTAACTGACTGATATTTGACATTTCTTTTTGTTTCAATTTAATAATCCGCCAAAAGTAAGGTTTTTGCACTCTTAAACAAAATACTTAAGTATATATTTATTCATAATTTTGTGACTATATGCTTCCTGTAACGGGTATTTATTTTGTATTTAAGTTATCTTTGCTAATCGAAATAAGAAGTATGAAATTTGATTTACTAGCTCAAGACCCTCAATCTAAAGCCCGCGCAGGGAAGTTAACTACAGATCATGGGGTTATTGAAACCCCTATTTTTATGCCTGTCGGAACTGTCGGAACCGTGAAAGGTGTTCACCAAAGAGAGCTTAAAGAAGAGATTAACCCTGATATTATATTAGGAAATACTTATCATTTATACCTTAGGCCTCAGCTTCCTATTTTAGAAAAAGCGGGAGGGCTTCATAAATTCATGAACTGGGATCGCAATATTCTTACCGATAGTGGTGGTTACCAGGTGTACTCCCTTTCGGGAAGAAGAAAAATTAAAGAAGAAGGGGTTAAGTTTAAATCACATATTGACGGATCAACGCATTTATTTACTCCCGAAAATGTAATGGAGATTCAACGTACCATTGGTGCGGATATCATTATGGCTTTTGATGAGTGTACGCCTTATCCTTGTGATTATAATTATGCTAAACGTAGTATGCATATGACGCATCGTTGGTTGAAACGATGTATGACACATTTGGAAAAAGTGCCTTTTAAATACGATTACTCTCAAGCTTTTTTTCCTATAGTACAAGGAAGTACCTATAAGGATTTAAGAAGGCAATCAGCAGAATATATAGCCAATGCAGATGCTCCAGGTAATGCCATAGGAGGTCTTTCTGTGGGTGAGCCTGCGGAAGAATTGTATGCAATGACTGAAGTGGTAACTGAAATATTACCAGAAGATAAACCCAGATATTTAATGGGAGTGGGTACGCCTATTAATATTTTAGAAAATATTGCTTTAGGGGTTGATATGTTTGATTGTGTTATGCCAACTCGTAATGCGCGAAACGGTATGTTATTTACGGCACATGGATCAATAAATATTAAAAACAGAAAGTGGGCAGACGACCTTTCGGCTATTGATGAAATGGGAATTACTTGGGTAGATACTGAGTATTCAAAAGCTTATTTAAAACACCTGTTCTCCGTAAATGAAATGTTAGGGAAACAAATAGCTACAATACACAATTTAGGTTTTTACTTGTGGTTAACTCGCGAGGCTCGAAAACATATAATTGCTGGTGATTTTGCTGTATGGAAAAACCAAATGGTAAAACAAATGGATAAACGCTTATAAACTCGGTTTAGAACTTATGTTAAGGATTTTAGATTGGTATATTTTAAAAAGATATTTAGGGACGTTTTTTTCGTTATTCTTAATATTTATTCCAATTGCTATTTTGGCGAACCTAGCCGAAAAAATTGATAATATTTTTGAAAAGAAATTAGCCTTTTTAGATGTGCTTGTTTTTTATGCAAATTTCTCAGTTCATTTTGCGTACCTATTATTTCCTTTATTGCTTTTTTTATCGGTAATATGGTTTACTTCTAAATTGGCAAATAAAACAGAAATTATTGCAATTTTAAGTTCAGGAGTTTCGTACGCGCGTTTTCTTCGACCGTATTTAATAGGATCTACACTTGTAAGTTTAATAACGTTGTTAGGGGGTATGTTTGTTGTACCCAAGGCAAATGAAGCCTATAATAACTTCAATCAAACCTACCTAAAATCGTCTAATCGTTCTATTCAAAATACAGAAAATTTATACCGTCAGTTGGACGAAAATCAATACATCTATGCTCATGAGTTTTCTCCTCAAAAAAAAACAGCTACTAAATTTACTCTGGAGTATATCGAAGACAATAAATTAGTGCATAAAATATCGGCGGATAAACTAACCTATGTTCCCAAAGATAGCATTTATAAGCTGTACAAATATGTAAAAAGAACAGTGCAAGATTCCAATGATATTATAGTTAAGAAAACAGTTCATGATACTGTTCTTAATTTTGATATAGATAGATTAACTCCTGTGAAATACGTTGCGGAAACTTTAAATTATTTTGAATTAAAAGAGTTTATGGTTCAAGAAGAGCTAAGGGGGTCGCCAAATATTAACAGGTATAAAGTAGAAGCTTATAAAAGAGTAAGTTTACCGGTAGCGGCCTATATTTTAACTATTATAGGAGTGGCGGTATCATCAAAAAAACGTAGAGGAGGAATGGGGGTAAACCTTATTTTTGGTTTAGTAATTGCATTTGCTTTTGTGTTTTTTGATAAAGTTTTTGGTACCATAGCTACACAGCCTAACTCAACATTATCTCCAATATTTGCAGTTTGGTTTCCTAATATAGTATTTACTTTTTTAGCAATTTATCTACTTGTTAAAGCCAGACGCTAATACTATCATAATTTATTAGTATAGTTTTTGTTTTTCAAGTATATTAAACCAATATTTGTATGAACTAATACAAGGAAATAATAATATTTTGAATATAACTAAAGAAGCTAAAACAGCATTACTAGTAATTTCAGCTATAGTCCTATTAATTTTTGGCTATAACTTTTTAAGAGGAAAAAATTTATTAAGTAACGACAAAGTGTTTTATGCGCTTTATGAAAATGTAGAGGGTTTAGATAGTTCTTCTAAGGTTACTATTAATGGATTTGTTGTAGGACACATAATCGATATAAGTTTTGCTAATAAAGAAGGGAAGCTTAAAGTTACTTTTCAAATAGAAAATGACTTTCAGTTCGGTAAAAAAAGTATTGCTAAAATTTATAGCACAGGTTTTATAGGGGGTAAAAATATAGCCATTATACCAGAAGAAAATCCAACTTCTTTTGCAGAAGGTAACGAAACATTAGCATCTTTTGTGGAGATTGATGTAATTACTGAGTTTTCTGATAAATTAGATCCTATTCAAAATAAACTCAACATTGTTTTAGATAAAACAGCTTTGATGATTACTTCTTTAAATAGTGTGTTGAATGAAGAAAATACAACTAATATTTCAGAATCATTGAAATCACTTTCGACGACGCTAAACAATGTTAAAACAACTTCAGCTAGCGTAAATACACTAATAGCCGATAATAAATCAAGTTTACGTTTAACTATCGATAATTTTAAGAAATCCTCAGATAATATAAACAAGTTTTCTCAAGAAATTTCGGATGCTGAAATTTCAAAACTAATAGCAGATTTGAATAAAACAGCTGGAGACTTTTCTAAAGTAGCCAGTAAATTAAATACAACTTCCGGAACTGCTGGGAAATTAATAAACGATCCTAGAGTTTATGATAACCTAGATAGGGCTACAAGGCAATTAGATTTGTTGTTACAAGATGTTAAATTAAATCCTAAGCGATATGTTCACTTTTCAGTTTTTGGAAAAAAAGGAAGTGAATATGATAAACCTAAGGATTCTTTAAAATAAAATTATGCAATATATACCAAACATACTATTTGCAGTTCTGCTAGTAGCAGGAGTAGGATATTTTAGTGTTAATGTACGCAAGCTAATTCGTAATATAAAATTAGGTATAGATGTTGATCGTTCGGATAACAAACCGTTACGGTTAAAAAATATGCTTAAAATTGCGTTGGGACAAACTAAAATGGTACGACGCCCAATAGCAGGTTTTTTACATGTTATAGTTTATGTTGGTTTTATTATTATAAATATTGAAGTCCTTGAAATTATTATAGATGGTTTGTTTGGAACTCACAGGATTTTTGCACCCCTTGGAGCAGTTTATGACTTTTTAATAGCCTCTTTTGAGGTGTTAGCTTTCTTGGTTTTAATAACGGTTATTATTTTTTGGATAAGAAGAAATGTTATCAAAATAAAGCGTTTTTTAAGTTCAGAAATGGAAGGTTGGCCAAAATCTGACGGAAACATTATTTTGTATTTTGAAGTGGTACTGATGTTATTGTTTTTAACAATGAATGCAGCCGATTTTCAGTTGCAAAATTTAGGAGCAGATCATTATGTTAAGGCAGGTTCTTTTCCAATTAGTAGTTGGATGATTTTACCTTTTATAGAAAATTTATCAGAAAGTAGTCTAGTGTTATTGGAGCGAACAGCTTGGTGGTTGCATATTACAGGGATTTTATGTTTTTTGAATTACTTATATTTTTCAAAACACTTACACATACTTTTAGCATTTCCTAATACGTACTTCGCAAAGCTAACACCTAACGGGAAATTTCCAAATTCTGAAGCAGTTACAAAAGAAGTAAAACTGATGATGGATCCGGATGCCGATCCTTTTGCGGCTCCAGTGGAAACAGAAGGAACCGAAGAAGTAGCTAAATTTGGAGCATCGGATGTAACGGATTTAAATTGGGTTCAACTGCTTAGTGCTTATACCTGTACTGAATGTGGGCGTTGCACAAGTGAATGCCCAGCCAACCAAACAGGAAAAAAACTATCTCCACGAAAAATAATGATGGATACCAGAGATCGTTTAGAGGAAGTAGGTAAAAATATAGATGCTAATGGAAGCTTTGTGGCGGACGGAAAGCAACTGTTAGGTGACTATATATCCAATGAGGAAATATGGGCTTGTACGACTTGTAATGCATGTGTAGAAGCATGTCCTGTGAGTATAGATCCATTGTCTATTATAAATGAAATGAGACAGTACTTGGTGATGGAAGAGAGCGCTGCGCCATCGGAATTAAATAATATGATGTCTAACATCGAAAATAATGGTGCCCCATGGCCTTACAACCAAATGGACCGTTTAAATTGGATTAACGAATAGTTCTTTATTAACTAAATAGCAGTTATTATGAGTGAAGAATTGAAAGTGCCGATTATGGCAAATTGTTTCGCTGAAGGCAAACAACCTGAGATTTTATTTTGGGTAGGTTCAGCAGGAAGTTTTGATGATCGAGCAAAAAAAATATCAAGAGCATTTGTTAAAATTCTAAATAAAGCAAATGTAGAATTTGCTGTGTTGGGAACCGAAGAAAGCTGTACTGGCGATATAGCCAAACGTGCAGGTAATGAGTTTTTATTCCAAATGCAGGCCATTACAAATATAGAAGTTCTTAATGCTTACGAAGTAAAACGTATAGTAACCTGTGATCCTCATTCCTTTAATTGTTTGAAGAATGAATATCCTGAACTAGGCGGTGCTTATGATGTAATTCACCATACTCAATTTATAGACGAGTTAATAAGTAGCGGAAGGTTAATTGTTGAAGGAAACACGTATAAAGGGAAAAAAATCACATTTCATGATCCTTGTTATTTAGGAAGAGCGAACAATGAATACAGTTCACCAAGAAATGTGTTGGCTTCTACGAATGCTACAATTGTAGAAATGAAACGTAGTAAGCAAACGGCACTTTGTTGTGGAGCAGGAGGAGCTCAAATGTTTAAGGAGCCTGAAAAAGGAACTATGGATATCAATGTTTTGAGAACAGAAGATGCTTTGGAAACGAAGCCTAACATAATAGCAACAGGTTGTCCTTATTGCAATACCATGTTAACAGATGGTGTTAAGTTTAAAAATAAAGAAGCTGAAGTTTCAGTTTTAGATATAGCAGAATTAATTGCAAATTCTTAATTTAATTTACAAAAGACTTTCATAAGTCAAGCGAAATATTCAATTTTGCGGTTCTTTTGAGTAAAACTATCTATGAGTAAAGAAATTTTCCTATTAACTATTTCGGGTCAAGATAAACCGGGATTGACATCAGCTTTAACAGATGTATTGGCACAGTATGGAGCTAAAGTACTAGATATTGGTCAAGCAAATATTCACAATACATTGTCTTTGGGTATTTTGTTTGAAATTGAGGCGGGAGAAAAATCTGCAGCAGTTTTAAAAGACCTTCTTTTTAGAGCCTACGAACTAGGCATCACCGCTAAGTTTAAACCTGTAACTTCTGAGGATTATGAAGACTGGGTTGGCTTACAAGGAAAAAATAAATATATAATTACTTTATTAGGTGAAAAGCTTTCAGCAGAACAAATATCTGCGGTTACTAAAGTAATATCCGATAAAAAACTGAATATAGATGCTATAAAGAGGCTTACAGGGAGGATATCTTTGGTAAAAGAAGATGAATATCCAAGATCTTCTATAGAGCTGTCAGTACGAGGTCATATTGAAGATAAGGCGGAGTTTACGGAAAAGTTTATGCAAATATCTAGAGATTTAGATGTTGATATAGCTTTTCAGGAAGATAACATATACAGAAGAAACAGACGTTTAGTTTGTTTTGATATGGATTCTACATTAATCCAAACAGAGGTTATTGATGAATTAGCTGAATTAGCAGGAGTAGGAGCTAAGGTGAAAGCAATTACAGAGTCTGCTATGCAGGGTGAAATAGATTTTAACGAAAGTTTTAAAAAGCGAATGGCCTTATTAGAAGGTTTAAGCGAAGATGTATTGCGTAATGTTGCTATAAACTTACCTATAACAAAAGGCGCTAGGCGATTAATTAATACGTTGAAAAACTACGGCTATAAAACGGCCATATTATCAGGTGGTTTCACCTATTTTGGAAATTATCTGCAAAAAGAACTAGGTATTGATTATGTTCATGCAAATGAATTAGAAATTAAAAACGGAGCCTTAACAGGTGGTTACATAGGTGAAATTGTGGATGGTAATAAAAAAGCAGAATTCCTTAAGCAAATAGCTGAAAAAGAAGGGATATCGATTGAGCAAACAATTGCAGTAGGTGATGGAGCTAATGATTTGCCAATGCTTAATCTAGCGGGCTTAGGTATTGCTTTTCATGCAAAACCAAAAGTAAAAGATAATGCTCAAAGTTCTATTTCTAGTGTAGGTTTAGATGGAGTACTTTATCTATTAGGATATCACGACCGTCATATAGATGATTTTGTTTTGGTAGAGTAGTGGTATTTTAAAATTTAGTGTTTCATTATTTCAATAGGACATAAATTAGAAACAAAAAGAGGAGCAACATTGTTGCTCCTCTTTTTGTTTCTAATTGTATAAATCTATTTTAGTCTATTCTTCAATTAACGAGCTTTCAACAATAGCGTCTGCTTGTGTTTGTGATCTCCACCTAAGTGTTCTTCGGTCTAATAACCCAATGTTACCACCATCATCCCAAAGTACGGTTAAAAGCCCTCTTTTTGTAGCTTCCTCAACATAAAATTTGGCATACTCTATTCGGTTTGCTACAGGTATTTTATCGGTTCTAGTACCCCATTCACCAAGTATAACAGGCCTATTTTCTCTAACAATCCATTTTTGTTTGATATTTTCAAATTCGGCTCTTAAGGCAGCTTTTTCTTGCTCGGAACCCCAGATACCTTCACCATTTAAGGCATATTGAAAAGGGAAATAGGTATGAACGGTTATAATGATATTTGGATCGTTATTTGGAACAACAAGATCATCCATTGCTTTGTTAATAGCACTACCAGCCCATGGGGTAATCATAAGTTGTCTATTGCTATTATTACCTTTAGTCTCTCTAATGGCATCTACAGCTGTTTTTGTATATTCATTCACTATCCTGCGTCCTGAAACTGAACCACCATTCCATTCTTCAGGAACATTTTTTAATCTTGGCTCGTTCATTACTTCGAAAATTAATTGCTCATTGTAAGCTTCAAAATAGGTTGCTATTTGTGTCCAAGTGCTCTTAAGTCGAGCATTGGCATTCGCTTTTTCGCTTTCGATTGGGCGTAACCATTCATTATCATGATGGATGTTTAATATTACATGCATGTCATTAGACATAGCCCAATCAACAACATTTTTCACTCGTTGTAAATATCCAGCTTCTATTTGATAAGGAGCTACAGGATTTTGATTTGTTCTCCAAGAAACAGGTAATCGTAATGTTTTAAAGCCTGTTTCTGCAACTTTATCAATAACGGCTTTACTTGGTAAAGGATTACCCCATTCTGTTTTAGTAGTATTAAATAAGTCCGTATCGTTAACGACATCTAAACTATTACCAAGATTCCATCCAACACCCATTTCTGCAACAAAATCAAATGAATTTAAATTTGTAACAGATCCTATCCCAGGATCTCCCAAATTTGTAATAGCTACAGGTAGTTGTAATAAATCGGTGTTTTTATTTATAACATTTCCAGGTTCAGGAGATACGTCATCTGATCCACAAGAATAGAAAAAGACTAAACAAACAAATAGGTATAAATATTTAATTAGTTTCATGATACTGTTTTTCTTCAAAAATAAGAATTTTGTTTTATATAACGTTGTAGTAAATGGTTTACTGGATAGTCTTTAAATTCAATAGTATTAAAAATTAAGAGTTTTTTTCTAATAATGCCATGTAAAATCCGTCATAACCAGATACATGTGATAATATTTTTTGATCTGATATTAATTTGAATTTTTCGCCATTTTCAGATTTTAAAAACTCAGCTACTTGGTGTTGATTTTCAGAAGGTAATATGGAGCAGGTTGCATATATTAATTTACCTCCATCTTTAACCATTTTAGAGTAGGATTGTAAAATTTCTGCTTGCGTTTTTTTTATTTTTTCTAAAAATTCGGGTTGCAGCTTCCATTTTGCATCTGGGTTTCTTCGTAATACTCCTAGTCCGCTACAAGGAGCGTCAATAAGTACTCGATCGGCTTTGTTGTAAAGTTTTTTTATGGTTTTCGAGCTTTCTATTACTCTAGTTTCAATATTGTGTGCACCGGCTCTTCGTGCTCTTCTTTTAAGTTCCTTTAATTTATTATCATAAATATCCATGGAAATTATTTGACCCTTATTTTCCGTTAAAGCAGCTAAATGAAGTGTTTTTCCTCCAGCACCAGCGCAAGTATCCACAATACGCATACCAGGAGTAACATCTAAAAAATGTGCTACTTTTTGAGATGATGCATCTTGTACTTCAAAAAAGCCCTTTTTAAAACTATCGGTACTAAATACATTACTTCTTTCGGAAAGTTGTAAGGCATCGGGGTAATTATCTACATTTTGGGTGTGAATTTCTTCTTCGCCTAAGGCTTCTTTAGCTCCTGCTTTTGTGGTCTTTAAACTATTTACTCTAAGGACTACAGGTGCTTGGGTGTTTAAAGCAGTAATTTCTTTAGCCCATATTTCCTCACCTAATTCTTTAACCCCCAATTCGTCTAGCCAATCAGGGATAGATTCTTTAATTTTTCTTGTTTTTGATAATTCGTCAAAACGACCTTTTATGCGTCTAGTTGGTGTACCTTCAAATTGCTTCCAATCTGGTAGTTCAATACCTCTTAAAACTGCCCAAACACAAAACACTTTAAATAAGTTCTCTCTTGAATAGTGTTCTTTAATATCTGCTACTTCTGAATACAATCGTTTCCACCTCACAATTTCATAAGTCGTTTCAGCAATAAAACCTCTATCTCTCGATCCCCAACGTTTGTCTCGTTTGAGTGTTTTAGATACTACCTTGTCGGCGTATTTAGACTCATTAAAAATTTCGTTAAGAGAATCAATAACGGCAAAAACCAAGGTTCTGTGGAGTCTCATATAATAGTATTATTTAATTTATTTAAGATAATTACTGAAATGCAAATTTGGGTGCAAGATAGTTCTCTAAATTTTACTATTCATTATTTCAGTGTTATTTTAAAGGGTAGTTGCTGTGTTTTTTCTTGATGCGCATAGGAAATGGCATACATATATCTAGAGTGGTTATTTTTTTGATATATATAACCTCGTTATTATATTCTATTTTGTGCTAAATAATTATATGGTTTTTTATAAAAAAAAATGTTTGATTGTTGATTTAACTAACTTGTTGATAGTTATGTAATAATTTCGTTTAAAATTTGTTTTATCCTCATATTTACTTTTCTTTTTTTAATGATTTAGAGTGTTTTTCTATCAATAAATCATTGATTTGAGTTTTTAAAATTGAATAATGCTCTTTTACGCAAGGGAATGACACAAATGTTTTTTAAAATGAATCATTTGTGTTGTGATATAGATTCTGTCTTAAAGTATATTGCACCTTATTAATATTATTATAACATTGTATGAAGCTTATTTTACAGTAACTCCATCGTTGTAGTATTAATATTTTAACTAATAACTATAATAACAATTAAATTTTTATTTATGAAGATGAATTCTTTAAGAGGGTTACTTTTTCTGCTAATACTATTTTCGGGTAGTATTGTTTTTGGTCAAACCATTACAGGAACAGTTACAGGAGACAATTTTCCGTTACCAGGTGTAAACATTGCTGTAGAAGGCACACAAAAAGGGGCGGTTACAGATTTTGATGGGCTTTACTCCATTGACGGTGTTCAAGAGGGTGATGTTTTAATATTTAGTTCGATTGGTTTCGCAACAAAAAAAGTAACAGCAATTGGTAATGCTGTTATTGATGTGAATTTAGAAGAAGATGTTACTGCTTTAGAAGATGTTGTTGTAGTTGGATATACTCAAACTACGAGAGAAAAATTAACAACGGCGGTTAGTTCTGTTGGGGCAGAAGCGTTGGCGGAAATTCCTGCAGCTTCTGTGAATGAGGCTTTAGAAGGAAGAGCATCTGGGGTTCAGGTGTCAAGTAATGGTTCGCCAGGTGAGGAGTCTGCCGTTATTATTAGAGGTATAAGTACTTTTGGTAATGGGCGACCTTTGTATGTTGTTGATGGGGTTTTTGTTGAAAGTGTTTCTCAAATTAGTCCAGAGGCAATTGCTAAAGTCGATATTTTAAAAGATGCAGCGGCATCTGCTGTTTATGGATCAAGAGCCTCTAATGGTGTTATTATAATAACAACTAAAAAAGGTAAGGCTGGTAAGCCTAAGTTTGATTTTTCAGCTTACACGGGAGTTCAATTTTTTGATAGTAGTAAATTACCTGATCTGCTTAGTGGTCCCGATTTAGTTAATTTATTGAAAACTGAGGATTTAGATAATACTGTTGCGGGAAATCAGTCGCTTCCTCGATTTGATGATCCTGATTTTGTACCTACGAATGAAAATTTTGTTAATGACTTATATAGAACTGCGCTTACTAGAAATTTCAATGTTAATGCTTCTGGTGGGTCGGATAAAGCTACATTCAGTATGAATGCAGGGTATTTTGATCAGGAAGGAACTTTGATAGATACTAGATTTAGAAGGTATACTCTAAATTTAAATAGTGACTTTAAAATAAATGATTATTTTAAAGTAGGTCAGACTTTGAATACAGGTTTAAGTATTACTACATTACCTGACTTAATTCAAGGTTTTATTCCGTTACAGGCGGCAGCAGTTAATACACCAAATTATATACCTGCTGTAACTCCAGATGGTGTGTTTTCAGGACCTTTAAGATCTTTGGATAATAATGGTTTAAATGGAAATCAATTTAATGCTTTATTGCAAGGTTCATTATTAGATCAAGAACAACAGAGATTTAGTTTAAATGCGTCTGTTTTTGCAGAGATTAAGTTGGCAAAAGGTTTAACGAATAAAACAACAATAGCAGCTTCATATTTGAATGATCAAACGAACACTCAGATAGATGCAATTATTCCAGATGGCCCAAGACAAAATGCGATTACAGATAATTTTCAAGTAGGTCAATTAAGATTTTTGAATCAAAATACTATTACTACAACATTTACAAATCAATTAAGCTATAATAAATCTTTTGGTAGTCATGATTTGGGAGTTTCTGCTATTTTTGAAAGAATTGACAGAGAAGAAACCTTATTAGAAGTAGATAATAGAGATAGAATAGATAATACTGTTGATGAAATAGGTGATGGATCTACCTCTTTAACAGGAACAGTTACTTTTCCAGATATTTTAACTTCTTATGTTGGTTTACTGAATTATTCTTATGGTGATCGTTATTTTGTTTCTGGGTCTTTACGTAGAGATGCTTCATCATTATTTGCAGAACCAGTAGGTATTTTCCCTTCAGCATCTGCTGCTTGGATTATTTCTAATGAATCTTTTTTTGATTCTGTTGGGTTTGTGTCTAATTTGAAATTAAGATATGGTTTAGGAGTTACGGGGAATAATAGAATTAGACCTTTTAGAGATGAAGTTCGATTAGAAACTACACAAGCTGTTGATTTAGAAGGGAATACTGTAAATGCGGCTACTTTTGCTGGGATTGTTCAAGATAGGCTTACATGGGAAACAAGTACTAAGCAGAATATTGGTTTTGACTTAGGTTTATTTAGTGATAAAATTAAATTTGGAGCGGAATATTATACTAATGATAGTGAGAATTTAATAGCTTTTCTTCAGAATTCAGCTTCAGCAGGAAATAATGATTTTGGAAATGTAGGTGAAACCACTGTTGATGGTTTTGATTTTTCAGCAGAATATAATGACACTGTTGGTGATTTTAAATGGGGAGTTTGGGCTCAGCTTTCTACAGTTAATACTGAAGTAACGGCCTTAAATCTTGATAATGGTACCAATGAATTATTTGGTGCAGAATTTTCTCCTTTTGATGGTGCTACTGGTAATGGTATTTCGAGATTAGAAGTAGGGCAACCGATATGGGGAATTTATGGTAATGTTACCGATGGCCTTTATAGAAATGATGGTGAAGTAATAGACGGGTTAGTTAATGATGGTATTTTTGTAAATACTACCAATGGCGAAATCGTAGAAAAAAGTGTGAATAATGGTGTTGTTAGTTTTGCTGATGGAAGTGGGAATGCTGTTGATAGATCAAATATTGGTGTAAGTGACAATTCAACTTTAGTAGCGGGAGATATCAGGTTTGTTGATGTTAACGGTGATGGAGTATTAAATGATGATGATGTAACTTTAATCGGAGATCCAAATCCTGATTTTACATATTCATTAAGTTTAAATGCATCTTATAAAGGATTTGATTTTTCAGCCTTGTTTAAAGGTGTTCAGGGGGTTGATGCTCTTAATGGTGTTAGTATAATTACCCGTGGTTTTGCAGGGAATAATGCTACTGATGTTTCAGTTTTAGATAGATTTACACCTGCGAATGTTAATGCATCACAGCCTAGATTTTCATTGTTAGATCAAAATTCTAACAGAAGAATATCTGATAGGTTTATTGAAGATGCTTCTTATTTAAGGCTTCGTAGTTTAGTGTTAGGATATTCCTTCAATAATAATGTGTTAGATAGTATTCTTTCAGGTTCATTGTCTAAATTGAGATTTTATGTACAGGGTCAAAATTTATTTACAATAACAGATTATTCTGGATTAGATCCAGAAATTAGACCTTCTTATACAGCTCCTCAGTTTTTTGGTGATATTTCAACGATTGGTGGATTAGGTGTTGATAGAGGTACACAACCTGCGCCTATTTCTGTTATTTTTGGTATTCAAGTTGGATTTTAAATAAATAATGTTATGAATAGAATTTTAATAAAAATAGGGAAGATTTCAGTCTTAGCTGCTTTAGCAGTTTTTACTTCCTGTTCGGATGATGTGCTTGATGAAGCAACAACTAATGTAAATAATTTAGATGTTAGTTTGTTCGATAGCCAAGAAGAATTAGTGTCTAATACCTTGATAGGGTTATACAAACCAATGCAATCTCAAGGATTGTACTCTAGATGGTTGTACTTTTTAGAAGATTACACTTCTGATGAGGTGCAGGTTTCTATACCACAACCTCCTATTCAGAGAATAGCAGATTATGGATTGGATAACGATACAGAGGCAAATAACCTATATTGGGATAGTGCTTTTACAGGTATAAGAAATGCGAATACTTTATTGGCAACCTTAGAAAATTTAGAAGAGCCTACGCCTTTTATAAGTTCTGTAATTGCAGAAGTAAGATTTTTAAGAGGTCATTATTTGTTTTTAGTAGTATCTCGTTTTGGGGGAGTACCACTAAATTTTTCAGCAGATGTTGTTCCTTTGCCACGAACTACTTTTGCAGAATCAATGCAAGCAATTATTGACGATTTTACATTTGCAGCTGAAAACTTAGGTTCAGTAGGTGAGGTTGAACAGGGAAGACCTTCAAATGAAACAGCTTACGCTTATTTAGGAAAAGCACATTTGTTTAGTGTTGAGCCAAAGGATTTTGGTAATTCACCTGAAGCATATGAACAAGCCTTTAATAGTTTTAGTCAAGTTCAGAGCTTTAATTTAGTTGGTGAATACGATGATAACTTCAATTATAATGGAGAAAACAATTCGGAGTCTATATTTGAGATTCCTTTCACAAGACAAAATGTACAAGAAACTGATTTCTGGTCAGCAAATATTGCTGCGGGTAGAACCGATATTACTTTTAGAAGTGTAGAATATTCTTCTTGGGGTAATGGTTCTCCAACACCAACAATGATTTCAGCTTATGAAGAGAAAGAAGATGGTACGACTGACCCAAGAATGGGTAAAACTTTTTGGTTTCCTGGTGATGAATATGGCCCTTCTAACGATAGAATTTGGGGACAAGATGGTGATACAGGTAGAGAAGGTTTTGGTGCTCCTATGGCAGGTACTCCATGTACACGTAAATTTTCGGAGTATATTGAAAATACAGGATCTTTAGAAGGTAGTGGTATCAATTTTAGAATTATTCGTTACGCAGATGTGTTACTAATGCAAGCTGAAGCAGCATTATTTAAGAATACTCCTGATATTGGTTTAGCAATGGAATTGTGTAACCAAATTAGAAGAAGAGAAAGTGTACAAATGCCTGATTACCCAACAGCAGATTTTCCTTTTAATTCTGTGGACGAGGCCTTTAGAGCAATTGTGCATGAAAGAAGGGTTGAGTTAGCTATGGAAGGTAAACGTACTGTTGATTTAGGTAGATGGGGTCTTGATGAGGAAGTTTTAGCTCCTTTAAAACCTGGGTACAATAGTAACAAGCGTTTCTTCCCAATTCCAAATACTGAATTGGTTTCAAATCCAAACTTTGGTGCTGATAACCCACAATAATTAATTTTATAGTTCTTACAACAAAGGCAATATTTTATATATTGCCTTTGTTTTATATTTTTTATATGAGAATTTTTTTCCTCTTAGTAATTATTACTTTCTTTTTTTCCTCTTGTACAAATAAAATTAATACTGTTAATCAAATAGATAATGACTTAACTGTTTTTAGTAGTCTATCTAAGGAAAATACAGGCGTTGATTTTTCTAATTTTCTTAAAGAAAGTGATTCCTTAAATTATTTTACTTATCCCTATATATATATGGGTGGTGGTGTTTCAGTGGGAGATATTAATAACGATGGTTTGGATGATCTCTTTTTTACTGGTAATATGGTTCCAAATAAACTTTTTTTAAACCTTGGGAATCTAAAATTTAAAGATATTTCTTCTATTGCTGGTATTTCTGGCGACAAACGTTGGTATACTGGTTGTACAATGGCCGATGTTAATAATGATGGCCTTTTGGATATTTACGTATCCGTATCTGGACAATCAGAAAATTTAAAGTTTAAAGAAAATCAACTTTTTATTAATAATGGTGATTTAACATTTAGTGAAAAATCTAAAGAATACGGCTTGAATGATTCAGGACAGAGTGTAAATGCGACTTTTTTTGACTACGATAATGATGGTGATTTAGATGTATATATAGCCAATTATCCTAGAACACCTTTTCAAGCGAGTACATTGCAGTATAAACAATTAATGTCTTATGTTACTGATATACAATCCGATCAGCTTTATCGTAATGATGGTGCTCGTTTTACTAAAGTAACTGAAGCGGCAGGGGTTAAACAATACAATTTATCATTAAGTGCTACAGCAGCTGATGTAAACAATGACGGTTGGCAAGATATTTATGTGTCTTCTGATTTTAATAGTCCGGATTCTTTTTATTTAAATATGAAAGATGGAACTTTTAAAAATATCATTAATCAGGCTGTTAATCATACCTCTTTTTATGGAATGGGTGTTGATATAGCTGATATTAATAACGATTGTTTATTAGATATTCTTCAAATGGACATGGATGCTGCATCTAATGTTAGATCAAAAGCAAACATGGCAAGTATGAATCCTCAACTATTTGAAGACATAGAAGAAGCAGGTTTCAAAACGCAATTTATGCAAAATTCATTGCAATTAAATAATGGAGTTTCTGCAAATGGTTATCCTGAATTCTCAGATATTTCAAGAATTTCTGGTGTATCATCAACAGATTGGAGTTGGGCACCTTTAATAGCAGACTTTGATAATGATGGTTTTAAAGATATTTTTATTTCAAATGGTACAAGGAGAGAAATAAACAATAAAGATTATTTTGGAGAACTTAATAAAGAAAAAAGACATAAGGATAGTTTATTAACTAAAACTTTAAATATGCCTTCAGAGGCTATTGAAAATTTTATATTTTCTAACAAGAAAGATCTTACATTCGAAAAGAAGAATTCTAAATGGGGTATTTTAGATAAAACTTTCTCTAATGGATCTTCTTATAGTGACTTAGATAATGATGGTGATTTAGAGTTAATTGTTAATAATATTGATGCACCGGCATCTATATATAAAAACAATAGCGTTAACAATTATATCAAACTACAGTTCACAGGATACAAAAAAAATACTTTTGGCTTAGGTACTAAAGCAACTTTGTTTTATAATGGACAAAAACAATATCAAGAACTTACGCTTAGTAGAGGTTTTCAATCTTCAGTTTCACCTAAATTGAATTTTGGACTTAATTCAGATATAAATAGTATAGATAGTATAATAGTAAAATGGCCTAATAATAGGGTAAATACCATTAAAAATGTTTCTGTTGATACATTAATAACGGTTAATTATAGTGATAAAAATACACATATTGAGGATCTCAATAATTTAAATACTTCTAAGCTGTTTAATAGTTCACCTGAATTACCTTTTAAATTTAAGCATACTGAAAATGATTTTGATGATTTTAAAATAGAAGTTCTTTTACCTCATAAAACTTCTGGTTTTGGGCCTAATGTTTCTGTTGGTGATTTAAATGGAGACGGTATGGATGATTTCTTTATGAGTGGTTCTTTTTCTAACTCTTCTGCTATTTTCTTTCAAAATAGTATAGGTGATTTTACTCGTCAAAACTTTGATTTCCTTAGAAAAGATGCATTAAATGAAGATTTAGGTTCTTTAATTTTTGATGCAGATAATGATGGAGATAATGATATTTATGTAGTTAGTGGAGGTAATGAATTTAGTTATTTGTCCAAAAATCTACAAGATAGGTTGTATGTTAATAATGGCTCAGGGAATTTTGTTAAATCAGAAAATACACTTCCTTCTATGATAACTAGTGGTCAAAGTGTTATTGGTAACGATTTTGATAAAGATGGAGATATAGATTTATTCATTTCAGGAAGGTTGGTTCCTGGTAATTACCCTTATCCTGCAAATAGTTATCTTTTAGAAAATGTTTCTGAAACAGGTAAACCCAAATTTGTTAATGTAACAAATTCTAAAGCTCCATTTTTACAAAAATTAGGTTTAGCAACTTCCGCTTGTTTTACTGATATCAATGGTGATGGATGGGAAGATATAGTTGTTGTTGGAGAATGGATGCCTATAAAAATATTTATAAATGAAGACGGTAACCGTTTTTTAGATAAATCTAAAGATTATGGCTTATCGGATACTTCAGGTTGGTGGTTTAGTGTTAAATCGGCTGATTTTGATAATGACGGAGATCAAGATCTTATTGTTGGTAATCTTGGTTTGAACTATAAATATAAAGCAGAAAGTGATGAAACTTTTGATATTTATTTTAACGATTTTGATGGTAATAAAAAGAATGATATTGTTCTTAGCTATTTCAACGATGGAAAAAAATATCCAGTGAGAGGTCGTGAATGTTCTTCTCAACAAATACCAACTATTAAAAAGAAATTTAAGGATTATGATTCTTTTTCAAAAGCCACTTTAGAGGATGTTTATGGTGAAAAATTAAATAATTCACTACATTACACTGTGAAATCATTTTCAAGTATTTATCTTGAAAATAAAGGAGGCTCTTTTAAGATACATAAATTACCTAATGAAGCACAAATTTCTCCAATAAACCAAATATTGATTGAAGATTTTGATAAAGATTCTCACATCGATATTTTAGTTGCAGGAAATTTATACGGAAGTGAAGTAGAGACACCACGTGCAGATGCAGGTCGTGGATTATATTTAAAAGGAGATTCCAAAGGGAATTTTAAACCTATCAAAATTAGAAATTCAGGGTTAAATATAAATGGAGACACCAAAGATTTAGATATTATAACAATCAAAGGTGAAAAGTATATATTAGCTTCTAAGAATAATGATTTTGTTCAATTTATAAAAATAAATAATAAATAATAAACAATAAATAACATGAAAAATAATAAGTTTTTACCTTCGTTAGGTATATTATGCGCAGTGTTCTTAACTAACTGTGAGGAACCTACAGCAGATAACCTTTTACAAAATTGTAATGATAATGTAACATCTTTTTTCGTTAATGATGACGATTCAGAAAACCCTGCTTTTTTAGATGAACAAGTTATTACTGTATGTGCTAGATCTGAATCAGAACTTCAAGTATTATTAGATAATGTACAAGCAGAAAATGAAAGATTAGATTTGTTGTTTAATCCACCAGTAGTTGATCCACCAGTAGTTGATCCACCAGTAGTAGTAGATCCAGGAGTTGTAATACCTGCTGGACAACCTGCAGTAGCAACTACAGGTTTTACAATTACTTTTGACGAGATGTCAGATTTTACTTTTGGAATGGATAATAGTGCTAATACCTTTTCCAATGAAGAATCAGCTATTACTGCCGAGGTTACTGCAGGTGATGTACCAGCAACTCCTAGTGATGCTGCATTAAAAGTAGACTTAACTCCTTCTAATACAAGTGGTGGTTTTTATTTCGCGGGTACTATACTTGATATTACTGATCTAGGTCTTGAAGCAATTGACTTTTCTGGTGATAATAAATCAATTACAGCAAATGTTTATTCTGAAGTTCCTGTTGGTTTCAGAGTTCAAGTTTCTAATGCAGAAGGAGAACCAGGTAATCGTGGTAATGTTGCATTACCTACGCCAGGATTTAAAGATGGTCAGCACTCTGGATCTGGTTGGGAGCAGATTACTATAGATTTTTCGAATGGAGTAAATACTATATTCGGATTAGATGGTGTTAATGGTGGTCAACCACAATCGGAACCTATTGATGGTGTTTATAACAGAATTCAATTTCAGTTTGAGGCACTTCCATTAGATGTTTTGTCTACAATTTTTGTTGATAATGTAAATTACCCAGATGTAGCTGGTGATGTTGTTATTGAAGAACCTGTAGTAGAGCCAATGGAACCTGTTGCAGGTAGTGTAATTGAATTTGATCAAGAAGGAGTCGATTTCGAAGCTGCAGACAGCTCTTTCTCTTTCTCAAATGGTGAAAGTACAATTGCTGTTAGTGTAGCTGCAGATAATTTACCAGCTAATGGAAACAGAACTGGATCTGGAGCTGCTGTTCAAGTTGATTTTACTCCATCAAACGTGCTTAATGAAATGGGAGTGGATCAAGGATTCTTTTTTGGTGGTAATGGATTAGATATTACTGATTTTGGATTTGATGAAATTGATTTTACGGGTGCTAATAAATCTATTACGATTAATGTTTGGTCAAACGTACAATTCAACCTTAGAGTTCAAGTATCCGATACAGAAGGTGAGCCAGGAAATCGATCAAATATTGCTACCCCTACACCTGGATCAAAAGCAGGATTTCATACCGGAAATGGATGGGAAGAAATTACCATTGATTTTACAAGTGGTGTTAGTACCATATTCGGCGTAGATGGTATTAATGGAGGACAAGCTCAAACAGAAATATTAGATGGTGAATACAGCAGAATTCAATTTCAATACGAAGGTGTACCTGCGGGAGTTCTTTCTACAATTTACGTAGACAATATTAGATATAACCAATAGTCAATATTGACTTACTAATATTTTAATATTAATAACCCTAGTAGTTTTTAACTACTAGGGTTATTTTGGCACCTTCAGAATATCCAAAACCCTTGTAAATACGAGGGTTTTTTCGTAAATTATAGTAAATAAAAACCCCGAAAACAGCTGTTCAGAACTAAAAACGGGGTTTTCCTATTACGTTATTTATGAAATTACGAAGAATTAGTGACTTTCAGTATGAATTTTCATTTTTATCTACGACTGAAAATACAGAGGCTTTTTATACTCGTTTTCTAGAGGGTGATCTTGGTAAGATTTACCAATCTATTCCTTGGGATGCTTTGGTTGAAAGTTTTGGGGTTAAAGAAAAATCTAAGGGTTTAAAAATGCTTTTTAGTCCCAAAGGTCGCATAGGATTAATGTTTTTAAAGCACTACGCTTGCTGTTCTGACAGAAAACTAATAGAGCAATTGAATAGTAATATTGATTATCAATTTTTTTGTGATATTCATTTAGGATTTACTCGACTCACGAATTTTAAAATAGTAAGTCAAATTCGTCGCGAATTAGCTGATAAATTAAAAATAGACGCTTTAGAAAAAGTACTCTTTACA
>CALGLV010000040.1 GCA_937958985.1 uncultured Aquimarina sp.
CTATGTCTTGTTGGCTCTAAAAATAGATGCTCTAGGCTAATAACAACCAAAAAAAGAAAATCCAAGATCTGAATCTATCAAATCTTGGATTTTTTTATGTAAAGATTATCTAAACAATCTTATTTTCTGAATGTGCCTTTATATATTATCTACATTCACAATTATTCTTACACCAGTGTATTGCTTTATACTTGAAAAGGTTTTTAATACTTTGTTAATGTATTCTTTAGTTTGATTCAAGTTTTGTTTTAGAGGTACTTTTAAAAGAATATTTTTATTGTATTGATTTCTAACGCGGGCAACATGAGGAAATTCTGGGCCTAAAACATTTGGTTTGAATGAATTGTTGAATGTTTTAGCTAGCCAATCACTGGCATTATTAACTTTGTTATAGTCCTTGTGCCTTACCGTAAACTTTATAAGTTTACAAAAAGGAGGATAAAAGTATTGTTTACGCTCCTGTATTTGTTCCTTATACATAGAGTCAAAATCATTAACAGATACCTGCTGCAATATTTGATGTAGTGGATTAAAAGTTTGAATAAGTACTTTACCTCTTTTTTCATATCTTCCAGCTCTTCCTGAAATTTGACTTAATAATTGAAAAGTATTTTCGTGAGCACGATAGTCTGGAAAATTTAAATGCCTGTCAGCATTCATCACACCAACTAAATTTACATTTTTAAAATCTAAACCTTTGGCTAGCATTTGGGTGCCCACTAAAATATCAAATTCTTTATTTTCGAATTGACTCAATATTTTTTGGTGTCCATATTTCCCTCTAGTAGTATCTTGATCCATTCGCCCTATGGATAGTTTAGGAAATAATTCTTTCAGTTCAAGCTCTACTTGTTCTGTTCCAAAACCTTTAGTGGAAAGATTGGTGCTTTCGCAAGACCTACAAATTACTTGTTCGGCAATTTGATAACCACAATAATGGCAACGCAATTGTTTAGTATGTTTGTGATAGGTAAGGCTTACATCACATTGAGTACATTGAGGGATGTAACCACACGTTAAGCAATCTTGAATTGAAGAAAAGCCTCTTCTATTTTGAAATAAAATCACCTGTTCTTTTAGGTAAACAGCTTCTTCAATAGCCTCAATAAGTTGATCGCTAAAATGCCCTTTCATTAAGCGCTTATTGTATTTTTTTCTAAGGTCAATCAATTCGATATCGGGCATTAAGATATTTTTATGCCTTTTTTTTAATGTTACTAAGCCGTATTTTTCTTTAAGAACATTGGTATAGGTTTCTATGCTAGGAGTTGCAGTTCCTAATAATACTTTAGCATTAAAAATACGAGCTAATACTATTGCCGTATCCCTAGCATGATATCTTGGGGCAGGGTCGTATTGTTTATAAGTTTGTTCGTGTTCCTCGTCAATTATAATAAGGTCTAAATTTTGAAAAGGCAAAAAAATGGAAGAGCGTACACCTATTATTAGTAAAGGAGTATCCGTGCTATTGATAATTTTTTGCCATGCTTCAACCCGTTCGTTGCTTGAATACCTAGAGTGATAAACTACTAAATAGTTTCCGAATACTAATTTTAAACGTTCAATTAACTGAGTGGTAAGCGATATTTCAGGAACTAATAATAGTGCTTGTTTCTTTTTGCGAATTACAACATCTATTAATTTACTATAAATTTCTGTTTTTCCAGAAGAGGTAACACCATGGAGTAGGCAAACACTTTTGTTTTTAAATATAGTATTGATCTCTTCAAAGGCTGCGCTTTGATATGGGTTAAGTTGATATAAATCATTTTGTTGATCATCACTAAAGTCAACTCTGTCAATTTTTTTAGAAAACACTTCTAAGATGTTCTTTTTAATTAAAGTGTTTAGAGAGGCTTTTGTTGCTTTAGCAGCATTAATTAACTCTGTGCTTTCTACGTCATTACCAACTGCGGTCAATGTGAAAAATTGCAGTAGAATATCTCTTTGTTTAGGAGCATTGGTTAAACTTTCTAATATTTCGGGAAGTTTATTTTTAGATATTGACGCATGTAAGGTAACCCACTTTTTTAGCTTTGGTTTGTATTGTTCAACAATATGCTCTTCTAAAGAAACTATTTTTTTTTCAAGTAATTTATAAGCAACAGGAAGTACGGTCTTCTTTCCTAAAATTTTAGCAAGTTCTTCAATTTTTAAACTACTTTTAAATTGAAGTGCTTCATAAACTAAATATTCTTCATCATTTAGTGTTTTTAAGTCAGCATCATCAAACTCTTTATGTTTTGATATTATTGTTTCACCTTCTAAAAGCAAGGCTGAAGGTAGTGCGGCTTTAAGTAATTCTCCGTGGGTACACATGTAGTACTTAGCCATCCACTGCCATAATTTTAATTGATTTATTAAAACAGTAGGTTTTTCATCTAGAATACAATCAATATCCTTGGCTTCATAAATTTCAGGCGCTTGATTATGAATTTTAACGACTATGGCGGCGTAAAGTTTTCTTTTACCGAAGGGAACAGAAACGCGCATGCCTATTTTTAAAAACAAAGCTTCTTCACTGTTGATACTATAAGTAAACGTGTTTTTTATAGGAATAGGAAGAAGAACATCAATATAATGTGACATAGAACAAAAATAACCTTTGTAATAATATTGCAAGCTGTCAATGTAATTAATTGTAGTCATAAAAAACAAAAACTACCTAAATTGGTAGTTTTTGTTTTTTATGATTAAATAGCTAACATGCCTTTTTTAAGAGATTTGCTAGCGGGGTCTTCCCCAAGCCATATTTTATAAAGCGCAAACTTAAAATCCTGACCTTTTATGACACCTAACTCTTTTTCGTTAAGCATACAGATGGTGCCTTTGTCTTTTTCGTATACAAGCTCCAGAATATCATCTTTTTTGAATTCTTTAGCGTAATATTTGTTCATAAGCTCTATTCGATCCATTAAATCATTAGTCTGGCCATTAGTTGCTTTTTCAAAGCCATCCTTTATAGCGTTAATCATGGTTTTTCTGCTTACCAAATTAGAGGTGATTTTAATACGTATAGACATGGTAGCATCTTCATAAGAAATAGCTATAGGGTCGCTGCTTTTTTCTTGTAGGTATAATCCAGCAGAATACAGCTCAATAAAAAGCATCGATCGGGTGCCTCCTCCATTCATTGTGAGTTGTTTGCCTCCACGCTCAATTTGATATTCCATTACGGTTCGCCCTATAGGAATTTGAGCATTGATGAAATTTTGTGACAATAAAAAACTAATGCATAGTGTTAATAAGTGTTTCATAGGTTTGGGGGGTTAGGGTTTGTTTTATTTTTTAAGTTAGTTACCTAGCAATTCTTTTTTTAGGTCGTCGTCTACAGAATCACTTGCTAACCATATATTAAATATAGCAGATTTAAAATCTAGCCCTTTTATAGTACCTTTTTTTATATCGTTAATGTAAAGAGAGGTTCCAGTTGATGGTGTATAAGCTAAACGGTATTTGTCTCCAATATTAATTTCTTTATCAACAAATTTCAAAAAGGTTTTTAGTTTAGGTGCAATTTCAGCAACTACTTTTTCCGAATTTGTTTTTTCTACCCCACTCTCAAAGGCTCCAATCAGTTTTTTCTTTGATAACAAACTCGATAGAATCTCCATATGTATTGCCATTGGTTGGTCGGCTGCTACAATTTGAGGTCCACTATTGGTTTTATTTTGCAAATATAGCCCACAAGCATACAAGTCAAACCATAATTTTTCTCTAACTCCAGAGCCATTAAGTAGCAGTTCACTAGATTCTATATTTAATTTATTGGGCAATATAGCATCACCAACTTTTGTTTGAGAAAACATTGTTAACGATAAAATAGAAATGATGATAGTAAAGCAAGCCTTTTTCATGACAGAAGTTTTAAATTATTTTTTGTTTATTTCCTTCAATTTAATAATACTAGCGTTTAATTCATAGCCCAATAACACTAAATTAGCATTTAACCATATGTATAACATCAAAATCAACAATGCACCAATAGATCCGTATACCTCGTTGTAGCGAGAAAAGTTATTAATATAGAAACTAAATATATATGTTGTAGCTATAATTAATAAAGTAGTTAGGATTGCTCCAGGTGAAAAAAAACGAAAAGCTTTCGCCTCTTTAGTTCCAAAATAAAATAGTGTAGCCATAATTAAAAAAATCATACTTACAAAAAATATAATCCTTCCAAACTTTAGCCAAAACAGCGTATCCCCAATTAAAAACCGATCATAAGTGTTTACTAAATAGGCAAAATATAAAGTTGCACATACAGTAAAAATCAAAAACAATGCCACAACAATAGCAACGCTAAAAGCGACACTATATTGCCTTAAAAAAGTTCGACTGATTTTTGTATGAAAGGAATTTTTAAAACCAGAGAAGACGGCATTTATACCATTTGTCATTAAAAACATAGAAAGTATAAAAGTGGAAGAAAGTAAACCTCCTCTTTTGTTTTTAACAATATCGGTAATAATACTATCAAAGAAAATAGAGGTACTAGGAGGAAGTAAATTATCGATAAATTTTATAAATTCTTCTTGAAAATCTTCAATAGGGATAAATGGGATTAAGTTTAAAAGAAATAATAAAAAAGGGAAAATAGATAAAAAAAGACTAAAAGAAATTGCAGCAGCTCTTGTTGAAAACGCCCCTTTAATTATTCCTTCGAAGTACATAATTATTAAATCGAAGAAGGAAAGCCCGTTAAGTCCTGGAACAATTATTTTCTGTAGTATTCGCTTAAAGAATAATGCACCAGGAAATTTAACTAACAAACGTTTCTCTTTTAGTGACATTTATACCGCTTTTAGACTTAAATCTAAATTGTAAACAGAATGAGTAAGGGCGCCACTACTTATGTAATTTACACCACATTCGGCATATTTACGTATGGTAGATTCGTTAATTCCTCCACTAGATTCTGTAAGGCATTTATTTCCTATTAATTGTACTGCGGTACGTGTATCTTCGTAATTAAAGTTGTCAATTAAAATTCGATAAACACCTTCACTTTTTAGAATTTCTTTAATTTCTTCCAAATCGCGAGCCTCTACTATTATTTTTAAATCCTTTTTGTTTGAAGTTAAATAATCTTTGGTTTTTTTAATGGCTTTGGTAATGCCCCCCGCAAAGTCAATATGATTATCTTTTAGCATTATCATATCGTATAAAGCAAAACGATGGTTTTCTCCACCTCCAATTTTTACTGCCCATTTTTCTATAGCACGAATACCTGGTGTGGTTTTACGTGTGTCTAAAATTTTAGTATTAGTACCTTCCAATAAACCTACAAACATTCTAGTTTTAGTAGCAATAGCACTCATGCGTTGCATGGCATTTAGTACCAGGCGCTCAGCTTTTAAAATAGATAAAGAGCTTCCTGTAACATAAAAAGCAATATCACCATACTTTACGGGTTCACCATCATTTATTAAAACTTCAATCTCTAAAGAGGGGTCTACATAGGCAAAAACTTGTTTTGCAAATTCCACACCAGCCAAAAAACCTTCATCTTTTACCAATAGTTTTGCCTTACCTTTAGCATTTGTAGGAATACAAGCTAAGGAGCTATGATCTCCATCACCAACATCTTCTCGTATAGCGTTAGCAATTATTAATTCAATCTCGTTATCGAATAGCTCTTTCGTTATCATTTTAGATTAGTATTTTTGAAAATACAAATTAAGTATATTTTTGAATAAAAACCTTTATAATTCTCTAAATGACGATTACTTTAATAGCTATTGGGAAAACAGATAATAAACAATTAAATGCATTAATTGACGAATATCAAAAACGCTTATCTTTTTATGTGAAATTTAATTTTGAAGTGATTCCTGATATTAAAAATGTAAAAAACTTAAGTGAAAAGCAACAAAAGGAAAAAGAAGGAGCGTTGATTCTAAAAAAGATGAATTCCACGGATACATTAATAATATTAGATGAAAATGGAAAACAGTTTAGTTCGGTACATTTTTCAGAATATTTACAAAAGCAAATGAACAGCGGATTGAAAAATTTAGTTTTTGTAATTGGAGGACCTTATGGCTTTAGCGAAGAAATATATAAAAGAGCTCAAGGAAAAATAGCATTGTCGAAAATGACTTTTTCGCATCAAATGGTACGCCTGTTTTTTATAGAGCAATTGTATAGAGGCTTTACGATTTTAAAAAATGAACCTTACCACCATAGATAATTTGGTGATAAAGTATTTGATCTTAGTTTTTAAACAAGACTTTGATATGTTTTTTCAATATTATGTTTAAAATTTGATAAATCTATTTCACTTATTTGTCCTTGAATCGTATGAAGATCTGCTAGGTAATTCATTCCAAGATATTCAGCAGTTTTTTTAAAAGGAATCCAAAATAGATTGCCTAGATTGTCACCAGCCGAGCTACTGATTACAGCAATATTTTTGCCTTTTAATTTACGTCCAATATCTTTTTTGACAGTTAATAAGTCAGTGAAACGATCCAAAAACACTTTCATAACTCCGCTCATTGAATACCAATACACTGGTGTTGCAAAAACTAGGATATCATAATTAGCGACTAGTCTACACATCAAATTAATAAAGTCATCATTTATGTTTGAATGCTCATAATCATAATTTGAAATAGAGTAATCGTTTAAATTAATTAAATCCCAATTGGTTATTTTGATTAATTCATTAATTACATTACTCGTGTTTCCTGTATCTCTTGAGCTACCAAGTATAATAACTGTTTTTGTTTTTTCTGAATTCGCCATAGCGAAACTGTGTAAGAGAATAATTAAATACTAATTTCTTTTTTTAGCACGTATTTGAGCTTCAAGTTGATCCCAAAGTTCTTCGGGTATTTGTTCTAATAAATTCATTTGACCAGCGCCTTTTAGCCATTCTCCACCATCAATAGTAATTACCTCTCCATTCATGTAGGCAGAAAAATCGGAAACCATATAAGCTGCTAAATTGGCTAATTCTTGATGTTCTCCAACGCGGCCCAAAGGCACTTTTTTAGCCATATCGAATTTTCCACGTATAGATTCAGGCAATAACCTATCCCAAGCTCCTTTAGTAGGAAAAGGACCAGGAGCAATTGCATTAAAACGCATTCCATATTTTGCCCATTCTACAGCTAAAGATCGAGTCATAGCAAGTACGCCGGCTTTTGCAGTGGCACTAGGTACTACGTAAGCCGAACCTGTCCAAGCATAAGTGGTTACTATATTTAAAACGTTAGTGTTTTTTTGTTTGGTATTTATCCAGTGTTTTCCGAAAGTTAAGGTGCAATTTTTCGTTCCTTTTAAGACGATATCAATAATGGTGTCGAAAGCATTTGCTGACAAACGCTCGGTAGGCGCAATAAAATTACCTGCCGCATTATTGAGTAACACATCTACTGTTCCAAAAGTATCAATAGCCTTCTTGTGCATGGCTTCTACTTCTTCGATATTACGTACATCACAAGCAACAGCCAAGCATTTGCTTCCTGTTTTTGCTTCTAATTCCGCTTTAACAGTGGTGAGCTTATCTAGGTTTCGAGAAGTAATAACAACGTTTGCGCCCAACTCCATGAAGTAAGTAGTCATGGATTTTCCTAGTCCACTACCACCACCTGTAATTACAATAGTTTTTCCTTCAAGAGCATTGTCACGTAACATCTTATTTGTAAAATTCATCGAAATTATTTTTATTGAAGATACAATTTTTAGTTATGCAAGCTTAGCTTTATTAATTAAAGTAGCAAGGAAATCTTTTTCCAAAGAGCAGAAACTAGTGTGTTTGTTTTTTCTTCGATATCTAAACTTCCATAAAAAGGGTCTATAGGATGTACGCTTTTGGGTGAATTATTGAGCAAATAAATGGTGTTTTCAGGAACGATAAAATAATCTATTTGGGCTGCTTTTATATAATTATATTCAATAACAACATTTTGAATGTCACCTGCTTTAATGTAAAAACAAAATTGAGAGTACAAGTCCTTATGGTGTAAAATTTGATTTGTTAATGATAGTAATGTTCGAAGTGTTTGCATAACACTTATTAGTTCATTATTTATTGGAGCATTAATAAGTAATTGTAATTTTATTTCTGATGGCTTTTTACTAATAATAGTTTGAAATAACTCAAAAACAGCTTCGATTGAAAAAGAGTGTAATTGAAAATCGAATTCTATATGTTTGTTTGCAGGGATAGTTTTAGGATTAAAATTATACGTACTATAGCCCCTTGTGTAAGGAGGGAACCCTGCAGCATGTTCAAATTCCAAACGACTATTTTTAGTAGTAAATAACCCCATTTATATGTCAAATGTTTTTTTCCAAATAGGAAGTTCTAAGGATGCTCGCCATTGCTTTTCAATAATAGGCTGCCAAAGTGTTTTTCGTTTGTTTCTTTTTAAAAAAGGATAGCTAATCGGAGTTTTAGATTTAAAGTCACTGTTTTTGGATTCATCAAATTCCGTTTGAGACAATAGGTTCTGAGTATTTGTAGCTTCGTTACTAGCAATTTTTTGTTGTATGGTCCCTTTTTTCAATTGCTCAATATAACCGCCTCCTTTTTCTAGGGTTTCAATAAGTAGGGTGCTTTTTTCTAATAACTGCTCCATTATTTTTTCAATATAAATACTACCAACAATTAATGTGTTATTTAAGTTTGAAACGGATGATTTTAATTCTGTTAAAATAGCATCACTTTTAGGAATATCTTCTTTGTAAAAATAATAATTATTAGGGGTAGTGGTAAAATAGTCTACACCAGCGAGTAGGGCAATGTGCCTTTCTGTGGTGGATTCAATTTTATTAATAGCTCCTAAAAGACCACTTAAGTTACGTTTACTTTTATGCTGAATTATATTACAATTAGTGTTTAAATGAAGTGTTTTGGCAACATTTTGATGCAATATGCGAAGTGTTTTTATTTTTGCAATTTCAATATAAATATCGGTGCTTACAGAAAGGATATAGGTTATTGTATTTTGTTGATTAAGCGTTGCTTTTTTTGAATAAGTAATTAATTGTGACAGCGCATAACTTAATTGCTGGACAGGCGAAGCGCCTGCGTTATGCAAGTTGCTTACATTAATGGAAATATTATTTTGGTTTACGGATACACAATTATTTAATACATAAAAATCTTCTTTAGCCGATTGGTACCAGTTTCCTGTTTTACTCACTTTTCCTAGGCAGTCGTATAAAACAATACAGCTTTTTGTAGTTATAGCTGCTTGCTTTCCAAATTCAGAATCTAAAAAATAACATTGAATAATAATTTCAACATTAATATTTTTTAGTAATAAATCAGGGTTTATTTTGGAATCAAAAAGAGCAAAATAAATGGTATTTATTCCATTTTCAATGGCATTTAAAGCTTCTAAATTGGCTTTTTCGACAGAAGAAACAATACAATAGTATGTTGGTTTGGGTGTGCTTTGGTGTTCTGTAAAATCTTTTTCTGGTTGCTCTTCTTTAGTGTAGAAAGGTAATGTGCTTATGCCGTCAATAGAATTGTGCACTAAGGTTTGGTAGTTTTTCCCCTCTAATAAGTATTGTATTTTTTGTTTCCATTGCTTAGCAGAAATGGAAGGGAAATATTTGGAGACGATGCTATTCATTAGAGTCTATTGAATTAGAATCTATAATATAAATATCTTCGTTTTCTTTTTTTAGAAAATAGGTTTCACGAGCAAATTTTTGAAGTTCACTAGTGTCTTTCAATTTTTTGACTAATTTTTGATCTTTGTTAATTTCGTTGAGATAATACTTTTTGTTTTTTTCGATTTTATCAACCTCTTGATTTAGTTCACGGTGAACAAGCCATGAGTTGGTGTCGAAAAACAGCATCCATACGATAAAAAAGATTCCAATAATTAAATATTTCGAAGGCATTCGTTTCATTACAATGTAAAGGTATTGAAAATTGAATTTTGTGCCTTTTAAAAAGAGTTGATTTTTAGACTGATTGTTAACAATCTACTTTACTAAGTAATTCTTTAGTTGTTTTAATAGCTTCTTCAAAATCTTTAGAGCCATCAAAAATATAATCTACTGCTTCTTTAAGGGGCGCAATAAATTTATGGTGCATTGGAGTGATGTTTTTTTTGAATTGATGCAGGACACTTTCTTCTGTTCGGCCTCTTTCTATTACATCCCTTTTAATACGGCGTTTTATTCGAAGCTCTTCAGGGGTGTCAATAAATATGGTTGTATTGCAAAGATTTTTAATCAAGGGATTGCTCAAAACTAAAATGCCTTCTAAAATTAAAATAGGTGAGGGGTTAATAGTTTCTGTGTGTTCTAATCTATTATGCTTTGTAAAACTATAAAGTGGTTTTTGTATTTGTTTGCCTTCAATTAAAAATTGCAAATTTTGATGAAGCAATTCAAAATCTAATGAATCAGGATGATCAAAGTTAATAAGGCTTCTTTGTTTCAGAGATAGTAAAGAGGTGTCTTTGTAATAATCGTCTTGAGAAATAAAATTTATAGGTAATTGGCTACATTCATTTCTTAATAAAGAAACGAATGTAGATTTACCACTGGCAGTACCGCCTGTAATACCAATAATGTACATTTAATTACTTTAGGTCGTTCCAAATTAATGCAGCTCCACCCATAATTGCAGGGTTTTTATCGGTTAATCCAGATTCTAGCAATTGTACCTTTCCTTTATATACTTGTAATAAATTCTTTTCTAAATATTTTTTAGTAGGCGATAAAATCCAGTGTCCACTTTTAACTAAGCCACCCATTAAAAAAATAGCTTGGGGTTGAGAAAAGGCAACAAAATTAGCTAAAGCTGCTCCTAGGATTTTTCCTGTATATTTAAAACTTTTAATGGCAATAGGGTCGCCTTTTTCCGCTAGTTGCGTAATGGTGCTACCATGTAAATCGTTGTAGGCAATAGATCTAAGTTCACTATCGTCCATGTGTTTTGCTAACATATGCATTACGGTTCGTTTTAAACCTGTTGCAGATGCGTAAGCTTCTAAGCCACCTTTTACGTTAAGCCCAGTAATTCTACCATCGCCCTTCATAATATCTATATGACCAAGTTCACCAGCAAATCCATCAAATCCATCAATTAATTGACCATTGGCAACTACACCACCACCTAAGCCAGTACCTAAGGTTATTGCTATAAAATCGGTCATTCCTTTAGCGCTTCCAAATAGCATTTCACCTAGTGCGGCTGCGCTAGCGTCATTCATTATTTTTACAGGAAGGTTAACTTGTGCTTGTAGTTTCGAAACAATTGGAACAGATCCTTTCCAGGCTAAATTAGGAGCATTTTCAATACTTCCATTTCTGCTACTAGCATTTGGAGCGCCAATACCAATACCTATTAGTTCTGCTTTTTCAGGTAGGTTTTCTACAAGTGTAAAGATTTCATTTTTCAGCGTATCCAAATAGTCATCTATATTGGGATAGTCTTTTGTAGAAAATGAACAATTAGCATGGCTATTACCTTGCTTGTCTATGAGTCCAACTTTAGTGTAGGTTCCTCCAATGTCAACTCCAGCTACAATTTTCATTTATTTTTTTTGTTAAAGTTAGTTACTTTTTTTAATAGAAATTAAATTCAATACTTGATAAGTAGTTTTGAAAAAAATGGGTGTTAAAACTCGCAATATAAGTAATATTACAAAAATGATGTTAAGATGGAATATTATCTTGTTTTTCAGACTCTTGAGGAGTTTCAATTGCTGGGGCGGTATTGTTATCTAGAATTTCAATCCCTTTTTGCAATACTAAAGAATTTGGAATAGTGATATTTCTGCCATCATCTGTCTTTAAAAATAAATAAAACCCTGTAATATCTTCAACAACGCCTGTCCAATCAAATTCTTTGTCTAAAATTCGGATACGATGACCAAGTCGAATAGGGTGATTAAAAAATAAAATAACACTAGCTGTTAAGTTAGATAGTAATGACCATTGTGCAAAAAAGCCTACACCTAAAACCGCTAAAACAGAAGATATGAATACTGAAAATTGCTTAAGATCAACTCCCCAAATAATAGCTAATATTATTGCCGTTAATATATAAAGGGCAAGGTTAAGAAGTTTAAAAATAATTTTACGCCGATTGATTTCAATTTCTTTTATAAAGCCAAACTTAGTAATAGCTCTTTTTATATATACAGTAAATGTAATTATGGAAATCACGAGGACTCCTGTATAAATAAATTCTTTACTAACCATAGAGAATAAGGATTAAGTGTTAAATGTTGTGATGGGAAAAAATAAGGTTAAAGCCATTTTTTGCGTTTGAAGTAATAAACTAAACTAATAAATATTACAATCATAACACCCCATAATGTAGGGTAGCCGTAATTGTATTTTAGCTCAGGCATATGTTCGAAATTCATACCATAAATACCTGCAATAAAAGTAAGCGGAATAAAAATTGTAGAGATTATAGTAAGCACTTTCATTACCTCATTCATTTTATTACTAATGCTAGTCATATACATATCCATTAACCCCCAAAGCATATCGCGATAAATTTCGATAGTTTCAATTACCTGTATAGTATGGTCGTAAAGATCCCTAATGTAGTTTTGTGTTTTAGTTTGAATAAGTTCATTTGAAGCTTTTTCGAGCTTACTAACTACTTCGCGCAAAGGAAAAATAGAGCGTCTTATTTTAAGCGCTTCTCTTTTTAAGTTTTGAATTTCCTGGAGTAAAGAATTATCTGGGTTGTTAAAAAGTTTTTCTTCAATAGCTTCGATTTTTTCACCGAGAGTTTCTATAATCAAAAAATAATTATCCACTACAGCATCCATTAGGGTGTATAATAAATAATCCGATCCGTGATTACGAATAATACCTTTATTCTGTCTAATTCTATTTCTAATTACATCAAAAACATCTCCGTCGGATTCTTGAAAAGAAAGCACATAATCTTTACCCAAAACCAAACTCACATGCTCTACTACTAACTTTTGATTGTTATCATAATACAGCATTTTAAAAACCACGAACATGCAATTATCGTATTCATCAATCTTGGGGCGTTGATGTATATTGGCGATATCTTCTAAAATTAAGGGGTGTAATTGGTAATGCTTACCGATGCTTTCAATAGCTTTAATATCCCTAAGTCCATTAAAATTTATCCAAGTAGTGGATTGCTTTTCTTTATAGGCGTAACAATTTTCGACTGCTGTAAATGCTTGTTCAGAGAAACCTTCTTTAGTGTAATCGAAAACATCGATAAGGGTTTCGGATTGGTTTTTAGTTCCGGTATATACAATAGTACCAGGGGCTAAACCCACACTTTTTTTATGACGAGATTTTCTTGCCATTTGTATTGTTTTTTGTTTTTAATGAAGATACTCTTTTTTAGGTGCTCAACTATTCGAATTTTAAAATGTACCATAAAAAAAGCGAGGCATTTGCCTCGCTAGTAATTATAATATGATGTACTAATTAAGAGTACATTTTTTTTCTTAGTTCTTTTACTTTTGGATCACTCATATATTCATCAAAAGTAGCATACCTGTCAATAACTCCATTTGGAGTTAACTCTACCACACGATTACCAACAGTTTGCGCAAATTCATGATCATGAGTTGTTAGTAAAACAGTTCCAGGGAATTTCTTCAAGGAATTGTTAAACGCAGTAATCGATTCTAAGTCTAAGTGATTCGTAGGTTCGTCTAGCATTAATACATTAGCGCGTGTCATCATCATTTTCGATAACATGCAACGCACTTTTTCACCACCCGAAAGTACATCACCTGTTTTAAAAGCGTCTTCTCCACTAAAGATCATCTTACCTAAAAACCCTCGAATATTTACTTCTTCACGCTCTTCTTCAGTTTGTGCCCATTGGCGTAACCAATCAACCAAAGTAAGGTCTTTGTCTTTAAAATACTCACTGTTATCTAAAGGTAGGTACGATTGAATTGTAGTAACTCCCCAAGCAAATTCACCTGCATCTGCAGTTTGCTTGCCATTTAATATTTCATATAATGCTGAAGGAGCTCTAGAATCCTTAGAGTAAATAACTATTTTGTCGCCTTTATTTAAATTAAGGTCAATATCTTTAAACAACGTTTCTCCATCAATACTAGCAGCCAAACCTTCAATGTTTAAAATTTGATCACCAGCTTCACGTTCACGTTCAAATATAATTGCAGGATAGCGTCTACTTGAAGGTCTGATATCGGCTACATTTAATTTTTCAATCATTTTTTTACGAGAAGTAGCTTGTTTTGATTTCGCAACATTGGCGCTAAATCGAGCAATAAATTCTTGTAATTCTTTCTTTTTCTCTTCTGCTTTTTTGTTTTGCTGTGCTTTTTGTTTTGCAGCTAATTGAGAAGATTCATACCAAAAAGAATAGTTTCCACTGTAGTGGTTAATTTTAGAAAAATCAATATCGGAAATATGCGTACAAACAGCATCTAAAAAGTGACGGTCATGCGATACAACGATTACAGTGTTTTCAAAATTTGCTAAAAAATGTTCCAACCAAGAAATAGTTTCGTAATCCAAATCGTTGGTAGGCTCATCCATAACCAGTACGTCAGGATTTCCAAATAAACATTGCGCAATTAACACACGTACGCGTTGTTTACCATCTAAGTCGGCCATTTTTGTATAATGGAAATCATCCTTAATCCCTAAACTCGAAAGCATTTGGGCGGCATCACTATCGGCATTCCAACCATTCATTTCTTCAAAAATAGTTTGAAGCTCACCTATACGGTCGGCATTTTTGTCGTCATAATCTGCATAAAGCGCATCCATTTCAGATTTTACTTTATACAAATCCTTATTACCCATTACTACAGTTTCCAGTACGGTATATTCATCGTATGCATAATGGTTTTGTTCCAATACCGACATACGCTTGCCAGACTCCAAATGTACGTGTCCCGAAGTCGGTTCCATTTTACCGGCTAATATTTTTAAGAAAGTAGATTTACCAGCACCATTGGCGCCAATAATACCATAACAATTCCCTTGGACGAATTGCGTGTTTACTTCGTCAAATAATATACGTTTTCCAAATTGGACCGAAAGATTCGAAACTGATAGCATAGTACTCTTTTTAAATTTGGTGCAAATATACGATTAGCAATTTCGAAATACGAAAATTGAAATGCTAAATTAAAAGTTTGTTAAGTAAAGCTTGAAAACAAAAAAAAGCCTCAACACAATGTTGAGGCTTCATATTTCTTGATAAAGAACTTTATAACTCCAAAAACAACTTATCGTAAGTTTTAGAATAGTGAGCTACCACTTCTTGATTCAATTGGTACTTAGAGCATTTTTTTTCATTCTTAAAAAAAATGGAGTATTCTTTACTTTTGTAAGTTACTTTCACTAAACTTTTATCTCCTTTTAAACGCTGGGTGCATCGTAATTCAGTTATTACGGCATTTACCTCTGTAGCTTCTTTACGAGCTTTTCGATCTTTAGTATCCGTTTTAATGAACCAAAAAAGACCTAGTAGCGCTGACGAAATTAAAATAAGATACATGTTCTTCATGGTTACTTAGTTACAAATTCTATTACGGTTTTAGTAATAAAATCAATTTGCTCATCATCTAATTCAGTATGCATAGGCAATGAAATTACTTCTTTTACCAATTGATTGGTAACAGGGAAGTCTGCTTCATTATACCTGTCGTCTACATATGCTTTTTGAGAATGTAAAGGAATAGGGTAATATACACCACAAGGTATATTATGTTTGTTTAAATGTTGTACTAAAGCATCTCTGTCAACACCGGTTACTTTCAGCGTATATTGATGGAAAACATGGCAGTCACAACTATCACAAATTCCAGTACAGCTTGTATGTGTTACGGGAGTATTAATAGCATCAATTCCTGCGAAAGCAGTATTATATTTACGTGCGGCATTCCTGCGTGCATTATTGTAACTATCTAATTTAGGAAGCTTGGCTAATAATACCGCAGCTTGTATAGAGTCTAAACGGGAGTTAACACCAACAACATCGTGATGATAACGTTCGTACATACCGTGGTTTACAATACCTCGGATAGTATGCGCTAAAGCATCATCGTTAGTAAAAATAGCCCCGCCATCACCATAACAACCTAAATTTTTAGAAGGGAAAAAAGAAGTAGAGGCAATGTGCCCTAAATTTCCAGTTTTTTTCTTCTCACCATTTTTAAAGGTGTAATTACCTCCTATACCTTGCGCATTATCTTCAATCACATATAAATTATGCTTTTTGGCAATTTCTAAAATAGCTTCCATATTAGCAGCTTGTCCAAATAAATGAACAGGTACTATGGCTTTTGTTTTTGAAGTAATTGCTTTTTCAATGGCTTTAGGGTCAATGTTAAAAGTGTCGGGCGCTACATCCACTAAAACAGGAGTTAGTTTCAGTAAGGCAATAACCTCTACTGTAGCAGCAAAAGTAAAATCGGCAGTAATTACTTCATCACCAGGTTGTAAGTCTAAACCCATCATGGCAATTTGTAAAGCGTCGGTACCATTGGCACACGGTATTACGTGTTTTACGCCCAAGTAGCTTTCCAAAGCGTTTTGAAAATCTTTAACGTAAGGACCGTTTATGTAAGCGTTAGTATCTAAAACTTCTTGTATAGAAGTATTTACTGTTTCTTTAATACCTTCATACTGACCTTTAAGGTCAACCATTTGAATTTTTTTCATCTAAAAAGGAGTTCCGTGTTAGTAGGATTTTTTTGATCTGTTCAAAAATACAAAATAAGCCGATGTAGGAAGGTTTCTTTTTCAGTTAAGAACTGTATTTTTGTAAAAAATATAGCAATACTTTCTATTGAAACTTATTTATAACATATTAAACCATCTTTTTCAAGCACTATTCCCTGCAATTCGTCGTTTTTCGCCAAAAATGAAATTATTTGTAGATGGTAGGAAAAACACCCTTACTTCATTAAGTAGCATAGATTTTTCAAAGAATGAATGGTTGTGGTTTCATTGTGCTTCCTTAGGAGAGTACGAGCAAGCTGTGCCTTTAATTGAGGAATTAAAAAATAAAAAGTATAAGATTTTAGTTAGTTTCTTTTCGCCTTCGGGCTACGAGCAAAAAAAGAATCATAAGTTAATTGATGTAGCCATTTACTTGCCTATTGATACTCCCAGTAATGCAGAATATTTAGTGAAAACGGTGCAGCCCAAACAAGCTTTTTTTGTGAAATATGAGTTTTGGAGAAATTACTTTTCTGCGTTAAGCAAAAGAGAAATCCCTATTTATATGATTTCTTCAACCTTTAGAGCCAATCAAGTTTTTTTTAAATGGTATGGAAGTTTTTATAAGCAGACGTTAAAAATGGTGAATCACTTTTTTGTACAGCATGCAAATTCGCAACAAGTTTTGATTGCAAACGGATTTGAAAACGTTACTGTAAGCGGAGATACACGATTTGATAGAGTGTATGCACAATTGCAAATGAACAATCAATTGGATTTTATTGTAGATTTTAAATCCGAAAGAACCTGTGTTGTTTTGGGAAGTACTTGGCCCGATTGTGAAGCCGTATTCCTAAAGGCAATCAATGCTTCGAATGAGAATGTTTGTTTTGTAATTGCCCCACATGAAATTAAGCCCGAAAAAATAAATAGCCTTGTAGAGAAACTAAAAGTGAACACTTCTGTTTTTACCAAAGGCATAGATAATCAGTCAAAAGTACTTATTGTAGATGCTGTAGGCTATTTAACCCGAATATACAGCTATGCAGATGTTGCCTATGTAGGCGGCGCAGTTGGGGTAACAGGTTTGCATAATATATTAGAGCCTGCCGTTTTTGGGATGCCGATTTTAGTAGGTACAAATACTCGAAAATTCCCCGAGGCAGACGCTTTGCAAAATGCAGGAGGGTTGGTAAAGATTAATACCGCTGATGAATTTGAAATTATTTTAAATGATTTGTTAGAAAACGAATCTAAAAGAAACGACATAGGGGAGGCTTCAAAAAACTTTATAGAAAATCAAACAGGAGCAACGGAAAAGATTATAGCTTTTTTGAATTAAAGAATAAATCATAAGATTAAGAATAACTTTGGCTATAAGAAGAATAATAGCTGAGGTTGCATCAATTGAATAGCATGAAAAAAACATACGGACTTTTAGGGAAAAATATAGAATACTCTTTTTCAAGAAAATATTTTAACGATCGTTTTGAATCGGAAAAGATTGACGCACATTATAAAAACTTCGATCTTCAAAATATAGAGGAGTTAAAAGAAATACTTCGTAAAGAAGAAATTAATGGGATGAATGTAACCATACCTTACAAGCTAGAAATTTTTCCTTTTTTAGACAGGCTTTCGCCAGAAGCGGAAGCGATAGGGGCGGTAAACGTAGTTAAATTTGAAAAAGACGGATCACTCACAGGGCATAATAGCGATTATTATGGCTTTAAGGAGTCGTTGTTGCCTTTATTGAAAACAAAGCCTAAAAAGGCGCTAGTGCTAGGTACAGGAGGTGCATCTAAGGCTACGGCATATGCATTAAGGAATTTAGATATTGAATTTACTTTTGTTTCTAGAACCTCCAAAGAAGGCCAACTAACCTATGGCGATTTAACGCAGGAGATTATTGAAGATCATTTATTGATTATTAACAGTACCCCATTAGGTACATTTCCTAAAGTAGAAGCATGCCCGGATATTCCTTATCAATTCCTAACGAATAAGCATATGTTGTTCGATTTGATTTACAATCCGTCAGAAACTACATTTTTGAAGAAAGGGGCGGCGCAAGGAGCTAGTATATTAAACGGGGAGCGTATGTTGGTACTGCAGGCAGAAAAGTCATGGGAAATCTGGAATAGTTAGTTTTTTAAATCATTGATATTGAGATAATTGATTATTATTTTGAAATTTTTTAATTTTTTCTCAAAAAAAAGCTTGTCAAACTAAATAAATGTTCTAAATTTGCACCCGCAATAGCACTATTGCAATGTTCATTAAAAAATTGCGAAAGTAGCTCAGGGGTAGAGCATCACCTTGCCAAGGTGGGGGTCGCGAGTTCAAATCTCGTCTTTCGCTCTGAGATATTTCCTGAAAATATACCACGCTCGGGTGGTGGAATTGGTAGACACGTTGGACTTAAAATCCAATGTCCATTAGGACGTACGGGTTCAAGTCCCGTCCCGAGTACTCAAAGCCTTGTTAATCTGTTGATTTTCAAGGCTTTTTTGTGTTTAATGGTTTCGTTTGCCTGCTATTTTTTCGAAAATAAAAAGACTATTAAGATTTTTTTTTAAGGTTAGCAAAACTTAGCATTTTTTAATCAAAACCTCCACTAAAAAACTCTTCTAAAGTCATATCAAAAAGCTTTAACGACTCTTAGAGGACTTGTGTATTGTATGTTCCTATTCCATATCTACCATATTGTGCTCTAGGAATACCTTTGTCAAAAGCGAAATTTTTATAACAGCAGGGTTAATGAATCACTTTTCAAATTAAATTAAAAACATAAAAAAACCTCCTCAATATAAAATCGAGAAGGCTCTTCAAAAGTGGTTAATATAAACTATTTCAAGTCATTCAAAGTCCAATCATACGTGTAAAACGATACTCTCGATTTTGGGTCTAAAGGCGTTTTTCGGTATTTATTTAAAAAATCTACGTACGATCCAAATTGTTTAAAATCGCCAGCATACCATTCAAAAATCTGTGATATTTTTACTTTTTTACCATCTACACGAGTAAATTTGGTGTCATTAATAGCTTTTACAGTTTGGTGTTGTAACAGGCTTTCTAATTTGTTAGGAGTATAAGCTTCTGCAATTAAAGGAGGACATCCTAAACCTGCGCAAACTAAAGCAAAGTGAAAACGAGCTTCTTTAGGGAATGATTTTCTTAAAATACCATTTTCAATACCATTTAAAGTTGTAGACTTTCCTGCTACGGTGTATTTGCTTCTGTCAAAAAAACCGCCAATATCTGTAGGGCGCTTAACGGGGTATTTTTTAATAATTCCGTTTATAACAAGTAAATTATAAGCATTTATGTAAAAAGCTTTAAATTCGTTAGCATTGCTTTTTTGAGGTTTTGCCGTGGCTATAGTACTTAGTAATTCGTTTAAATCCGACGGGTCACTTTTAATATTTTTATAGTTTACTAAACCATTTGAAACATTTTCTTTAAAAAAAGAATCTGCTTTTGAAAAGAATGACGAATTAATTTGTGCTGAGGTTATTTGTGCTATTGCAAAAATGGCAAAAAGAAAGCTTATAGATTTTTTCATTATGTTTTATCTTAGTTTTAAATTACATTCCTTAAGTCGAAACAATGCATAAGATGCTTACATCAATTTTTAAATACGGGTTATATGAATTGCAATTTTTTGCTAAAATTATATTCGGATTATTAGTGGTTGTAAGTTGTTCTGAGCGTTCAAACAAAACAGAAGTGGAAGCAATAAATCCAGTGCAAACAAGCAATAATATTCAATATTTAGCTTTAGGCGATAGTTACACAATTGGCGAAGCAGTTGGCGAAGGCAAAAGTTTTCCATTGCAATTGGCGGCCAAATTAAATTTGAAGCCCAATACAGTAGTTCAAACTAAAATAATAGCAACTACAGGTTGGCGCACCGATCAATTAATAGCTGCTATTGAAGAGAAAGAAATTTCTGAAACATACGATTTTGTAACTCTATTAATAGGAGTTAATAATCAATTTCAAAACACAGATTTTAATCAATACGAAACAGAATTTGCAGTTTTGTTAGAAAAAGCCATCGAGTTGGTAAATAACGATGTCAATAAAGTGTTGGTGCTTTCTATTCCCGATTATAGTTTCACACCATTTGGCGAGGGGAAATCAGGTGTAAGTGAAGGAGTAAACAAGTATAATGCTTTCGCAGAAAAAATAGCCATTCAAAAACAAGTAGCCTTTTTGAATATTACAGATATCACCCGTCGAGGGCTGCAAGAACCAAAATTAGTGGCAAACGATAATCTTCATGTTTCAGCTATTGGCTATGCTGAATTTGTGGAGCGTATTATTGAGTTGAAATTTTCTAAATAGTTCATTTCAATAATTTCTTCATAAATTAATTACCACTAATTGTATAATAGATATACTAAAGAGTTATTAAAGTAGGTCATTACTTATGGGATTATTAAAAGTAAACAATACTTTTGCTCAAAATTAATTTCGAGTGGAAAACAAGTCAATGCATTGGGAGCAATTATTATCCTTACGAAAGCAAGGTGATGCGCATAAAAGATTGCGAATCGAAGAAGATGAAACTCGTTTAGGGTTTGAGGTCGATTACGATCGTATCATATTTTCGGCTCCATTTCGAAGCCTTCAAGATAAAACCCAAGTAGTACCTTTATCAAAAACCAGCTTTGTGCATAGCAGGCTTACTCATAGTTTAGAGGTTTCTGTTGTGGGCAGGTCTTTGGGTAGGGTAGTAGGAAAGCAACTTTTAGATAAGTACCCGGCATTAAGCACCACTCACGGTTACAAATTTAACGATTTTGGAGCTATTGTTGCAGCAGCAGCATTAGCGCACGATATAGGGAATCCTCCTTTTGGGCATTCTGGAGAAAAAGCAATAGGAGAGTTTTTTAAATCGGGAAAGGGTGAAAAATTTCAAGCCAAATTAACCCCCAAACAATATACCGATTTAGTTAAATTTGAAGGTAATGCAAATGGCTTTAAAATTTTAACCGAAACTAAAAACGGAATTGTTGGTGGGCTAAGAATGTCTTACGCTACACTCGGGGCATTTTTAAAATACCCAAAACCATCACTTCCGCACCAGCCAAGTAAAAATATAGCGCATAAAAAATACGGTTATTTTCAAAGTGAAGAACTTTTTTTTAATGAGCTAGTTGCCGATCTTGGATTGATAAAGCAAACTTTCGATGGTGAGGATTGCTACCTTCGACATCCGTTAACCTATTTAGTAGAAGCTGCCGACGATATTTGTTATACTATTATTGATTTTGAAGATGGAATAAATTTAGGATTACTTAACGAGGAGCTTGCTTTAGATCATTTAATTGAATTGGTAAAAGACCGCTTAAATTCAAAAAAATATTCCAATTTAACTAAAAAGTCCGAACGTGTAAGTTATTTACGAGCGCTAGCAATAGGGGTGTTAATAGGCGAGGTAACAAAAGTGTTTTTAGAAAATGAAGAAGATATATTAAAAGGATACTTTAAAGGATCATTAATCGATCACAGTAAATTTAAATTTCAAATAGAAGAAATTATAAAAATAAGCGTCGATAAAATTTACCAAAGTAAAGAGGTAGTAGAAAAAGAAATTACAGGCTATCAAATTTTAAATACATTATTGGAAGTTTATTGCCAGGCGTCAGAAAATTACCATACAAATACCCAAAGTTTTTACGACAAATTAATTTTAAAGGCAGAAGGAGAAAATTTTGATTATAAAAATCCAGATACCTATTTACGATTAATTAGTATTTGTCAATACATAGCAAGTTTAACAGATGGGAATGCTTTGGAAAAATTTAAAAAAATTAAAGGATTAGGTATTTAATGCAGAAGAGATTTATGGAGAATCAATATTTAAGTTATTATAAAAATCATTCTGAAAAGGAACTATTAGAAGTTGTTCAAAATCCAGAAGCATATAATGATGAAGCACGGTTAGCAGCTTATGATTTATTAAAAAAGAAAAACAAAACGCTAACGATAGAGCAAATCACAGAATTTGAGTCGCTTAAAATAAAATTTAACGATAGTCAGGTTATCACTAAAAAAGAAGAAGAGCAAGTTGATGAAAAGCTTCGAAATTGGTATTCGCCAACAGCAATATTGGGTTTTTCTATTTTTTTAGAACCCCTATTTGGTGCTATTTTACTTTCTCAAAACCTTAAAAAGGCCGACAAAAAAAAACAAGCAACAATAGTTATATTAGTAGGTGTTGTGTTTCTGTTAGGAAGAATGGCTCTTGTGTATACGCAACGTATGACTCAGGTAAATTCATTAATTATTAGTATCGGTGCAGGGTTAGTTTTTATAGAATTTTTCTGGAAAAAACACTTAGGTTACAAAGTAAAATACAATCGAAAATCTATTTGGAAACCTCTGTTGATCTTTTTAGGAGTAATTGTTTTGATTTTTGGTTTGCAAATGGCCTTAAATCCAGAGTTGTTCCAAGAGCTATTAAAGCAGCAACAATTACAATTCGCAAAATAATATAGTTTAAAAATATATCAAGTATCCGTTTTATGAAAGTTCTACATCTAGACGATAATCACCCGTTACTAATTAATCAATTAGCCGAAGCCGGGTATGTAAACCATGAAGACTACACCTCTTCAAAAAAAGAAGTTGAAGATAAAATCAAAAATTACGAAGGTATCGTAATCCGTAGTCGTTTTAAAGTGGACAAAACATTTTTAGAAGCAGCCACTAATTTAAAATTTATAGCTAGAGTAGGCGCAGGATTAGAAAGTATCGATTTAAAAGCAGCTTCTAAAAAAGGGATTAGTTTATTTTCTGCTCCCGAAGGCAATAGAAATGCTGTTGCCGAGCATACATTAGGTATGATCCTGTCTCTTTTTAATAAATTAAATACGGCCGATAAGCAAGTTAAGGCAGGGCAATGGTTGCGCGAAGCCAATCGCGGAATAGAGTTAGACGGACTTACTGTAGGAATTATCGGTTATGGAAATATGGGGAAGGCATTTTCCAAAAAACTACGAGGATTTAATGTAGAGGTTATTTGTTACGATATCCAGCAAGACGTTGACGATAGTAATGCCGAGCAAGTAGAGTTACAAGAATTGTTCGATAAAACAGATGTGTTAAGTATTCACACGCCATGGACCCCATTAACCGACCAAATGATTAATGAGGAGTTCATTTCTAAATTTAAAAAGCCTTTTTGGTTATTTAATACAGCCCGAGGAAAAAGTGTAGTTACCAAAGATTTGGTAGCGGCATTAAAGGCAGGAAAAATAAAAGGAGCTGGCCTGGATGTGTTAGAGTATGAAAAGCTTTCATTTGAAAAGCTATTCGTAGAAGAAATGCCTACAGAATTCAAGCAACTATTGGCATTCGATAACGTCATTTTAACTCCGCATGTGGCTGGTTGGACAGTTCAAAGCAAAGAAAAATTAGCCCAAACTATAGTTGATAAAGTTATTAAGGAGTTCGGCGAGTTAAATAAGTAGAATAATCCCTACCTATATGTAGTATAAAAATAACAGCGTCCTTATCTATAAGGGCGTTTCCCTTAGGGTCGGGCTCTACGTTATTACGCTTCGCACTTCGCTAGCTCAGGCTGCAGGGTAGCCACTGCTATCCCTAACGCAAAATAAAAGGGTATTAAAAATCAGTTTTATCGGTGAAAACGCTATAAAATCGGGCAAGTTTAAAATTAAAACAGGCTGTAAAGTGTTTTAATATAAGGTGTTGAGAGTTTTTCTTAAAATAAGCATAAAAAAACACAAAAAAATAAGGCTTTAAAGTAAAAAGAAGCTGTACATTTGCACCCCGCTACGCAAGTAGTGAAGTTCATAAAAAAAAGAGTTTAAGTTTTGTTGTTTTAAGTAGTATTAAAGCAGTTTATTGTAGCGGTTTAAAGGCTGTTGAAGATCAAAAAAAAAACTTAAAAAAAACTTCAAATTAGTTTGTTATTAAAACAAAAAAAGGTTGTAAGTTTGCATCCGCTTAGCGAATGAGTTAAGAGAAAAGATTAAGAGCTAGTGATAGTGATTAATTAACAAAAAAGAGTTCATTGACATATTGATTGACAGCGCGTATGATTAGCTAAATTTATTTAGCGAACACATACCAAATTAAGAATTAAGACTAGAAATTTTGTTTTGAGACGATTGATAATTTCTGTTTCGTTTATTGTATGTAATAAGTAAAAATTATTTAAAGATTAACGATGAAGAGTTTGATCCTGGCTCAGGATGAACGCTAGCGGCAGGCTTAACACATGCAAGTCGAGGGGTAACAGGATAGCTTGCTATTGCTGACGACCGGCGCACGGGTGCGTAACGCGTATAGAACCTACCTTTTACTAAGGGATAGCCCAGAGAAATTTGGATTAATACCTTATGGTATTATTGAATGGCATCATTTAATAATTAAAGATTTAT
>CALGLV010000041.1 GCA_937958985.1 uncultured Aquimarina sp.
AAATGGTCTATGCCAGTTAGAAACTGGGGTGTCATACTTAATCAGTTTTTAATTATATATGAAAAAAGGGTTCAACTCTAATTATTAAATAAAGTCAAACCCAAGTTATTTTTTATTTACACACTTTTTAGGATAGTGTCGTTTGATATGAAATAGGATATTATTCAGCAGCTAAAAGTGCAAAAAACTTATCTATTTTAGGTAAAATTGATATTTTAGTTCTACGGTTTTTAGATCTGTTTTCAGAGGTAGAATTATCAGTTAATGGTACATAACTACTTCGGCCTGCTGCAATTAATTTAGAAGGATCTACACCATGTTTTTGTTGTAGTAATCTAACTATTGAGGTAGCTCTTTTAACACTTAAGTCCCAATTGTCTTGAATACCTACTTTGTTTATTGTTCTTGAATCGGTATGCCCTTCAATAAGTACCTCTATACTTGGTTCGGAGTTAATAACCTGTGCCAGTTTCGAAAGAATTTTATTAGCAGAAGTATTTACACGATAGCTTCCAGAGTTGAATAACATTTTATCGGAAATGGAAATCATTACTACGGTATCATCTATATTAATGTCAATATCATCTGAATTTTCTATATCATTAGTATTTACAGATTTCATTAAATTATTAGACACTACAAAATTTACAGAATCAGTTAAGGTTTTAGCATTGGATAATTCGCTAGTATCCATTTTAGCTAAGGCGGTTCTCATTTTTTTCTTGTCAGCTTTAGACAGTATAAGCTTACCTTCAATAACATCTAGTTTAGCTTCATTTTCGTCGGTTAACGAATTTATTTTTCGATTATAAGCTGCTGCACGAGATTCAATACGCGCAAATTTACCTTCGAGCTCTTCTTTTTCTATTCTGGTTTTTTGAAGACTACTTACGGTTTGTTCATGTTTGCCTTCTAATTCAATAAATTTCTTTTTTGAAACACATGAAACGACTGAAACAGACACTGCTGCGATTACTAAAAAATTCTTCATTATATGATTTTAAGTTAATATTATACTCTTGTGTAAAAAGGATTAAGAGTATTGGTTTAATGTTCTTTATTAACTTGTAATTTTTAACTTTAGTATGTAGCAACTTATTCTATTATTTTTTTAGAATAATTTTAAAGCGTGTTTTTAATAAGTTAAAGCGAAATTTTCAATACACAGAATAAGTAAATTTCACTTAACGAGAAGTGGCTATTATAGCTCCATCTTTGGCTTTTTCCCCATAAATGCTCATAGCAGTACTAGGCTTAAGATTGTCAACTTCTTTTAATTTATCGGCTTTAGCAAGTGCGTCTAAAGTTTCAAAATTAGATTCGTTACCATCAATTATAATTAATTTTTGAATGTTTTTGTTGTTGAAAAAATTATACTTTGGTATTGTATTACTATTGTTTTTTGTGGGATTTACAGATTTTGGATTATTTTTTTTTGGGTCAGTATTAAAAAATTGACCAAAAAACTGATCTTGAATTTGATCGAAATCAAAAGAAGAATTATTTAATAACTCTTTGATATCTTCACTTCCGAAAGAAAAAGAGAATTGATGTTGCGATAATAAGCTATCTAAAGAAACTCCCTCATTTTTATTAAAACCATTAATAAGATTTTGTAAAGACATATTTCCATTTAGGGATAATGATGTTTCCAGATTACCAACAAAAACATTGCCTTCTTTGTAACCTAATTCCAAGTCGGCAATAGGTTTGTTAGAGTTACTATTGAAACTACTTTGCTGATTTTCTTTTTTTATAGTTAGGTTTAAGCCTGTTATTTGGTTTGTGGTATTCCTAGCAATATCAGTAACTGTAAGCAGTATACCGTTTTCTTCAAAATACTGTTTTAAATCGGTTAGTTGTTGGTCTGTGGTTTCTGTAGTTATAGTTGCAGTAATATTGTCCGTTTGTTGCACAATATGTATAGTGGTTACATTAGAGAAGGCCCAAGCATTGCTGAAGCTAATAAGGGCAGAAATAAGAATTAAAAGTGCCTTTTTCATAAGATTAGGTATTATTGTTTTTTTAATATATTAAAAACGAAGTCTGGTTTATTGTGTTACAAATTCTTCATACGAATAATGCTTATCTTTGCCCTTTAAAATTTCAAGATGAGCATTGTATATATTGTTATTGGTTTATTGTTATTGGTTTTAGGTGGAGAATATTTAGTGAGGTCTTCTGTAGGACTTTCATTTAAACTTAATATTTCTAAAATGGTTATCGGACTTACGGTAGTTTCTTTTGCTACGTCTGCACCAGAGCTTTTGGTAAGTTTACAAGCTGCCTTAGATGGACATGCTTCTATTTCATTAGGGAATGTTATAGGCTCAAATATTGCTAATATAGGATTGGTTTTAGGGATTACAGCAATAATATCAGACTTAACTGTAGACAAAGAATTTTATGTAATGCACTGGCCTAGTATGGCAATATTTTCATTGTTATTGTATGCGTTTTTAGCCAATGACTCTATGTTAACAGCTGTTGAAGGAGCTCTTTTGCTAAGTGCTATAGTGTTATTTTTAGTGGTGTTAATTCGCAGGGCTCAAATAAAATCCAAAAAGGAAACGGTTGAAATAGTAGATGAGGTAGATGATAAATTAGCTTCCGTTTCCGCTTTTAAAATAATTATATGGTTATTAATAGGTGGTGTAGCACTATATTTTGGTTCTGAATTATTGGTAAAAGGAGCGGTAGATTTAGCACAGCAAATGGGAGTAAGTGATCGGGTAATCGCTGTTACTATGGTTGCTGTAGGTACCTCGGTACCCGAGTTAGCAGCATCAGTTATTGCGGCAATGAAAAAAGAAAAATCGATATCTATTGGTAATTTAATAGGGTCCAATATTTTTAATATCGGATCCGTATTAGGTATTACAGCAATAGTATCTCCTATAAAAGTTGAAAGTGCAGAAATTTTATCCAAAGATATTTTTTGGATGATTGGTTTTGCAATATTATTATTGATAGTAACATTACTTCCAAAGAGAAATCAAATTTCAAAATTTAAAGGCATTGCAATTTTTGTGCTTTATGTAATATTTGTAGCCACTACTTTTGCGAGTTAATTGCGACCAAAAATTTGAGTCCAATAGTTATCATACCTACCAATACCCATTTCGGTAACATCTGAGAGTAAAATGTTTTTACGATGTCCGGGGCTTTTCATCCAAGCTTCATAAACTTGTTTAGCTGAGGTTTGTCCTCTAGCTATGTTTTCAGCTCTTGAAAAGCCTTTATAGTTGCTTCTTTTGCAGCGCTCAATAAAATCGGACCCATCGGACCCTTTATGATCTAAACCACCGATGTTATCTTTCATATCCATACAGTGTTTTATGGCAGTGTCAATAAGTATGCTATTAAGTACGAGAGTATTTAAGCCGTTTAACGATCGTTCTTCATTTACAAGCTCCAATATTTGTAGCGCATCCGCAGAAAAAACAGGCTTGCCTTTTTCTACAATAGTATTTGTATCTGTATTGGAATCATTATCACAGCTTGTTACTGTAATTAACGAACCTATTAAGAATAGAAAGAGTAGGTTTTTGTTTTTTTTTAATCTAGTGTTCATTTATTGTAATTTTGAGGTTACTTAAATATACAACTAATATTTTTCTAGATTATTGATTTTTAGTGTTTTAAGTTTTATTTATTGTTATGAGGTCTTAATTTACTTAGAGTTAAATAATCCTTTAAGTAGTTTGCCTGCTTTTTGCTTAACAACATCTTCAGTTTTTTTCTTTTCAGAAGCGGTGTCATTTTCAGTTGTAGCATCTTGTTTAGTGTTGCTATTTCCTAATAAATTACCGATTACATTTTTAGCTTTTCCTTTAAGTTGTTTGTTTACTTGTTTGGTAATTTCGGTAGTTATTTTTTCTTTGGCTTTGTTTTTTTGTGTTGCAATTATTTGTTTTGTTAAGCCTGAGAGTGCATTTTTAATATCTAAACCAACAGTAGGGTTTTGTGGTGTTCCACCTAAAGAAATAGGTAAGGGTACATTAATATTTTCTTGCTCTTGAGCCGAAAGTGAAGCTAATATACCAGTGGCAGAACTCCCTAAGTATTTTGCAGGTATGTTAGTACTTAATACATAATCCATAGCACCATCAAACGCATGCCCACCGCTAGCAGTAACACTAATGTCGTTGTTAATGTTAAAGTTGAAGGGTTTTATTTTTATTTTACCATCTTCAAAATTTAAATTGGCAGTAATGTCTTTTAAGTTAATATTATTAAGGTTTATAAAATCTGTTTTTTGATTTAAGGTGTTTATCAATTTGTTTTTTGAAGGGTTCATTTCCGCATCAATTAAATTCGCTAAAGCCGTTCCTTTTAACGAATTCAAATTAGGAGAAAGGTCATTATTAAGTACCCCTTTTAAAGATAATTTTGAAGAAAACAAACCTTCTAAAGCAGAAGCTATGGGAGTTATTTTTTTAAACATTTCAAAATTAGTAAAGGATTGTACAATACTAAGTTTTTGCATATTTAAATTCATATCGAAAGTAGGATTTAATGCATTGGAATCTAACACTCCATCAAAAGCAATAGTACCTCCAAATACATCGGTTGTAACATCTTTAAGTATGGCTTTTTGGTCTTTAATATTTAATTTACCGGTAGTATTGTTAAGTTTTAAGTTGTCGTAAAAAACTTCTTTGGCATAAAAAACAGTAGTAATGTCTAAAAAAGAGGGTATCAGTTTTTCTGTATTAGCGCTTTCCTGATCGTCGTTATTTTCTGTTGAAGTATCACTAGATTCACTACTACTTAAAAAGTCACTTACTTTAAAGGAGTTTGAATTCAAATTAAAATTTCCTTTTAATATTTTATCTGCAAAAACAAATGGAATTATATTTTCGATACTTCCTGTGGCAGTTATGTCAGAGGCTCCTGTTTTTAATTGTAAAGATTTAAGAGTAACGTTATTCTTTTCAAAATCAATTTCAGCAGTATTAATACTTACTGGGTTTGGTAGTTCTGTCGAGGCAAAATTAAAATCGGTTAAAGTTACATTACCTTCCCTTTTAATGCGGTCATAGGCTTCTTTTTCAATGTCGTTTAAAGTAAATTGAGCTTTTAGGTTGGCTTTTATAATTCCCTTTAAATCAGTATCCAAATCTACTGGGTAAGCTTTACTTAAGTTTTCTAAATTAACAGTTCCTCTAGTATTTACTGAGCCCGCTAAATTTTTTGTTAAATTAGTAAAGTGGCCCTCTGCGGAAAATTCATCTTCATCAATTTTCATTGTAAACTTATCCAGGTCAATGCGTGTAGCATCAGGATTTCCTGTTTTATTCGTTACGGTCGATTTTATAGTAATGTTATCAATTCCTTTTGGTAAATCAGGGTATTTAAACGAAGAATTCACGGTGCTTAGGCTAACATCTAAAAGGGGAATTCTAGTGTTGTTAAAAATCCCTTTAACACTTCCGTGAAGATCAAATGTTCCATTAACAAAAGCGCCGTTAATATCTTTTTTATAAGCATTAGGTACAGCACTTAGTAAGTTTTTAAATGAAGCATCTTTGGTTTTGAAATCTAATTCGATATCGATATCCTCATTTTCCAGTAATTTAATAAACCCAGAAAAAGCTAAGGGTATATGGTTAATTAAAGCGTTATTTTCCTTTAACTTATAGTTACTTGTTTTTTGATCGAGCTCAAATGTAGCATCTAAAAAAACAGGCATTTTAGTAGCGTACTTTACTTTATTTAATTCGTAGCTAAAATCAAGAGTTGTTTTCGTTACCAAATCTGTTACAGCTGCCGATACATCTCCTTTACCGCTATGCGATAGGTTTTCAAGAGCAAGTTTATTTTCGCCATCGGAATACCTGATATTACTATCTTTAATTTCGTAGTTTAAGTTTAATTTAAAATCACTTTCCGAAGGTGTTTTAGTAGTTATTGCTTCAGTAGTTTCTGAAGGTTTGGCAATGTCATAATTGGCTTTTCCATCTTTATTCACAAGTACATTTATATCAGCTTGATCAACAATAATTTTATCGATAGCAATGCCTTTATCAAATCCTTTAAATAATTGAGAGAAAGAAATAACACCTACAATTTGTTTTACATTAATTAAAGTATCATTTTCAAAGGGTGCATTGTTTACAATCATCAAATCATTAACGGTAACCGATGCACTTGGGAAATTTTTAATTAAACTTAAATTTATTTTAGAAAAATCAACTTTTGCATTTACTTGACCCTCGGCTGTTTGGCGCACAATTTTCTCTACATTGCTTTCAAGAAAAAAAGGAATGGCAATAAGTGCAGCGATAATTACTATTAATAGAACGCCAAAGATTTTAAATAAAAGTTTCATGTAATTACTTTAATGATTTTAAAGATTAAATTTACGATGTATTTTATGAAAACTACTATTTGTTTTGTTATTCAATTCTTAAGATTTAGATGATAACCCTAAAAGCCCCGTCAAAAGAAATTTATATTTCACTAGGAAGCAATATTGAATCTCGGATCGAGAATCTACACCAAGCTTGTAAATTAATTTCTTTAGAAATAGGAACGATATCTAGGTACTCTAGTGTATTTGAAACTCCCGCATGGGGTTTTGTGAGTACTCCTTTTTATAATGGGTGCATTAAAATCGAAACAAGCTTAACAACTAAAGAATGTTTGCTGAAATTACAACAAATTGAAAAAGAAATTGGGCGAAAAAAAAAGCAAGGAGACCAATACGAAGCGCGCCCGATTGATTTGGATATTATTTACAGTACAGAAGGAATTTTTAAGTTACCTAATTTAACGGTGCCTCACCCTTTGATGAAAGACCGTAAGTTTGTACTGGTGCCTTTGAAGGAAATAAGTAATTGTTTAAAGCATCCGCTGTTGCATAAAACTACCGACGAATTATTGAACATATGCTCCGATAATTCGATCATAAAAAAAACAGATTTCATTTTAAAACCTTTGTAGTGTAATTTGCAAGTCAGCATATTGCTAAAACACTTGTGACTATAGCTACAAATACAGGTAATGTATAAGCTAATTTATTGACATTCGATTTTGTTTTATAACCAATCAATAAAAGTTCTTTTATATACTATTTTATTAATAAGTACAGGGCTTTTTGCACAAAAAAGCACATAAAAAAAACATAGAAATTGAAATAATTAAAAGGCTAACTTATTTAAGTTTGCTAAATAAATCCCAAAGAACAATGCCTGTACTTACAGCAATATTTAAAGAATGTTTGGCTCCTAGTTGAGGAATTTCAATAACGGTATCACTAGCCGAAACAACAGCTTGTTGCACTCCTTTAACTTCATTTCCGAAAATAACGGCATATTTTTCATCAGACTTCGGTTTAAATTGATTCAGCAGTACCGAATTTTCAGCCTGTTCAATAGCGCAAACCATAACACCTTCTTTTTGGAGCTTTGTAACCAACGTTAAAGTGTCTTCTATATGCTCCCAAGCAACAGTTTCGGTTGCTCCTAAAGCAGTTTTTTGAATGTCTTTATGCGGGGGAGTTGCAGTAATACCACACAAGTAAATTTTTTCAATTAAAAAAGCATCCGAAGATCGAAAAACAGAACCTATATTGTTTAAACTTCTTATGTTATCCAAAACAACTATAATAGGCGTTTTTTTAGCTTGCTTAAATTGGTCAACCGTTTTACGAGTAAGTTCACTATTTTTTAATTTTCTATTTTCCATGCGAAGGCTATTAGCTTTTGGCAAAAGTACTGTTTGCATTTCAGCTTGTAAAGTTTTCAAATATTTTTTAGTTTTTTAAGTCTAATAATTGTGAATAAAAAGCAAATAACTATACTGTAGTTTTTAAGTTGAAGAAAGTAGAAATCTTACTTTTACAACTTATCAAAATAAATAAACTGTGGCTGCGACTAAAACTGCTCAAAAAACAACTAAAACCAAAGAGAAAAAAGTAACTCCTTTGATGAAGCAGTACAATGCAATTAAGCAAAAGTACCCCGATGCATTATTGTTATTTAGAGTAGGCGATTTTTACGAAACTTTTGGTGATGATGCCGTAATTGCGGCAGGTATTCTAAATATTATTTTAACAAAAAGAGGAGCAGGCTCAGAGTCGGAAACTGCTTTAGCAGGTTTTCCTCACCATTCTTTAAATACCTATTTGCCTAAGCTAGTAAAAGCAGGAAAACGCGTTGCTATTTGTGATCAATTAGAAGACCCTAAGCAAACCAAAACCATAGTAAAAAGGGGGGTGACAGAGTTAATTACGCCTGGAGTATCTCTAAACGACGAGGTATTAAACAGTAAACAAAACAATTTTTTAGCCTCGGTACATTATGCCAACAAAGGCTTTGGAGTAGCATTTTTAGATATTTCTACGGGCGAATTTTTAACCGCACAAGGAGATAAAGCAACTGTAGATAAGTTATTACAAAATTTTAGTCCTAGTGAAATTTTAGTTTCTAAGCCTAAAAAAAATAATTTTACCGACGATTTTGGGACTGATTATCTTACTTATTACCTAGAAGATTGGGCGTGGAAAGAGGATTATGCACTAGAGACTTTACACCAACATTTCAATATTAAAACCCTAAAAGGTTTTGGAGTAGATCATTTATCTCTTGGAGTAATTGCTTCGGGTACGATACTTCATTATATAAAAGAAACACAACATCATAAGTTACAGCATATTAATCGGATACAACGTATTGCAGAAGATGATTACATATGGATGGATCGATTTACCGTGCGAAATTTAGAATTGTATACCGCAAATAATAATGGAGCTGTTACTCTGTTAGATGTTATTGATAATACACGATCTGCCATGGGAGGGCGTATGTTAAAACGCTGGTTGTCCTTACCACTAAAAAATAAGCAGCGCATAGAAATGCGACATGACGTGGTTCAGTATCTTATCGAAATACCAGTGGTATTAGAATCACTTCAAAATCAAATAGCACAAATAGGCGATTTGGAACGATTGGTTTCTAAAATGGCAACCACAAAAATATCTCCTAGAGAGGTAAATCAGTTAAAATCATCTTTGGATGCAATTGTACCTATAAAAACTTTAGCAGAGAAAAGTGATCAAGATGCAGTAAAAAAAATAGGTGATGCCTTGCATGATTGCCAATTATTAAGAGTGAAAATAGCTGAAACGCTAAGCGAAGAAGCTCCAGTTAATATTTTAAAAGGAACCACTATAGCTACGGGCTTCAATACGGAATTAGATGAGTTGCGTCAGTTGGCATTTTCGGGTAAGGATTATTTAGATGGGATGCTCGCTAGAGAGAGTGAAGCTACAGGGATTTCTTCTATGAAAATAGCCTCAAATAATGTTTTTGGGTATTATATAGAAGTTCGAAATTCCCATAAAGATAAAGTGCCAGCACATTGGATTCGCAAACAAACTTTAGTTAATGCAGAACG
>CALGLV010000042.1 GCA_937958985.1 uncultured Aquimarina sp.
GATGTATCGTATTTTGGTACTATGATGATTTATAAAGGTTTGGCCGATGGTATGGTTTCGGGAGCGGTAAATACTACGCAGCACACCATTAGGCCAGCATTACAATTTATAAAAACCAAGCCAACAGCATCCGTAGTGTCTTCGGTGTTTTTTATGTGTTTGGAAGACAGGGTTTCTGTTTTTGGTGATTGCGCCATAAATCCCAACCCTAATGCTGAACAACTTGCCGAAATAGCAATAGCTTCTGCCGATACGGCGCAAAATTTTGGGATTGAACCAAAAATAGCTATGCTATCATATTCTTCAGGTAGTTCGGGTAAAGGGGCAGATGTGGATAAGGTTCGAGAAGCTACAAAATTAGTAAAAGCCAAACGTCCCGATCTTAAAATAGAAGGACCTATTCAATACGATGCAGCAGTTGATGTTTCTATAGGTAAAAGTAAATTACCCGATTCGGAAGTAGCGGGACAAGCAAGTGTATTAATATTTCCAGATTTAAATACAGGTAATAATACCTATAAAGCGGTTCAGCGAGAAACAGGAGCTTTAGCTATTGGGCCAATGTTACAGGGGTTAAATAAACCAGTAAACGATTTAAGTAGAGGTTGTACCGTTGATGATGTGTACAATACCGTAATAATTACAGCAATTCAAGCACAAGAAATTTAAAATGCAAATACTAGTAATCAATTCAGGAAGTTCTTCCATAAAATTTCAACTCATAAAAATGCCTAGCGCCACTATTATTTGCACAGGATTAGTGGAGCGTATAGGTTTAAACAATGCAAAATTGAAATATGAAGTAGGGGAAAAAGCGCATGAACAAATAGGTGATATTCCTAATCATAAAGTAGGCTTACAAATGGTTGCTAAATATTTGTTGGATGATGATATAGGGGTTATAAAAAGTCCTTCAGAAATTGAAGCGGTGGGTCATCGTGTGGTTCATGGAGGTAGTAAATTTTCAGAAACTACCGAAATTACAGCTTCTGTAAAAGAAAATATTAAAGAGCTATTTAGTTTAGCTCCACTTCATAATCCAGCAAATTTAGAAGGTATTTTAGTAGCCCAAGAAATTTTCCCTAAAGCCAAACAAATAGCAGTTTTTGATACTGCTTTCCATCAAACCATTCCTGCAGAAGCTTATAAATATGCTATTTCGAGTGAGTTTTTAGAAAAACATAATATTCGTATGTATGGTTTTCATGGTACAAGCCACAAGTATGTGTCTGAAAAAGCACAAGAGTATTTAGGCAAACAGCATTCAGGTAAATTGGTGAGTTTACATTTGGGTAATGGCTGTAGTGCTACCGCAATTAAAGATGGTAAAAGTATAGACCATTCTTTGGGATTTGCTCCTATGAATGGTTTGATTATGGGTACACGCTCGGGTGATATCGACCCTTCTGTTGTGTTTTACCTGATTAAAAATTTAGGATATTCGGTTGATGAGGCGAATGAGTTGCTGAATAAAAAAAGTGGGATGTTAGGACTTACAGGTTTTAGTGACAACCGTGATATTGCCTCTGCAGCTGCTTCGGGAGATCTAAAAAGTCAAGAAGCTTTACTCATGAATGCATATAGAATTAAAAAATTCATAGGTGCATATATAAGTGTGCTAAATGGTATAGATGCGTTAATTTTTACCGCGGGGATTGGTGAAAATGCTAGTAATATTCGAAAAATGGCTTGTGAAGATTTAAGCTTTTTTGGAATTGAAATTGACGATGAAAAAAACGAACAGCGCTTGGAAGGCATCAGAGAAATTCAATCTAAAAACTCAAAGGTTAAAATTTTAATTATTCCAACAAACGAAGAATTGGAAATAGCAAAACAAACCTATAGCCTTTTAAATTAACATGGAAAATAACGTGAATATTAAGAAAACCGAACTTCTTTCTAACGACTATAATTCATTAAAAAAATTAACCTTAGATATTAAAAGGAAAGATGGTAGTTGGGAGGAACAGGTGCGCGAGGTTTATGATAAAGATAGTGGCGCCACAATTTTACTTTACAATACAGCTAAGAAAACGGTAATATTAACAAAACAATTCCGTATACCGATTTATGTAAACGAAAAAGGAAAGCATAACGGAATGATGATTGAAGCTTGTGCTGGATTGTTGGAAGGGTTAACTCCTGAGCAAACTGCAATTAAAGAAACTTTAGAAGAAACGGGCTACCAAATTAACGAACCAGAATATTTGTTTGAGGCATATATGGTGCCTGGCACTGTGACTGAAAAAGTATATTTTTTTATAGCACCATATAATGAAGCTCAAAAAGTGAGTAGCGGTGGTGGATTGGAAGAAGAAGGAGAGGAGATTGAAGTTTTAGAAATTCCTTTTGAAAAAGCTTATCAAATGATTTTTACAGGAGAAATTACAGACGGAAAAACAATAATGTTGCTTCAGCATCTTAAAATTTATGCTATAATTTCTTAACTTTTTGTTGCTATTTATAATTTAATTCGGTCAATAAGGCGATTTTGTTAGAGGTAACTTGTTGATTTACAGTTGGTAAAACCGTATAACAAATGTTAATTATTGCTAATTTGTAAGCATAATTTAAATTTAACATTGCGTTTCTTCTTAGGTTTAATCACGCTTTGTCGACAAACAGCATCGATGAAAGGTTTGTTAATTGGGATTAAGTGTTTTTTATTACAGGTCTTTTGATTAGTTTTGGTTCCGAACTAAACTTAATTATTCCAATGAAATCAAAAATTCTATTAACTCTGTTACTTTTATGCACAACAGTAATTGTTGCTCAAAAAAATAGTACTTATGGAAAAATAAGTTATGAGAAAGCTGTTAATTTATCCGGGAAACAACGGATGCTATCTCAAAAAATAGCTAAAGTTATAGTTTTGAGAATAGGAGGGGCAGACACCCCTGCATTGAAATCAGAACTTAATTCGAGTAAAATTATTTTTGAAAGAAACCTAAAGATACTAAAGGATAACTCAGTAACTCAGAGTTCAAAAATAAGGGCATCTATAAATGCTGAATTAAACCAATGGAATAAATTTAAAGCTTTAATAGAACAACCAATAGGAGATATTGATTTACTGTTAAGTTTGTCGGAAGAGCTACTCCGAAAATGTCATTACTTAGTTTTGGCTATCGAGGAAGAGTCTAAGTTTAACAATCAATTAGGGTATTCAAACAATATAACCCAACTAAAAGTAGAAACGGTTAATTTGGCAGGAAAACAGCGCATGCTATCTCAAAAAATGTGTATGTACTATGCGGCCTGTAGGGTTTTAGTTAAAGGAAAAAAAGCCGATATAGCTTGTGGTAAGTATGTTAGTATTTTTAATCAAATGAATGAAACAGTAAATGATTTATTGGTTAATGAACTTAATGATTCACAAATAGATACAGTAATTTCAGAAATTCTGAATGTAATGACTGAGTTACAATCAAAAAATAAAGACTTTAGAGATAACAGGATTTCTTTAGGTGAAATTATTCAGACTAGTAATGTGTTGTTGGATTTGTTTAATAAAGCTACTAGTTTATATAGTTTGTAATTAATTACTTTAATAATATAAACCATAAAAAAGTAGTTAAAAAAGAAAGTATAATACCAAAACTCAATATTAAGGAACTTAATCTGGGGCGTAAGTTAAATTCAGTAGCAATAATACTTCCTGTGATCATAGGTGCCATTGCAGCTTCTAGAGTACCAACTTGCGAAAATAATTTTTCGGTATCCAAAATAATACTGATAGCTAAAATGAGTAGCGGAGCTAAAAATAATTTGAAATTTATAGCATGAAATAATAATACTTTATCGGATTTCCATTCTTTAAACTGTAATTGTAGTCCCACTGAAAACAATGCCATAGGTACCATAGTAGCACCTAAGCTATCAAAAATAGGATCTAATATGGGTTCAATAGTATTGTAGTTTATAAACTTAGGAATTGTAAAGGCAGTAATAAAAGCTACTGTGGGTGGAAATGAAAATATTTTTTTGAATAAGTTAAGAAATGAAAATTTCTCTGATTTGCTTGAGGCATAAGTTGCGGTTAAGATTCCTAAAGTCGATACCGCAATAAACCCAGCTTGATCGCATATAATAGCAAGCTTTAAACCTTCCTTACCATAGTAAGCTTCTGTTAAAGGAAATCCTAAAAAAGATAAATTCGAAAAACCGACAGTTAATAGTAAACAAGCTTTAGTTTTAATATCTAAAGGCTTAAAATTCCCTAATAATTCAAGTAGTAAATAAGCAAATAAAAAGAGTAACCATGGTATTGCTAGTAAAAATACCATATCAGGATCCCATTTTAATTTAGGAATATAACGTAAAGATATTGCAGGAAGCGCTACCGATATTACCCATAAGTTAACTACTTTATGGCTGTTTTCTGGAAGTAATTTATAGCGGCGAATTAATACACCAGCGATTATAGCTATAAAAATGATACTAAAATTTGTTGCCAAGTATTAATGCTATTTTAAGAGATTCAAAGAACCTAAATTATGTTTTGTACCTACGTTACCCAGTTAAAAAAAGCGTTTAATCTTTAGTTTTGAGTACTTTTAATTTAGCAAAGCGAAGTAAAAGTTTTTTCAAGCCCCCTTGTTTAAATTTTATCTCAGCTTTTTTGTCTTGACCATTACCTTCTATATTTACAATTTCACCAATACCAAAACGCATATGTTCTACCTTAGTGCCAGGTATAAGTTGCTTTAACAGATCGTTATCTACGGTGTTTGTAGTGGCAGTTACTGGGCGAAGTTTACGCAATTTTCTTAACTGCTCATCAGTGGGTTTGTGCGATGGAGGTGGAGAACTACTCTGAGGTTTGTTTTGTCGTAATTTGGATTTGTCAACCTCTCCAAATATATCGGTATCAATTAATGGTTTGTACTTGTAATTAGTTTCAATAGGAGTTACGTAATCAATAAATTTATCGTCAATTTCTTCTATAAAACGACTTGGCTCCGCATCTACCAATTTACCCCAACGATATCTTGACAATGTATAGGTTAAATAGGCTTGCTTTTCAGCTCTGGTAAGTGCCACATAAAACAATCGGCGTTCTTCCTCTAATTCACTACGCGTATTCATACTCATGCCCGAAGGAAATAAATCTTCTTCCATACCTACAATATATACATAGGGAAATTCCAAACCTTTGGCAAGGTGAATAGTCATCATAGCAACGCGTTCTTCGTCGTCAACTTCTTTATCAAGGTCAGTGGCTAAAGCTACATCTTCTAAAAATTCTGAAATTGAACCTGTAGCATCTTCAATTTCTTTTTGCCCCTCTACAAAATCTTTAATACCATTTAAAAGCTCCTCGATATTTTCAATGCGGGCAATACCTTCTGGGGTACCGTCTTTTTTCATTTCCAATACCAAACCTGTTTTTTTAGATACCATTTCCGCAAGTGTAAATGCATCTGCGGTTTGATTAGTAACTTGAAAGGATTTGATCATATTCACAAAGTTTAGAAGCTTTGCTTTGGTTCCAGAGTTTACTTTTAGGTTGGGAACTCTGTCAATGTGTTCCATTATTTCGAAAATAGATACTTTATGCTCGTTGGCAGAAAGTATTAATTTATCGAGTGTAGTAGCTCCAATACCTCGTGCAGGATAATTAATTACACGTTTTAAAGCCTCTTCATCTTTTGGGTTTATTACTAGCCTTAAGTAAGAAAGTACATCTTTAATTTCTTTACGCTGATAAAAAGAAAGTCCCCCATAAATGCGGTATTTAATTCCTCGTTTACGAAGCGCATCCTCCATTGCACGTGATTGCGCATTGGTACGATATAGTATAGCAAAGTCAGAAGCTTTTCTTTGCTCGTTCATCATATTTTCAAAAATAGAACTCGCCACATAACGACCTTCGTCACCATCAGTTGGTAAACGATTTACTAATATTTTTTCGCCCTCATCATTGGCAGTCCAAACAATTTTATCGAGTTTAGTTTTGTTATGCTCAATAATAGAGTTGGCGGCTTCTACAATGTTTTTTGTTGAACGATAATTCTGTTCAAGCCTGTAGCTAGCTGCGTCGGTATAATCTTTTTGAAAATTTAGAATGTTATTAATATTTGCCCCACGGAAAGCGTAAATACTCTGTGCATCATCACCAACAACGCATAAATTTTGAAATCTATCGGCAAGTGCTTTTACAATTAAATATTGAGAGTGGTTGGTATCTTGGTACTCATCCACTAATATATATTGGAAACGAGTTTGGTATTTTGCTAAAACTTCAGGAAAACGATTTAACAGCTCGTTAGTTTTTAGAAGTAAATCATCAAAATCCATAGCTCCTGCTTTAAAACAACGATCTACATAATTTTTGTAAATATCCCCAATCCTTGGTCGTTTAGCCATGGCATCCGCTTCCATCAAATCAGGATTATTAAAATAAGCCTTAACTGTAATTAAACTGTTTTTGAAAGAAGAAATACGACTTTGTATTTGTTTGTATTTGTAAATGTCTTTATCAAGAGCCATTTCTTTAATAATACTCGAAATTAGTCGTTGGGAATCCTGAGAATCATAAATGGTGAAGTTGCTAGGATACCCAAGCTTGTCTGCCTCAAAGCGAAGGATTTTGGCAAAAATAGAGTGAAAAGTTCCCATCCATAAATTTTTTGCTTCACTAGCTCCAACAATTTGTGCAATACGATGTTTCATTTCGCGTGCAGCTTTATTAGTAAATGTTAGTGATAAAATATTGAACGGGTCTATGCCTTTACTCATTAAATACGCTATGCGATAGGTAAGTACTCGTGTTTTTCCCGAGCCTGCACCAGCAATAACCATAAAAGGTCCTTCTGTATGAATGGTTGGGGCAAGTTGAGCTTCGTTGAGTTGACTTAAATATTCTTCCAAGGGATCACAATTTAGACCTTAAAAATACGCATTATTGAAGCGTAATTTGAAATGTAGTGCGATAATTTATGAGTGTTTTCAATAAAAAATGTAAGTGTTTAATAAGATAAAGACTAATTTTTGTGTATTGTTTCCTAAACTCTACTATATTTAAAAAAAAAGAAAAATAAATGGATTTTGTAGCGTCGATTCCTTGGTGGGTATACATAGTGTTATTAGTTGCTGTAGTAGCTATTAGAGATGTTTTTTTTAATAAGAAGCATATTATTACACATAACTTTCCTGTGGTAGGTCATTTTAGGTATATGCTTGAAAGTATAGGACCTGAATTACGCCAATATATTGTAGCTAATAATCGAGAAGAATTACCATTTAATAGAATTGAGCGTAGCTGGATTTATGCATCGGCTAAAAACGAAAATAATTATGAAGGTTTTGGAACAGATAAGGATATTTACGGCCCTCAATATATTTATATAAAAAATGCGATGTTTCCTTATAAAGTAAATAAAGATCATGTTAATGATTTAGATCCTTATTTTTTACCCTGCGCTAAGGTAATGGGCGAATATAACAATCGTAAAAGACCCTTTAGACCGGCATCAATAATTAATGTTTCGGCAATGAGTTACGGTTCGCTTTCTGCAAAAGCGATAGAATCCTTAAATAGAGGATGTAAACTATCTTTTGCTTACCATAATACAGGTGAAGGAGGTTATTCTCCATATCATGATAAAGGTGGAGATGTAGTTTTTCATATTGGTACAGGTTACTTTGGTGTACGTGATGCCGAGGGTAATTTTTCAATGGAAATGTTAAAGAAATTAATAGATAAAAACCCTTCGATTCGTGCTATTGAAGTGAAATTATCTCAAGGCGCTAAGCCAGGAAAAGGGGGTGTTTTGCCAGGCTCTAAAATAACGAAAGAAATAGCTGCGGTTAGAGGCGTGGAAATAGGTAAAGATGTGTTGTCACCAGCTTATCATACCGCGTTCTCTAATGTTAAAGAATTAATAGTTTTTATTGAAGATATAGCTAAAACAACAGGGTTACCCGTGGGTATTAAGGCGGCAATTGGTAAAACAGACCAATGGAAGGAATTGGTTAGCGAAATGAAGTCTCAAAACAAGGGGCCAGATTTTATTACTATTGATGGTGGTGAAGGGGGTACAGGTGCAGCTCCTCCAAGTTTTGCGGATCATGTAGCATTGCCTTTGGTTTATGGGTTTGCTAAGATTTACAAAATTTTTAAAGATGCAGATATTACGGACAGGGTTGTTTTTTGTGCAAGTGGTAAATTAGGCTTCCCAGCAAGGGCGGCAATGGCTTTTGCAATGGGGGTAGATTGTATAAATGTGGCAAGAGAAGCAATGCTTAGTGTTGGCTGCATACAAGCTCAGGTGTGCCATACTAACAGATGTCCTACAGGAGTAGCTACTCAAAGTAAATGGTTACAAGCAGGTATTAATGTTACAGACAAAGCAGAACGTGTTAAATATTATTTTAAAAACTTTAATAAAGAGCTTTTAGAAATAACTCATGCTTGTGGATATGAGCATCCATCTCAATTTACCATGAACGATATTAATATATCGCAGGGTGATAATAATAAAACAGCAACTTTAGCAAGTACTTACGGATACGAAAAAACACCAGTAAAATTTAATAGTTTAAACGAACTGGTGACTTGTCCGGATTTAGGAGGAGGATATTGTAGTACTCCTGTTGATGCTTCGGAAGTTAGATACTAGAAATATTAGTTTGAGATTCTAAATTTTCGAAATAAACTTTTTGAGATAAAATTGAAAATTGTTCACTTAGTAATAATAAGTTACTAGAAAGTTCAATTATTTTATTAATATTAGTTTCATCAAAAGTGGTTTGTGATATTTTTTTAAATTCTAACCAAGTTCTTTTTTTGTCTTTTATTAATTCTCTTAAATTATTGTTTTTTGTTTTTGAATATTCAAAAAGTAAATTCAAATTTTGTTCAAATAAAACAGTATCCTTAACTATTTGTTCAGAAACATCGATAGATTCTTGTAACAAATAATTCTCTAATATATTTTCAGATATATTGGATTGTTGTTTTGCTATCGAGATAATATCAATAGGATTAGTATTTGCTAGTATTAAATTAATACCTAATAAAAAAGATAGACACAATAGTTTCATAACCGAGTTTTTTTAATTCGTTATAAAATTATTCTAAAGAAGCGTTTCTGTAATGTTAATAGATTATTAAGTAATAACAAAAACGTTTAAATGTACTTTTTAATCGCTGAAACGTATTTTTGTTAATCAATTTGTAGGGTACGTAATCCGTTTTCCTCAATAATTATGTTAATACAGTGCGACTCTTCAGGGATAAGGTTGGGTATGCGTTCGCTCCATTCTATAAATAAGTGGTCGCCATTGTATTCGTACTCTTCAAAGCCTATTGCATAAGCTTCGTCCTCATCTTCAATACGGTAAAAATCAAAGTGATAAATTATAGAATTATCACCTTCATATTCGTTTACCAATGAAAAGGTAGGACTAGAAACAGTATCTTCTACACCTAAAAAATCACAAATCGATTTGATGAGTGTTGTTTTACCAGCACCCATTTCACCATTAAACAAAAGTGTTTTGTGTGTCGTCTTGGCGATAATAAGTTTAGCTATTTCGTCTAAACCAGTGATATCGTACGAAACTGTAATCATAATTAATTTTCTGTATATAATTGTCCGCGGTGCGGTTTTAGAGCGTCTCTAACAATTTTCATTTGGCTCTTTAACACTACTAAAAAAGCACTGCTTAGTAATTCGTTGGTGTGGATTACACCAGTAATTTGAATCGGTAGTTTCTCTAACGAAGCATACTCTTTCAAATGTATTTCGTGATGAATTGCAGTTTGTTTTGCAGCAGGACCTCTAAAGTCCCAAATCAATTTAATTTTATCTTCCATAAGCTAAAAAAACAAAGTTAATTCAAATTATTTTTCTCCATAAATTAATTGCAATATTTATATCGTCAGAGTATTATCAATAAAGGCTTGTTAAAGCTACTAATATTATTATTTTTGTTGCAATTAATTAATGAGCTATGGCGCTTAAATTTTCTGTTAGAATTATACTTTTAGTAACTCTATTCTCAATATTCACTAGTTGTGAATTTTTTGAGCAATCGCCCGATGCAAAAATTATAGCTAAAGTACACGATATAAATTTATACGATTACGACCTTAAACAATTTAATTTGCCAAAAGGATTATCGGAAAAAGATAGTATTACTGTATTAATGGGGCATATAAACGATTGGGCAACCAAACAGTTAATTCTTCATGAGGCTAAAAAGAATATGACGGAAAAAAAGCAAATTGAATACAATAATTTAGTTGAAGAATATCGATTAGATTTGTTTTCAAGTGCTTACGAAAATGCATACGTACAAAAAAACCTTAAAACGAGTATTAATAAATCAGAAATTGAACTTTATTATAAAAAATTTGAACAAAGCTTTTTATTGCAAGAAGATTTGGTACAAGTTCGTTATATTCAACTACCAGAAAAATATAAAAACCTATTTGCCACAAAGAATGCTTTTAAGCGTTTTAATGATGAAGATATAAAAGAGCTCAATAAACTAAAGTTAAGCTTTATTGCATGCGATTTTAATTTAACAAAAAAATGGATTTTATTTGAGTCATTGTTAGAAAAAATGCCAAGTTTAAAGTCGTTTAAAAAAGAAAAAATAGTAACAAACGGTTATTTTTTAAACTACAGGTTTGATAATAACCGTTTTTTAATAAAATTTGAACGTATATTAAAAGCAGGTCAGCCAGCTCCTGTAGCTCACGTGGAAGAACGTATTAAGCAAATAATACTAAACAAGCGGAAAATAAAGTTGAAAAATCAGCTGGAGAAAGAAATAAGAAAGGATGCATTACAAACCAAAGAATACCAAATTTTTGAATAAATCGACATTATTTTACACCACACTATTTTTTACAATAGTGACCACTTCAATTACTAATGCTCAGCAAAATAAGGGAGTAATAGATAGTGCTAAAGTTAAAACTTTAGTGGTTGCGGAGTCAATAGCTATCGATTCTGTAAAAGTAGCACCAATATCAAAATCTATTCGAAAAAAAATAGATGGAGTAGCAGCAGTAGTCGGTGACTTTATTGTTTTGGAGAGTGATATAGATAAAGCGCTAATAGATCTTAAAAGTCAAGATGTAGATCTTACAGACGTATCGCGTTGCAATTTAGTAGGTCGTTTAATGGAGAATAAACTGTATACACACCATGCTATACAAGATAGTTTGCCTTTGCAAGAAAGTCAAGTTAGAGATCAGGTAAATCAACAATTAGCTTACATTAAACAAAATTTAGGATCTACAGAAAAGGTATTAGAGTTTTACAGAAAAGAGAGCTTAGATGAATTAGAAAAAGATTTATTTGATTTAGGTAAAGAAAGAAGACTTTCTTCTTTAATGCAACAATCGGTAGTTGATGAAGTAACAATAACTCCCGATGAAGTTAAAAGCTTTTTTAAGGGCATCCCCGTAGCGGAAAGGCCTTTAATTAGTACGGAAGTAGAGATTGCTCAGATAGTAGTTAAGCCAAAACCTGCTGTTAAGGAAGTAAATTATACTATAGATCGCCTTAATGAATTTAGAACAGATATTTTAGAGAATGGAGCCAGTTTTGCAACAAAGGCAGTATTGTATTCTCAAGATCCCGGTTCTAGATCTAGCGGTGGAAAATATACTATTAGTAGAAAAGATCCATTTGCAAAAGAATTTAAAGACAATGCATTTAGTTTGCAAGAAGGAGAAGTAAGTAAACCTTTTAAAACAGATTTTGGATATCATATTTTAACAGTAGATAAAATCAAAGGACAAAAAGTAGATGTACGTCATATATTATTGATCCCTGAAATTACATCTGATGTTTTATCTAAATACAAAGCTGTTGCAGATTCTATTCAAAAAAATATTTTTGCAAATAAAATCACTTTCGATGAAGCGGCACGTTTATACAGTGACGATAAAAAAACAAAGGGAGATGGAGGTATATTAGTAAACCCTGTAACGCAGGATACTCGTTTCGAATTAACTAAAGTAGATCCTGTTTTGTATAACCAAATATCTAATTTGGAAGAAGGAGAAGTTTCTGGAATTATACCTGAAACGGATCGAAAAGGAGAGAAGTCCTTTAAAATTATGACTATCACAAAGCGATACTCAGAGCATATCGCAGATTATGCTACGGATTATTTAAAAATAAGGGAATTAGCATTACAAGAAAAACAATTGAAAGCGGTGAAAAAGTGGCAATCCGAAAAAATTGCTGAAACTTACGTTAAAATTAATGAATCTTACCAGAGTTGTGAGTTTGGCAATAACTGGGATAAAAATTAAAACTAATGTCAAACGATGTAAAAGCAGTAGCGCAATTAGTTGAAAAGCATACCGCGTTAAAAAAAGAAATTTCTAAAGTTATAATTGGGCAAGAAGCTGTTGTAAATCAAATATTATTAGCTGTTTTTTCTGGAGGGCATGCATTATTAATAGGTGTTCCCGGGTTGGCTAAAACCTTAATGGTTAATACGATTTCTAAAGCATTAGGGTTAGATTTTAAGCGTATTCAGTTTACGCCAGATTTAATGCCTAGTGATATATTAGGAAGTGAAATATTAGATGAGAACCGCCAGTTTAAGTTTATAAAAGGTCCTATATTTTCAAACATAGTTTTGGCCGATGAAATAAACCGTACACCACCTAAAACTCAAGCAGCGCTTTTAGAAGCGATGCAAGAAAAATCGGTAACAGTAGCGGGAGTAAATTACCCATTATCTAAACCTTATTTTGTACTTGCGACTCAAAACCCTATTGAGCAAGAAGGAACATACCCTTTGCCAGAAGCTCAATTAGACCGTTTTATGTTTGCCATAAATTTAGACTATCCTACTTTTGAAGAGGAAGTTGCGGTAGTTAAAAGTACTACAGGAGATAAGGTTGCGGAAGTGAAAGCATTGTTTTCTGCAAATGAAATAACAGAGTATCAACAGTTAGTTCGACGTGTTCCTGTAGCAGATAATGTTATAGAGTATGCTGTTGGTTTGGTGGCTAAAACAAGGCCTAACTCTGAATATACGGGTGAGTTAGTTAAAAAATATATCGATTGGGGAGCTGGGCCTAGGGCTTCACAAAATTTAATAATAGCGGCAAAAGCACATGCACTTATTAATGGCAAATTTTCCCCTGATATTGAAAATGTGCAAGCAGTGGCTACGGGTATTTTAAGACATCGAATTTTAAGAAATTATAAAGCAGAAGCGGAAAGAGTAAGTATAGAAGCTATTATTGAAAGTTTATTTTAGTAACTTCACATATAAACAAAAATATTATGAAAAAAATAATTAGAATAATTGCACTGATTGCTATTGTGTTTAATATAAGCACAGCAATAGCTCAAGAAACGGAAGGTAGTAAGAATTTAAAAACAGAAAAAGCGGCTGTTAATGCAGATGAGCAAACTGAAATAGAAGTGCCGAACAAATTTATTATTGATACATCAAGTAAAGCTATAGATAATAAAGAATGTGCTAAGGATTGTAAAAAAGCATGTTGTGCATCTAAAACCTCTAAAGAAGGAGCAGCAGATGGAAAGGTAGCTTGTAAGCCAGGTTGTGAAAAAGCATGTTGCGCTACTACTGATGGCAGTAAGAAAAAGAAGTCTTGTTGTAAAAACAAAAAATCTTGCAAAAAAGTATCTAAGAAAACTCAAGGTTTCTCTTAGAGCCGAAACTCACTTGTGTAAATGTATTTTATCACAATTAATTATTTAAAAGGCTCACCTGTAAAGGTTGAGCCTTTTTTTGTGCTATATCAACCAGGTAAAATTTTGTTGGAAAGTAAGATATAACTGTAAATTCAAATAAAAGAATGCAAAAATAAATGTTTGAATATTTCAACTTGTTTTAAGCTAATTAACAATATCTAATTGTAGTGCGCCGTTATATGTTTACTATAGTATAATTTAATGCAAGCACAAATGAAACACATTTCAATAATTACAGCTACTATTTTAACGATAACAATTTCTTCTTGTGAAGAAAATGCTCAAGAGCTTTTGGATCAAAACGAAATTCCGATAGAACAAAATGAAACGGACAATGACCAAGAACCTGGTATTATCACAATAGTAGATAACTTAGATGAAAAGGAACCTTCCAAGGAAATAACAACAGATGACTTTAGCGGAAGTACGGGGACAGAAAAATCATCTTCGCTAGAAGAAATTACAAATGGAGATGGTGTTACTGTTAAAAAAGGAAGTACAAAAAATACGGTTGAGGTGGTTAATGTATATGGAAAGGATGTTATTGCGCCTGAATCCACAAATAAAGATTCGGTATCAATAGTAAATGATATTCAACGATTAGTTAATGAGCACAGAGCTACTGTTGATGAGAATAGCTTAACGATAGACGATTTTATGTCTAATTTAGCTTTGGAACATAGTAAAAATTTGGCAATGGGCTCTACATCATCTCATGGTGGTTTTGAAACGCGTCAAAATGCTGTTATATCACAGTTTACTAATGTTGGTCTTTTTGGAGAAAATATAGCTACTAACCAAACCAATGGAAAAGGGGCGGTAACTCAGTGGTTAGAAAGTAAAAGGCACAGAGATAATATAGAGAATACGGCATACACACATACGGGTATTGGGACTTACCAAAATCCAGAAACAGGTTCGATTTATTACACTCAGATTTTCGCACAAATTAACTAGGCTTAGGTTAATTTAATATTGCTAAGTTTAGTAAGATTGATGGTTTATCAGCTTTTTTAACCTAGTTGTACTTACAAAAAGTGTTGATTTTATAGGAGTTACAGTGTAATAGGGTTTTTGCTATTCAATATAAAAGGTGTTGCCATTGCGGTAGTACCTTTTTTTATTTTTAGGTAGTTGATTTGTGTTTAGGAATTCATGCCTTCTTTATTTTAAACACTACAGTTATAAGTTGTAACTTTGCATCACTTTTAAAGAAAGGGAGTTATGAGAACAAAGACTTTAAAAAAAAATAAGATAAATGTAGTTACCTTAGGTTGCTCCAAAAACGTATACGATTCTGAAGTGCTAATGGGGCAGTTAAAAGCTAATGGCAAAGAAGTAGTACACGAGGAAGAAGGTAATATTGTAGTGATTAATACTTGCGGATTTATAGCTAATGCTAAAGAAGAATCTGTAAATACCATCTTGGAGTTTGTGCAGAAAAAGCAAGAAGGTGAAGTAGATAAAGTTTTTGTTACAGGGTGTCTTTCGGAAAGATACAAGCCAGATTTACAAAATGAAATCCCAGATGTTGATCAGTATTTTGGAACCACAGAGTTGCCACAGCTTTTAAAAGTACTTGAAGCAGATTACAAACACGAATTAATAGGAGAAAGACTAACGACGACTCCTAAAAATTATGCTTACTTAAAGATAGCCGAAGGCTGTGATCGCCCATGTTCTTTCTGTGCGATACCAATAATGAGAGGGAAGCATAAGTCTACCCCTATTGAAGATTTAGTGGTTGAGGCTGAAAAGTTAGCTGCAAATGGAGTAAAAGAATTAATTTTAATTGCTCAAGATTTAACTTATTACGGACTTGATATATACAAAGAACGTCAATTAGCACAGTTACTTAAAGCATTAGTGAAGGTTGATGGCATAGAGTGGATTAGGCTACATTATGCTTTTCCTACAGGTTTTCCAATGGAAGTTTTAGATTTAATGCGTGAGGAACCAAAAATATGTAATTACATAGATATTCCTTTGCAGCACATCGCAGATCCTATTTTGAAATCAATGCGTCGTGGTACTACTAAAGCTAAAACAACTAAACTTTTAAAAGATTTTAGAGCAGCTGTTCCTGATATGACAATACGTACAACGCTTATTGTAGGATATCCTGGAGAAACCCAAGAAGATTTTGAAACCTTAAGAGAATGGGTTAGGGAAATGCGTTTCGAACGTTTAGGATGCTTTACTTATAGTCATGAAGAAAACACTCACGCCTATAACTTGGAAGATGATGTTCCAGAAGATGTTAAAATGGCAAGAGTGAATGAAATAATGGAGATACAATCTCAAATTTCATGGGAATTGAATCAACAAAAAATAGGACAAACTTTTAAATGTGTTATAGATCGTAAAGAAGGAGAGTATTTTATTGGACGAACTGAATTTGATTCGCCTGATGTGGATAATGAAGTTTTAATAAATGCAGCAGATCATTACCTTAAAACAGGTGAATATGTATCTATAAAAATTCATGAAGCACACGATTTCGATTTATTTGGAACACCAGTGGTTGGCTAATAGTAGTTGTTAAAAAAAGAATTTGATATCAAATATATAAATACTATTGATCTTCAAATCAATAATATTTATATTTGAATTTAGTACAAATTTATTTAGAGCTATTACTGTTTATTTAATACACTTGTAAGTTTCAAAATAGCTACATTTGCAACCTATTTTACAAATCTATGTTTTCAGGTTTAAGAAAGAAGTCCATCTCAAAATCCATTGATTCGCAAATTAAAAAGCGCGAACCTTTTAATGGTGCTATTAAACTAAAAAGTTTAGGGGTGCTTATTGATGCACGAAAAGATGTTGATATTTTTTCGATTGTAAAATTAGCTGATAAAATTGGGGTGAAATCCAATCAGTTAAAAATTATGGGTTACAAAGATCTTAAAGCAAATATTGAAGAAGATCACGTAGGGCAAACCAATTATTTTGATGAGAAAATGGTGAATTATACAGGTGGTTTTAAATCAAAATCGCTTAATAATTTTGCAAATGAATCCTTTGATGTTTTAATTAATTTTTATGAAGAAGATCATAAAGTAATTAATTTAGTAGCAGCATCTTCAAAAGCCAAATTTAAAGTAGGCTTTGCAACAGTAGATAATAGAATTAATGATTTGGTGATAGGTACACCTGCTAATAACACAGATTTGTTTATTAAGGAATTAAAAAAATACCTAAAAATATTAAATATAATATGAATCACTTTTTAATTGGAACAGGCGTAGCGCTAGTAACTCCATTTACTACTTCAGGAGCAATTGACTATGATGGTCTTACTAAGTTAGTTAATTTTAACATAGAAGGCGGCGTAGAATATCTTGTAGTGCTAGGTACAACAGGAGAGTCGGTTACCTTATCACCCTCAGAAAAAAAGTTAGTAATAAATCATATTGTTAAGGTTAATAACAAAAGAGTTCCTTTAGTTCTTGGAGTTGGAGGAAACAACACAGCCGAAATTGCTGATCAAGCTTCAAAAGTAAATGCTGAAGATTTTCAAGCCCTACTTTCGGTAGTGCCGATGTATAATAAGCCTAGTCAAGAAGGGATATTTCAACATTACAAAGTAATAGCTGAAAATTCTAAACTACCTGTTTTAATATACAATGTTCCTGGTAGAACAGGAATAAATATGACTGCTGACACTACGCTTAGATTATCTCAATTAAATAATATAATTGGAATTAAAGAAGCTACAGGAGATATTACTCAAGTACTTAAAATTTTAAAAAACGCTCCAAAAGATTTTCTAGTAATTTCTGGAGATGATATGCTTGCATTACCATTAGTAACTGCTGGTGGGCATGGAGTAATTACAGTAGTTGGGCAAGGATATCCAAAACAATTTTCTGAGATGATTCGCTTAGGCTTAAAATCTGAAAATAAAAAAGCTTACGATATTCATTACAGCTTAGTGGATATTACCGAATATGCTTTTGATGAAGGCAATCCGGTAGGGATTAAAGCTATTTTGAGTGATTTAGGAGTGTGCGGAGCTACAGTGCGTTTGCCTTTAATGGAGGCAAGTAAAAGCTTAAAACAAAAAATAGCAGACTTTAAAGTTTAAAAATTATTGCTTTAAAGAATGTAAAATAACACTAGTATGGAGTCTAACACTAATAAAGTTGAAGATCCTGGAGTAGGAAGGTTTTCCAAAGAAAAAGCAAAGCGCTTTATAAGCGAAGAAGGAACCTTTAATGTTATTCATAAAAATAGAAAACGAATAGTAAATGAGACCTACACCTACCTTATTGGTTTGAGTTGGTCTCATTTTTTATTGCTACTTACCCTTAGTTTTATTTTGCTGAACAGCTTTTTTGCTGCGTTATACCTAGTTATTGGCGTTGAAAATATAGGGATAAAGCCCATAGGAGTAACTGAGAATTTCTATAAAGCATTCTTTTTTTCAGTGCAAACAATAACATCTGTAGGTTATGGCTTGTATGCACCAACAAAATTACTAGCAGGTATAATTTCAAGTATAGAGGCCTTTGTGGGTTTAGTTAGTTTTGCTTTTGTAACAGGCCTGTTGTATGGGCGATTTTCTAAACCAAAATCAAATATTAGGTTTAGTAAAAATATTTTGTATACAGATTATAAACAAGGTAAGGCACTGATGTTTCGTGTGGTAAATCGAAGAAAAAGCATGGTAGTTTTACCTAAAATCAAAGTCTCTGTATCCATAAGTAAACCTGATGGTAATAATGGATTTCAGAATGAATTTTTTAATTTAAAGCTAGAGCGAGAACAAATTACGTATTTACCCACTTCTTGGACATTGGTTCATGAAATTGATAATGATAGTCCCTTGAAAAATTATACAGTAAACCAACTTTTAGAGTTGCATGCTGAAATTTTAATTTTACTAAGCTATCACGATGATTCTTTTAATGATGTACTGCATCAAGCACATTCATATACTTTCAATACGCTGAAAGTAAATTATAAATTCAAAAAAGCTTTTGAGTTTAATAGTGACGGAAAAGTAGTTTTAGATCACGCCAAAATAGATGATATAGAACTTATATAACAAATATGAACCTCTTTGATCTTGCTATTTTAACTTAAGAAGCCTTCCAGTTTTCTGGTTTGTTATAATGAAATTACACCTTTAATTTTTTTAGATACTTCCTTGTATTTGTCAATTACAGCATCAGGATTTTTTAATTTTACTTTTATGGAAAAGCTAGTGTATTTACCTGTTTTAGAGTCTTTGGAGTTTATAACGGCTCCCATGTTGTCAAAAATTAGCAAAAGACTAGCGGACTGGTCAGGAATAGCGGGTAAGATAAATTTATACATATACACGCTAGGCCATATGGAAGTATCGCTTAATTGAGTTTTAAGTTTAGCATAAAATTCTTCAGGGTTCGGAGTGCTCATAAATTACAGTTTAGAATTGTGCAAAAATAAAAATTCAGAATTACGTAAACGCAATTCTGAATTAAAATATTGGTTGACGTTGGTTTTATTTGTCAATAGAACCTAAAACACGTTGCATAAATGAATTTACCGCCTCTTTTTGTGTTGCTCCTCCATCAATTAACTTCTTAACTTCTAAAGCTCCGTACATATTTGAAATTAATTCTCCTATTACATCTAGTTCTTCGTCTTTTAAAGAAGAAACTTCGGTTAACGATTCAAGAGTTTCAATAGTTTCAACTACAAAATCTTCATCATTTTCTTCTATAAAAGTAGAAAGGTGCTTAATTACTGGTAACTTCATTTACAAGTTCTTTTAATGATTCAAATTTGTTAGTTTGTACTTGATTTAACAAGCTTCCTCCTTTAAAAGCAGCAAAGGTTGGTAAATTATCTACGTTGGCTAATTTTCTAGATTCAGGAAATTTTTCAGCATCAATAATTAAAAAAGGAATTTCTTCATTTTCGCCTGCTAGTTTTTTAAATTTTGGCTTCATAATACGGCAATTGCCACACCATGTTGCAGAGTATTGTACTAAAACTATGTTGTTTTCACTCACTATTTGAGCTAAACCATCGTTGTCTAATTCTTGTAACATAACTATTTTTTTTGAGGAGGTTAGATTCCCGTCTTAAAACAAATTAAAACGGGATAGTTTTACTATTAAATAATGCTAGAATTATTATCTAATCATTAAATTAATATGTTTTTAGTTTGAAGCTAAATAAGCAGCAGTTGACTTAGCATCTGCATTCATTGCTTGTTTTCCTTCTTCCCAGTTAGCAGGACATACTTCACCATGTTTCTGTACGTGTGCGTATGCGTCAATTAAACGTAAAAACTCGTTTACGTTACGGCCAACAGGCATGTGATTTATTCCTTCATGAAAAACAATACCGTCTTCATCAATTAAATAAGTAGCTCTGTAAGTTACATTGTCACCATCAACTAAAACAGTACCTGTTTCTTCGTTGTAGCGTTCGTTAGTAATATCTAAAATACCTAATTGACTAGCTAAATTACGGTTAGTATCCGCTAAAATTGGGTAAGTTACTCCTTCAATACCTCCGTTGTCCTTAGCAGTGTTTAACCATGCAAAGTGTACTTCAGGGGTGTCACAAGATGCACCAATTACAATAGTATTTCTCTTTTCGAATTCAGAAACAGCTTCTTGAAAAGCATGTAATTCAGTTGGGCAAACGAAAGTAAAATCTTTTGGGTACCAAAATAAAATTACTTTTTTTCCTTTGTTTTTAGCTTCATCTAATACATTTAATTTGAATGTATCGCCCATGTCATTCATTGCGTCTACATCTAAATTTGGGAACTGTTTTCCTACAAATGCCATATTTTAAGTGTTTTGTTAAATTAGTTTGCAAATATAAGCTTAGATTACATTTTACAATAGATTTTAAATTCTAAATACTTATTTAGCTATAGAGATATACTATATCTGTTCTTAATACATTATAAATAGTTAGTTTTTCTTTTTATTACTGTTTCATTTAGAAAATAATTAGAACAGTAATAACTAAATTTCCTTGAATTATAAGCTCAATTCAATTGTTATTGAATTGAGCTTATAAGCAGTTTTCGTGTGTCGTGAATGTAAGTCCAAAATTGTTTTTCATCAATTTTTAAAACTTTGCGAATTTCTTTAGTGCTGTAGTTGTAGTGTGTTTTTAACATAAAAACGTCACGTTGTTGTTTTGGAACGTTTTCTAATGCCTCGTTTAGTGAAATTTGATTTGCATTAGTGTTAATGTTTTGGTTTAGTGTAATGTCCATAATAAAGCTAGTTGGTTAATAATTATTTCTAAAGATACTTTTTGTTTAATGTTTTTGGTTTTATTTTTATAGTAATAAGTCTAATTTCAAGAATTTAGACAAAGTTATTTTCTTTGTGATTTATTTAATTAAATTTGTGATATGATGAATGCCATTAATTCAGATGTTTCAGTTGTGATAACAGATAGCCAAAGGATTGTTATTTGGGTTAACGAGCAATTTAGTAAAATGACAGGCTATTCACTGGAAGAGGTTAGGGGTATGAAACCAGCCTTGCTGCAAGGGCGAAATACAGAGAGACCTGCGGTTTCTAGAATTAAAGAAGCGTTAAACAAAAAAATACGTTTTCACGATCGGATTACTAATTATCGTAAAAATGGCGAAGAATATACTTGTGCATTAACAATACACCCTATTTTTAATTTAGACGGGGATTTATCAAATTTTGTAGCTTTTGAGGTGGATAATAATTTTGTTCAGCCTGAAAGTGAACCTTTAATGGGGATTGATACTCCTAAGAAAAAAGCGTGTTTAACAAATTCCGAGGAGTTAGTTATGTATTTTAAGCTTTTAGATCTTTTTAGATCTAAAAAACTTTATTTAGACAGTAGTCTTAATCAGCATAAAGTAGCAGACTTGATGGAAACTAACGTGAAGTACCTCTCTCAAGTAATTAATAATCAAACGGAAAAGAATTTCAAGTACTTTGTAAATCAATTTAGAGTACAGGAATTTGAATATTTATTGTCTTCAGAAAAAATGACTAATTATACACTTTTTAGTATCGGTGAGTGTTGTGGTTTTAAAAATAAATCTACTTTTTATAATGTTGTTTTAAGTCACACAGGAAAAACTCCTAAAGAAATTGCCGATACATATAAAAAAAATAATTAAAGTGCTGTTTGAAACTGCTATAAATAATTATTTAAAGTAGCATTCTTTCCAAAAGAACAAAGCGTATTATATATGTATTGTTACTTTTAAATTATATTAACGACACAGATTATAAATACAATAAATGAAATTAGATATACTAGCTATTGGTGCGCATCCCGATGATGTTGAACTAGGCTGTGGAGGTACTTTAGCTAAAGAGGTAGCAAAAGGTAAAAAAGTAGGTATCCTAGATTTAACACGTGGAGAGTTAGGTTCGAATGGATCAGCTGAGTTGCGAGATATTGAAGCAGCTAATGCGGCTAAAGTTTTAGGGGTTCATGTACGGGAAAATTTAGCTTTTAGAGATGGTTTTTTTGTTAATGATGAAGCACATCAATTAAAAATAATTGAAGTTATAAGAAAGTATCAGCCAGAAGTGGTTTTGTGTAATGCAGTATCCGATCGGCATATTGATCATGCTAAAGGGAGTAAACTGGCTTCGGATGCTTGTTTTTTAAGTGGATTATTACGAATCAAAACCCAATTGAATGGGGAAGATCAAGTCAAATGGAGGCCTAAGCAAGTTTATCATTACATTCAATGGGAATCTTTAAAGCCAGATATAGTTTTGGATATTACAGGGTTTAATGATGCTAAAGTGGAAGCTGTTAAAGCGTATACCTCTCAATTTTTTAATCCAAAAGATTCGGAAGTAGCTAAAACGCCTATTTCAAATAAAAACTTCTTAGATAGTGTAACTTATAGGGGCAGGGATCTAGGAAGAATTATTGGAGTAGACCATGCAGAAGGCTTTACTGTAGAGCGTTACGCCGCGGTAAAATCTATTTTTGATTTGATTTAAAAAAAAAGACTTTTTTGCTTTGTAAATATGTAAGATTAGCTTAGTTTTGCACTCGCAATAAATGGTGGTTGTAGCTCAGCTGGTTAGAGCGCTGGTTTGTGGTACCAGAAGTCGCCGGTTCGAACCCGGTCTTCCACCCTAAATGCCAAAGGTCTTGAAGAAATTCAAGACCTTTTTTTGTGTTCTTTATTTTGATAAATAATAGAAAAATAACGGATCAATCACAATTGTTGTGTTTAGGCAAAAATTTGCATTAATCTATATAAGAAAAATAGTGATGTAGGCTTTGTTTATCATATGCTATTGCTAATTCATATATAGCTTTTAATAATTAGTGAGTATGTTGTTGATTTTATACTTATGTTCTACACCATAAAAAACAAATAACATTAAATCAACTACTTAATAAACTTTATAAATCTAACAGAATTTATTAAGTGAATATATTGAAGGAACTTTCCAATTTAAAATCTCGTTTACAAATTTAACTTTGCTAAATATTAAGAGAGTTCATTTATATTAAGAGTGCTTAGCACGTATGGTGAATATGATACTTCACAAAAGCTAAAAGAATTTATTTCTTGCTGTAGAATTAAATTTTGTGATTTTTTATCGTCAATTCATTCGTTTTCCAGTCTTCATTAATACCTGTTTGAATATACTAATGTTGAATAAAGATTGACGTGATATTTTATTTTTTATGCAAATGCCCGCAAGTCAATTTATTTGAAGTCATAATAGCATTTAATGCATTTATTGAATTAGTATTTGCGTCTAAATTTAAATTAGTTCTAATTGAATTTCTCAATTCGACTAACTCTGTACGATTTCGAAGTATTTGTATTTTTTCTCTTGCTATTTCCTTAGTTGTAAACCCTTCTGCGGTTAATACAAAAAAAGCTCCTACTTCGGCAATATCTTCACCAGGGTTTGTAGCTGCATAGGATGTGACAAAGCGATCGCTAAACATGTTAAAAATAGTATTAGATTCTTGTTCTGTATTATTCGAATCTAAAATATCTTCCCAATGATTACTTACCAATTCGTTTATGTAAGAAGTTTCATTAGCACACCCTTCTCCTGTAAAAAAATTCTCACAGGTTTGCTCATTAATTAAAGGGTTAAGTTGTGTATTATCTAAAGTTAAAATATGAAATAATTCGTGTACGATAGTATGTATAATTTCATTTTCATCTTCCTGATCTACAGCAATAGCCATATCCCAAACGGATAAGTCATTTGTTGTAGGTGTCGCGTAGCCAGCACTGTCTCCTGCAAAAATTATGTACCTCCCTATTCTAGATCTATAGTTAACAGGAACTATGTCTTTTATTAAATCTAGTATTCTTTGCTGTCTGGGCATAGCGTTTTGTGAAATCATCAGATTTTGTGAGCCTTGTGGGTTATCTATTTTAACAAAATTATCCCCATCTAATCGAAATGTTCCTAGTATTCCTTGACCGGAAATATTTCCCGAAGGTTCACTCTCTCCTTCGTTAAAGTCTTCAAAGTCTTCGAAATCATCGAAATCATCAAATTCTTCAAGCTCACTTTCAAAGTCAAAGTCATCACTATTTACGGGGTCATCATCACTTCCGCAAGAATTAATAAAGAAAGCTCCTAATAAAATAATAGAATACAATTTTAATTTATTAAAAAAAACCATAATTTTTGTTTTAGTTAGATAATAAACTTAATAAATTTTTAACAAAAAAATGAATTTACTAAGTTAAAGTCATTTTTATTTTAATAATTACTGAATTTATTCGGATAATTGAAGTGTTAAAAACAGAGTAGAAGACTATATAATAAACAGGGTTGTTTAAGTTGGCTTGAAAAGCATGTGTTTTTTGCTAGGTCGTTAAATCTTTTGATTTGATTTTGCGTAAAAAAGATAAATCAAAATGCAAAAGTTTGGCTAGCACTTATTTCGGAGGTAATTGTTTGTATTTTGAGCTATATATCTAAAGAGATGCTCATGTTTTTTTGATTTTAGGCAATAAAAAAGCCAGCAATGGCAATTGCTGGCTTCTTACACACAAATACTAATTATGCGTTTAACGTAATCTATCCACAGATTTCACGAGCTGTTCATCCTTTTTAATAGCCTTATTGGCTAATACAAGTAAAACGATAGTTATAACAGGTATAAACTGCCCAATACCTTTCTCAGAAACCAAAGCTTCTCCAGGTAAGTTTAGAGATAAATACACGAAAACACCTAGTAAAATAAGGTTTAATAGTATATTAATTCGCCCCAGTACAAACTGAAGCTTTCTATTTTTAAATATAAATATGATTAAGAACGAAAGTACACCCGATAAAATCATCCCTTCGTAAAGAAACGGTTTGTTAAAACTACCAATAATATCATGCCCTGTTGGTAGGATATTCGAAAGTCCTGCGGAAACTAATCCAGCGATTAACAAATAAACGCTTTGTATACGTTGAATCATGTACTCTTAATTACTTTGAAGCAAAAGTAGTTTTTTCTTTTTAAGGAATAAAGTTTTATTGTTAAAATATTATTGTATTATTGTAATACAGAGTTATTCAAAAACTCTTCAAATCTTCATACTGAATATATATCATATTCATTTTACCTTAAAAATTAAGATCACATTATTACATGTTCGAAATTTCAGAATTAAAATCTAAGAAGCTTCCTGAATTACAGGAATTAGCTAAAGCATTGAGTGTACCTAAATACAGAACACTAAAGAAATTAGATTTAGTATATCAAATACTAGATACCCAAGCAGCAGCACCAAAAGTAGTTGAGTCTGTTATAAAAGAGAAAGTAGCGGTTAAGCCAGTTGAAACTAGCCAGCCGAAACCTGTAGGGGATAGTGTTGATAAAACAAAACGAGTTAGAAAGCCTAGAGCTAAAGTTGAGTCAGATACTAATAAAGCACCTGTAGAGAAAGTTGAGTCTAAGACTATAGATTTAAAAAAAGAGGTGGTCGTGAAAAGGCCTAAGCTTGAGCGAAATCCTAAGTTGGAAGTAAAGACTAAGGAGGAAAGAGATACTAAGCGTGAGTCTAAACCACGTTTTGAAAAACCGGAAAAAAACAACAATCGAAATAAAAACACTAATCAGCAAAGGGATAATAGAAACAATAAAGACAATAAGGGTAACCGTGATAGTCGTAACCGGTATAAAGAACCTGATTTTGAATTTGATGCTATTATAGAAACAGAGGGGGTTTTAGATATCATGCAAGATGGATATGGATTCCTACGTTCTAGTGATTATAATTACCTTTCATCTCCGGATGATGTGTATGTTTCGCAATCTCAAATTAGATTATTTGGATTAAAAACAGGAGATACGGTATTAGGGCAAGTGCGTCCGCCGAAAGAAGGAGAAAAATATTTTCCTTTAATTAAAGTGAGTAAAATTAATGGTTTAGGGCCACAAGTGGTAAGAGATAGGGTTGCTTTTGAGCATTTAACACCGTTATTTCCTCAAGAAAAATTCAATATTGCAGATCGACAATCAAGTGTTTCTACGCGTATTATGGACTTGTTTGCACCTATAGGTAAAGGTCAGCGTGGTATGATTGTAGCGCAGCCTAAAACTGGTAAAACAATGTTGCTTAAAGATGTTGCTAATGGTATTGCGGCAAATCATCCTGAAGTATATCAAATGATATTACTTATTGATGAGCGACCAGAAGAAGTTACAGATATGCAGCGTAATGTTCAAGGAGAGGTGATTGCTTCTACTTTTGATAAAGAAGCACATGAGCATGTAAAAGTAGCTAACATTGTTTTGGAAAAAGCAAAACGTTTGGTGGAGTGTGGTCATGATGTTGTTATTTTGTTAGATTCAATTACGCGTTTGGCAAGAGCTTATAATACAGTGCAGCCTGCAAGTGGAAAAATATTAAGTGGTGGTGTTGATGCAAATGCACTACATAAGCCAAAACGTTTTTTCGGAGCTGCTCGTAATATAGAAGGTGGAGGGTCGTTAACTATTATTGCTACGGCGTTAACAGAAACAGGATCAAAAATGGATGAAGTTATCTTTGAGGAATTCAAGGGTACGGGTAACATGGAATTACAATTAGATCGTAAAATTTCTAATCGTAGAATTTTCCCAGCTATTGATTTAGTGTCAAGTAGTACACGTAGAGATGATATTTTACTAGATGATAAAACAATGCAGCGCATGTGGATTTTACGTAAATTCTTAGCGGACATGAATCCTGTAGAGGCGATGGAATCTATAAATGGAAAAATTAAATCGACTAAAAATAACGAAGAATTTTTAACATCGATGAACGGATAAGTGGTATAAAACTTACTTTCTGTTAAACTATATAAGCAGCATTTTCCTAGGAGAATGTTGCTTTTTTGTTTTAATAATGAAATTTTATAATGAAGTTATGGCTTAAAAATACTCTAAATTAATTCAAAAAGTTAGTTGATAGCGAATGGTGCGCTAAGTTTAAAAGAGGGAATAATCACTTTGAATTTTTTTGTTGATGTAAAATTAATCATATTGTAATGTCCATTCATTGAGCCAAACGGGGAAGAAAGTAAACAGCCACTGGAGTAAATGTGTTTTTCGCCGGGTAATAAAACGGGTTTTTTTCCAACAACACCTTCGCCTTCTACGATTTCGGTATAGTTAAGAGCATCTTTTATTTTCCAAAAACGCGAACTAAGTTGTACGGAGTCTTTGCTTTGATTTTCTATGGTGACTTTATAGCCAAAAGCAAAATGAATTTTATAGTTCTTGTAGAACGTACCTTCAAAATGTGTGTCCACCGAAATTTTAATACCACTGGTAACTTGCTGAACCATAATAAAGCCTTTTAGAAAGAAGAATTATTTTAACTACAATATAGTGATTTTTGAAAATAAAAATAATATGGATATGTTAAATTAATTGGTGATGTTAGTAGAATTTGCAGTACCTAGCCCTATTACTTTATCGTAGCGAGCTCCTGGGGCTCTGTAATAGCAAATTATAGAGTACTCGTTTTCAGTTTTATCAAAATCTCCTGAAATAGCGCCAGTATTGATAATGCCGTTTTTGTCTTTTACCACATATTTGAAATTATAAAAACCTTGTTTGAAAAGCCGTTTGCCAATATAACCCCTGTCAATAGGGGAGTAAGTAAGTAAGGTGCTTTCGTCGCAACTAAAATTATTGAAACCACCGTATAGGTGTACTTCTTCTTTATTTTTTAATTTAGGCATTTTTAATGTAAAATGTAACCACGCATATTCCGCTTCGATGTCGTTATTAATAGCGGTAAGGTTCCTAACCACAAAATTCCCATTAATATCAGGGTTAAAAGTGTATATTTTGTTTTTTCGACTTCCGTGAGCGTATAGGTAATTATGATAAATGTCAAGCAATTCAATATGACTAATATTTACAGTTGCATTTCTTATTTCCTTGCTATCGAAATTCCAATATTCGTTTCCGCCCCAAAAACTTGATTCTTTATTGTATCTATATATAAATTCATTTCCGATAGTATATTGGGGTTTTAAATTTGTTATAGCGGTATGTAAATTCTGATTTTGTAAAACTATTGTTTTTAAATTTTTGTTGGGGTTTATAATCAATAAGTCGTTAGAGTTAATGGTAAATTGAATATTTTGTTTCTTATTAATGAATTCCAAATCTCTAGAGCGTTTTACTTCTGCTCTTATGGTTACGGCTTGTTCGTAAAGAATGAATTTTTTTGCAAAAACCAATTCATCATCATCATTATATAATTCAAATAGATAATTGCCACTAATTTTTAATCGTCGTACACTTTGGTTGGGAAATCGTACCCTGTAGTGAGTATATATTTGTAGGGAATTTAAAGAGTTTTCTGTGTCTTGAATTCTGATGTTATCAATACCGTCAAGGTATTCATTTCTTGAAAGTTGTGTGGGGGTCCAATCAAAGTTGAAATACTTTATTTTATAATAATAGAAAGCTTCATCGCCTATGATATCATCAAAATTAACTTCAAAACTACTACCTAATTCCATAATAGGAATTCCATTTAAATTTGTTGATGCTTGTTCAAATTGTATGGTCTTAATGTAGTCGGGTGGTGACATTTCAACAGCTTTTTGACCAAAGCAGTTAAAGCAGATGTTGCAAACAGTAATTATAAGTAGTTGAAGGTGTCGCATTGAAATTGTTTATAATTGTTAAATATAATCAAAAATCGTGCTACAAAAATAGATCCTTTTAAGGATCTAATAATCAATGTTAAGAGTTTTTAAGAGTTGTGCTTTAAAACAGTTATTTAGAATTTATTTAAATAAAGATATTACTGCTGTTTAGACTTTCATTGAGGGTGAAATTATCCTTAAATTTGTATGATTTTTTAAGTTAAATTCAACTACAAATATGTCAAAAGACATTCGTATCAAGAAAGGCTTAGATATTAACTTGGTAGGTGCGGCAGAGCAATCTAAAGTCAAAGCTATTAAAAGTAATACCTATGCAATTAACCCTGATGATTTTCATGGTATCACACCTAAAATCATCGCTAAAGTGGGTACAGAAGTAAAAGCGGGCGCTCCTCTTTTTTATTCAAAGTCAAACGATCAGATTCTTTTTAATTCACCCGTTAGCGGTGAAGTTGTGGAGATTGTTCGAGGTGCTAAAAGAAAAATTCTTTCTTTTAAAGTATTAGCGGACAAAGAACAGCAATACAAAGATTTTGGAGCTAAAAATGTGGCTTCAATGAGTGGTGATGAGATAAAGTCTCACTTATTGAGTTCGGGTTGTTGGCCGTTTGTAAAACAACGTCCCTATGATGTGTTAGCCAACCCAGATGTTGCTCCAAAAGCAATTTTTGTTTCAGGGCACAATAGTGCTCCATTAGCAGCAAATTTGGATTATGTTTTAGCAGGTAAAGAAAAAGAGATTCAAGCTGCAGTTACAGCTTTTTCTAAATTAACAGCTGGTAAAGTACATTTATCTGTAGCGGATAAATCGTCTCCATTAGCAAATATTACCGATGCAGAAGTGCATATGGTAAAAGGGCCTCACCCTGTAGGGAATGTAAGTACACAAATAGCTAAGGTTGATCCTATAAATAAAGGAGAAATTGTTTGGGTAGTTGCTGCACAAGATTTGGTTATAATTGGTGAGTTGTTATTAACGGGTAAGTACAATGCTTCTAGAACAATAGCGGTTGCGGGTTCTTCTGTGAAATCACCAAAATATTACGAAACAAAAATAGGGGCTGAAGTTTCAACTTTTATTTACGATGCAGGTGTTAAAGGTGATAATGTTCGTATGATTAATGGTAATGTGTTAACAGGTAATACAGTTGCGCCTGATGGACATTTAGCATCTACGACGGATACTTTTACGGTAATACCAGAAGGTGATGATTATGAATTTTTTGGATGGAATAAACCTGTTTTTAATAAAATTTCATACTCAAGAGCATTAACTTTTTCGTGGTTATTTCCAAAGAAGAAATACGATCTTGATACCAATACTAATGGTGAGCATAGAGCATTTGTAGTTACAGGTAACTACGAAGAGGTTTTTCCATTAGATATATATCCAATGCAATTATTAAAGGCGTTTAGTTATAATGACCTTGATGAGATGGAACAATTAGGGGCTTACGAAGTTGCTCCTGAGGATTTTGCATTGACTGAGTTTGTTTGTGTGTCTAAACAAAATCACCAAGAATTGGTTCGAAAAGGTTTAGATGTAATGTATAAAGAAATCGGATAACACGGTGCTATGAGTTTAAAAGATAAATTACATAATTTAAAAGAGCAATACAAAGGTAAAAAGATGGCTCCTGCATTTAATGCAATCCATACTTTTTTGTATTTGCCAAACGAGACTACGCATTCAGGTTCCCATGTTCGAGGAGCCGATGATTTAAAGCGTACAATGAACATGGTTATCATGGCAATGGTACCTTGTTTAATATGGGGAATGTTTAATGCAGGGTATCAACATTATTCAGCTATTGCTGGCGGAACACCCGAATTTGTTTCATTTTTCGATCATTTACGATATTTCTTTACGTTAGATAATTTACTAATAGGAGCTATGAAAGTTCTTCCATTGGTAATTGTGTCTTATTTAGTGGGATTAGGAATTGAGTTTCTTTTTGCGGTGATTAAAAAACACGAAGTAGAGGAAGGATATTTAGTAACAGGTATGTTAGTTCCATTAATTGTGCCTGTAGATACACCACTTTGGATGTTGACAATTGCAGTTGCTTTTGGAGTTGTAATAGGTAAAGAAGTTTTTGGAGGTACAGGAATGAATATCCTAAACCCAGCATTAACTATTAGAGCCTTTTTGTTTTTTGCTTACCCAACTTGGATGAGTGGAGATAAAGTTTGGGTACACGATGCTGTAAACCGTAGTGGAGCAGATGCAATTTCTGGTGAAACTATGTTAGGGATGTTGGCTCAGAAAAAAGAACTAGCTTATGGAATAGATGAAGCTTTTTTTGGTTTTATTCCAGGTTCAGTAGGAGAAACATCAACATTACTTATCATACTTGGAGCAGCAATATTGATTTTTACGAAAATAGCAAGCTGGAGAATTATATTAAGTGGAATTGTAGGAGCCTCAGTAATGGGATTAATCTTTAACGGAGTAATTGCTCAAGGATGGATTACTGAAGGAAGTAAATTTTATGCTTTAATGAATTTACCATTTTGGCAACATTTAGTAATTGGAGGTTTTGCTTTTGGTATCACGTTTATGGCAACAGATCCTGTATCTGGCGCACAAACAACTAAAGGGAAATGGTGGTATGGATTCTTAATCGGATTCTTTGCGGTTATGATTCGAGTATTTAACCCAGCTTACCCAGAAGGAATTATGTTAGCAATATTGTTAATGAATGTATTTGCACCAAGTATTGACCATTATGTGGTTCAAGGCAATGTAAATAAAAGATTGAAGCGTTTAAAAGTTAAAACTGCATAGTAATGGCGAATACTGAAAAAAATTCATACACCTTGCTATTTGCTATCGGAATGGTAGTAATAGTAGGTTCTGTTTTAGCAGGTCTGTTTGGATCGTTAAACGGACAAATTAAAGAGAATCAAAAGAAAGAGAAAAAACAGAATATTCTGTTTGCTATGGGTATTACAAAAGCAACTATTTCGGGTAATGCTGATGATGCTGGTTCTCCTGTAGATGCTATTGAGGCAGACGCTATTTTCACTAAATATGTAGGAGATAATCAATACATTATAGAAGGAGCGAAGGCAACAAAAACAAATAAAGCTTTTGCAGTTAATGTGAAAAAAGAAGGTCAAAAAGCTAAAGAAGCTGGTTATGTTCGTAAACTACCTTTATATGTAGGTAATGTTGACGGAAAAAAAGCTTACGTAGTTCCTTTATATGGTAAAGGACTATGGGATGCTATTTGGGGTTATGTAGCATTGGAAGCAGATCTTAAAACAGTAAAAGGAGCATTTTTTGATCATAAGGGGGAAACACCAGGATTAGGAGCTAATATTAAAGAATCATTTTTTTACGAAGATTTTAAAGGAGAGAGCATATATAATGGAGCAGAATACAAAGGTATTACTGTAGCCAAAGGAAATAATGATCCTACAAACAAGAGAAAAGGAGACAACAAAGTAGACGCAATTGCTGGTGCAACAATCACAGGTGATGGTGTAACAGCAATGATTAAGACCGACTTGAAAATGTATGTTCCTTATTTTGAAACTGTAAAAGCAAACTAATTATGGCTGAAGTAGCAGAAAAAAAAGAAAAACAAAAAGAGCCATTATTCTCTAAGAAGAATAAAGGTTTAATGACAGATCCTCTGTTTGACAATAATCCTATTACTATTCAAGTATTAGGAATTTGTTCAGCATTAGCAATTACAGCTCAACTTAAAGCCTCAATTGTAATGGCTTTAGCAGTAATGTTTGTATTAGCAATGGGTAATGTAGTAATCTCTTTAATGAGAAATATTATACCATCTAAAATAAGAATTATTGTACAATTAGTAATTGTAGCGGCTTTAGTTATTATAGTAGATTTAGTATTAAAGGCTTATGCTTACGAATTAAGTAAACAACTATCCGTATTTGTGGGATTAATTATTACGAACTGTATTATTATGGGACGTTTTGAGGCTTTTGCTTTAGGTAATGGTCCTTGGAAATCTTTCCTTGATGGAATTGGTAATGCAGCAGGGTATGGTTTAATTTTAATTATAGTTGGCTTTTTTCGTGAACTACTAGGTTCAGGAACTTTATTAGGATTTAAAGTTTTAGGAGATCCAATAGAAAAAACAGGATTGTATGCTTTAGGATATGAAAATAACGGTTTTATGTTATTAGCACCAATGGCATTAATTACTGTAGGAATCATTATTTGGATTCAACGTAGTAGAAATCAATCATTAATCGAAAGCTAGAAAGTAGTTTTAAAACAATACGATATAATGGAACATTTAGAATTATTTTTCAAATCGATCTTTATAGATAACATGGTATTCGCAACATTCTTAGGAATGTGTTCGTACTTAGCAGTATCTAAAAAAGTATCTACGGCTGTAGGTTTAGGAGCAGCTGTTATTTTTGTAATGGCAATAACGGTACCTGTAAACTGGTTGTTAGATACCTATGTATTAAGAGAAGGAGCTTTAACTTGGTTAGGCGAGGAATATGCGAGTTATGATTTAAGTTTCTTGTCATTCATCTTATTTATTGCAACCATTGCAACGATGGTTCAATTAGTAGAAATTGTGGTAGAGAAGTTTTCGCCATCATTGTACAATTCATTAGGTATTTTCTTACCATTAATAGCAGTAAACTGTGCTATTTTAGGAGGGTCTTTATTTATGCAATCTCGTGAAATCCCTACTTTAGGAATGGCGTTAAATTACGGAGTGAGTTCTGGTATTGGTTGGTTTTTAGCGATACTTGCCATTGCTGCAATACGTGAAAAAATCAGGTATTCAAATGTACCAGCTCCATTAAGAGGTTTAGGAATCACATTTATTTTAACAGGACTTATGGCTATTGGTTTCATGAGTTTTGGAGGAATGTTAACAGGTGATGAAGGAAATAAAAAAGAAGTGAAATCAGAGGTTCAGGCAGAAGCAGATGAACTTATTGATGAATCTGAAGAAATGGTATTAAACACAATAAACAAATAATATGATATTAGCAGCAAGTATAGGAGGAACAGTTGTTGCAACGGTAGTAGCGTTTTTATTATTGACGTTATTATTAGTTGGAATATTATTGTTTGCTAAAGAAAAATTATCTCCATCTGGGCCAGTTAAGCTTAAGATTAATGGAGGTGATGAAGTTGAAGTTTCATCAGGTGGAACTTTATTAGGTACATTAGGAAATAACAAGATATTTTTGCCATCGGCATGTGGTGGTGGAGGTACTTGTATTCAATGTAAATGCCAGGTCTTAGAAGGTGGTGGTGATTTATTACCTACTGAAACACCACATTTCACACGTAAAGAAGCTGCTGAAGGATGGAGATTAGGATGTCAGGTTAAAGTGAAATCTGATATGGTAATTAAAGTTCCTGAAGAAATTTTTGGAATTAAAAAGTGGGAAGCTACTGTAGTTCGTAATTATAATGTAGCCTCATTTATTAAAGAATTTGTAGTTGAAATTCCTGAGGAAATGGATTACGAAGCAGGAGGTTATATCCAAATTGAAATACCACCAGTAACGGTAGATTTCAAAGATATGGATATCACGGCCCACCCAGAAGAGCATGAAACACCGGATAAATTCCAATTAGAATGGGATAAGTTTAAACTTTGGGATCTTAAAATGACAAACCCTGAGTTAGTAGAGCGTGCATATTCAATGGCCTCTTACCCTGCTGAAGGAAGAGAGATTATGTTAAATGTACGTATCGCAACGCCACCATTTGATAGAGTAAAAGGTGGTTGGGCAGATGTTAACCCTGGTGTAGCATCATCTTACGTGTTTTCATTGAAAAAAGGAGATAAATGTACTATTTCTGGGCCTTATGGTGAATTCTTTATAAATCATAGTGAAGCTGAAATGATTTATGTAGGTGGTGGAGCTGGTATGGCACCAATGCGTTCTCATTTATATCATTTATTCCGTACTTTAAAATCGGGTCGTAAAGTATCATATTGGTACGGAGGACGTTCTAAGCGTGAATTGTTTTATACAGAACATTTTAGAGCATTAGAAAGAGATTTTCCTAACTTTAAATTTCATATTGCATTATCGGAACCAATGGAAGAAGATAATTGGAAAGTGAAAGATAGTTTAGATGGAGAAGGAGATGGTTTTGTTGGATTCGTACACCAAGTAGTAATAGATAACTATTTATCGAAACATGACGCACCAGAGGATATCGAATTTTACTTTTGTGGGCCACCATTAATGAATAAAGCCGTTGAAAAAATGGCAGACGATTTTGGAGTACCAAGTGAAAATGTTCGTTTTGATGACTTTGGCGGATAATTAAAATAATTAAAAAGCTTAAGCTGTTCATTTTTGGACAGCTTTTTGCTTGTATAAAAGTGTTGACATACAATAAAACAATAATAGTATTGTATTTTATTTATTCAATGTTTCAATTATATTTATAAAAAAAAACAATTATGATAAAAATTAATGATAAATTTTTGTTGCTATTAGCTATAACGTTTTCATTTTCTGTATTTAACTCATTTTTTGCTCAAGGGGTGGGTGTTAACGATAAATTGAATATAGATTCTGATAAAGTTGCTGTAATTCCATCAAAATCGGCTGTTGATGTTTTTGGTACCCTTCAAACTAAAGGAAATAGGATTGTTGGTAAAGATAAATTTCCAGTTCAATTAAGGGGAATGTCTTTGTTTTGGAGTCAATGGATGCCCCAATTTTATAATAAAGAAGTTGTTCAATGGCTAAAGGAAGATTGGAATATTAATATTGTTAGGGCTTCAATGGGAGTTGATGATAACGGAGGTTACATATCATACCCCGAACGTGAAAAACAAAAAGTTTTTACCATAATTGATGAAGCTATAAAACAAGGGATTTATGTTATTGTAGATTGGCACAGTCATCATGCTGAGGATCATTTAGAAGAAGCTAAGAGCTTCTTTACTGAAGTTGCTAAAAAATATGGGCATCAACCTAACATTATTTATGAACTTTATAATGAGCCATTAAATGAGCCAAACTGGGTAAGAGTTTTAAAACCTTATCACGAAGCAGTTATTACTGAGATAAGAAAATACGATAAGAAAAATTTAGTTGTTTGTGGAACAAGAACTTGGTCTCAAAATGTTGATGAAGTTATTGGGCATGAAGTTAATGATAATAACGTAGCTTATACTTTACATTATTATGCAGCGAGTCACAAGCAAAGTTTAAGAAATAAAGCTCAAAAAGCACTAAATGCAGGGCTTGCTTTATTTGTAACAGAATTTGGTACTACTATTTATGATGGAGATGGTTTTATAGATGTTAAAGAATCAAAATTATGGTGGGATTTTCTTGATAAAAATAAAATTTCATGGTGTAATTGGTCTATTACCGATAAGGATGAGTCATCTGCAGCAGTAACACCGGGTGCAAGTGGTACTGGAGGATGGAATAATTCACAGATCACAAAGTCTGGAAAATTAGTTAGAAAAGAACTTAAAAAAAAGAATCAAACTTTTGATTAAGTTATACTATTTATATTTTTTCTATAAACAGAGAAGCCCTTTTACTTTAAGTAAAAGGGCTTCTCTGTTTATAGGTATTAAAAGATCGGTTTCACATAATCTAAATTTATGATATAGGACTACAAGATTTCAAATCGCTAATTTTTTAGCAATTTATTACTATTTTAATTTTATAATGGATCTTTTTAGTATGTATTGTTAATTCTAATATGTTACTAAGAGTTAAGAATTAGTTTTAGTTACATTTGTTATCAAAAAAAAGAAATGAAAAATTTTTTAAAGAAGACGTTGTTATTTATTTGTAGCGTAGTATTAGTTAGTTGCTCAACGGAATCCGTAGACGAAACTATAGAGCTTGAAAATGTCCGAAGTGTTCCTTTTTCTGAGCAATATAATTATTATGGGGAAATAGTTAGTGTAGATTATACTGCTGATGGAAACTATGTCAAAGAAGGATTGTCAGAAAATTTAATTAAGGCAATTGATTCAGGAGTGTTTTATGGAGGATCTACAGAGGGGGAATGGTATTTGTTTAATAATGAAGATGATTTAGTAGCTTGGAATGCTACTCAATTAAGATCTAAAAAAGGAAGTACTAGTACAACCTTTTTTCTTTATGACGATTTTAACCAAAATGGAAATCGTACTTTATGGCTTAATGTTCAAAAAAATAAATTCTCATATATTCCAGGAAGTCTTAGAAGTAAAGCGAAGTCTTATGTTTGGGGATTTAATAATGTAAGTACCCGAATTATGTCATATGGTGTTAATGGTTCAAAAACAAAATCAACATATCGTAATGATCCATCAGCAAGTAACTTGAGAAGTGCTAATTCAAGTGTTGGTGTTGTTTTAGATTACATTTGGAGAGTGAAGTGGAATTAATTTCTATTTCAAGGCACATTCAGAAAATAAGATTGTTTAGATAATCTTTACATAAAAAAATGACACTATCCTAAAAAGTGTGTAAATAAAAAATAACTTGGGTTTGACTTTATTTAATAATTAGAGTTGAACCCTTTTTTCATATATAATTAAAAACTGATTAAGTATGACACCCCAGTTTCTAACTGGCATAGACCAT
>CALGLV010000043.1 GCA_937958985.1 uncultured Aquimarina sp.
AATTCTTCGTAATTTCATAAATAACGTAATAGGAAAACCCCGTTTTCAGCTCTGAACAGCTGTTTTCGGGGTTTTTATTTACTATAATTTACGAAAAAAACCTCGTATTTACAAGGGTTTTGGATATTCTGAAGGTGCCTATAAATTAGGAATCTAAAGCCTCATTTAATGCATTTTTCTTGTGTCGACTAACAGGTATTTGATCTCCTCCAATTTCAATATTTCTACTATTGTAACGTTCTATTTTATCTAAATTTACAATAAATGACTTATGTACTCTTAGGAATCGCCCCTCTACTAATTGAGTTTCAAATGATTTCATAGTTGCTAAAACAACCACAGGATCGGTATCTTCCATAATTAGCTTTACGTAATCCCCTAATGCTTCAACATATTTTAATTTATTAAGATATATTTTCCGCTTTTTCAAATTACTTTTCACAAAAATATATTCTTCTTCTTTCTCTTCTAAAACAGCAGACGCTTCAGGAGAAATTAACCCAATTGCTTTTTCGACAGAAGCACAAAAGCGGTCTTTTTTAAGAGGTTTTTGCAAATAATCTACCGCATCATAATCAAAAGCTTTAAATGCATACTTCGTTTTACCAGTAACAAAAATTATTTTAGGTTTATTCTCAAGATCATCAAGAAGATCAAAACCCGTAAGTATAGGCATTTCAATATCTAAAAACATTAAATCGACTCTAGTATCTAATAAACCGTTTTTTGTTTCGATTGCGTTGTTCCATTGAGCTACTAAATCCAATGAAGGATGATCTTCAATTAACTTAACAATAGCAAGGCGTTGCAGTCTTGAATCGTCTACGATAGCACATTTTATCATGGGAGTATTCACTTGAGTATAATTACTTCACAATTTTAGTAAAAAAAAAGATGAATAGCAAAATTAAACGTATTTTCATCTGTTCAAATGGGTTTTTCATCGATTTGCAAAAAAAATAAATTTCATTATTAATATACATATTAAATTACTATTTTTGCAAACTTATTTACAATAATAAAATTTTATTTTATGAACCATTATGAAACTGTTTTCATTTTGAATCCCGTTTTATCTGACGACCAGGTAAAGGAGACAGTTAAGAAGTATGAAGACATCTTAACTGCTGAAGGAGCAAAAATGATTTCCAAAGAAAACTGGGGGCTAAAAAAATTAGCTTACCCTATTCAGCACAAAAAAAGTGGATTTTACCACTTATTTGAGTACACTGTAGCTGGAGAAGCTATTGAAAAGTTAGAATTACAATTCCGTCGCGACGAGCGTATTATGCGTTACCTTACCGTAAGTATGGACAAGCATGCAATCTCTTGGGCAGAAAGAAGAAGAGTTAAACTTAAACAAAAAGCGTAAGTTATGGCATCTATCGAACAACAAGCAAAAGGAAAAAAAGACGGAGAAATCAGATATTTAACTCCGTTAAACATAGATACTAATAAAGACAAAAAATATTGTCGTTTCCAAAAATCAGGTATTAAGTACGTTGATTATAAAGATGGAGATTGGTTAGTAGGTTTCTTAAACGAGCAAGGTAAAATTTTACCTAGAAGATTAACTGGAACTTCTTTAAAATTCCAAAGAAAAGTAAGCGTAGCAGTAAAAAGAGCAAGACACCTTGCTTTATTACCATATGTTACCGATTTAATGAAATAATAACGACCCTGACAAATGGAACTTATATTAAAAAAAGACGTTGAGAATCTAGGATTCGCAGACGACGTAGTAGAAGTTAAAAATGGTTACGGGCGTAACTTTTTAATTCCTAAAGGTGTTGCTATTTTAGCTACTGCTTCTGCAAAGAAAGTATTAGCTGAAAACTTAAAGCAACGCGCCTACAAAGAACAAAAGCAAGTTGATGATGCCAAGGCACAAGCTTCTAAAGTAGCTGGTTTTGAAATCAAAATTTCTGCAAAAACAGGTTCTGGAGACAAGTTATTTGGATCTATCAGTAATGCTGATATTGCAGATGCTTTATCTAAGCAAGGTGTTTCTATAGAAAAGAAATTTATTACTGTTCCTGGTGGATCAATTAAACGTTTAGGGACTTATGAAGCTTCTATCCGTTTCCACAGAAGCGTAGTAAGCACACTTAGCTTTGACATCGTAGCTGAAAAAGGAGCTTAATCCTTTTTTCTTAAAATATTGAGACTGCCTGCAAAGGCGGTCTTTTTGTTTTTAACTAAGTTTCACTTTCCAAAAAAACCTCCCATGAAATATACTCGATTAAGCAAAGAACAATTAGACGAAATGCACCAAGAGTTTATTAATTTTTTAGCTACTCAATCTATCGACGCTGATGAATGGAGTAAAATAAAAAAAGAAAAACCTGAAGTTGCCGAAGCTGAAATCGATGTTTTTAGTGATATGGTTTGGGAAGGCGTATTAAATAAAGTGGAGTTTTTAGAACATTTTTCAAAAGACCAAATACACTTGTTTTATTTAACTTCGGAAAAAATGCACCTCATTGCTATTAAAGTAAAAAATCCAGAAATAGATTTACTTACTAGCAAAGGTTACACCTGGCTTCAAAAAAACCTAATGAATGATGCGGTTTCTTTTTTTAACGCTAAAAAAGAATACAACGATGACAAAAATTCAGATAAATTCAAGCTCATCAAAGAAGGCGCACAAATTACCAAAGGAGATTTATACAATTACTTTGCTAAACTTTTAGACAGTCAAAAAAAATAACACGACTATTTGCTGTATTACAAATAGACTCCTCTAGGATTCCTATATTTGCTATATCTGTTTAGCAACTATTTTATGAATGAAAACCTAGATCCTTCTAACGAAAATTTTTCTCCGCAAGAAAACGATATTGAACGCGCATTAAGGCCTTTGAGTTTTGGTGATTTTGCGGGACAAGATCAAGTTTTAGAAAATTTAGAAATTTTTGTACAAGCAGCCAATATGCGTGGCGAAGCTTTAGACCACACTTTATTCCACGGCCCGCCAGGACTTGGAAAAACAACTTTAGCTAACATTTTAGCCAACGAATTAGGTGTAGGCATTAAGATTACCTCAGGACCCGTATTAGACAAACCTGGAGACCTTGCTGGCTTACTAACTAATCTAGAACCGCGTGACGTACTATTTATAGACGAAATCCACCGATTAAGCCCCATAGTAGAAGAGTATTTATACTCGGCCATGGAAGACTTTAAAATCGATATTATGATTGAAAGTGGTCCAAACGCGCGTACTGTTCAAATACATTTGGACGAATTCACTTTAGTTGGAGCCACCACTCGATCGGGATTACTTACCGCTCCTATGCGAGCCAGATTTGGAATCCAATCCAGGCTACAATATTATTCCACCGAATTACTTTCTGGTATTTTAGAACGAAGTGCCGCCATATTAAATGTTCCCATTGACCAACGCTCTGCCATAGAAATAGCAGGTAGGAGTCGAGGAACTCCTAGAATAGCAAATGCTCTACTAAGAAGGGTTCGAGATTTTGCACAAATTAAAGGTAACGGAAGCATCGATATTGAGATTGCTCAATTTGCGCTGAACGCCTTAAACGTAGATGCACATGGTTTAGATGAAATGGATAATAAAATACTAACAACTCTTATTGAGAAATTCAAAGGAGGTCCTGTAGGAATTACTACTCTAGCTACTGCCGTTAGCGAAAACGCAGAAACAATAGAAGAAGTTTACGAACCTTTTTTAATTCAACAAGGGTTTATTATGCGTACTCCCAGAGGCAGAGAGGTTACAGAACTCGCTTATTCGCATTTAGGCAAAACCAAAGGCCCTGTACAAGGCGGATTATTCTAACCATACCAAAATTTTTAAGCATGTCTATTCCTTATATTTCATTTATAAACATTCTTAAAAATGCTAAAAGTATTTTAGAAAACCCTTTACCTTTTCACAAAAAAAACTTCAAAAAATACGGAGACACCTTTGGCGCGAAATTAGGATTTGGAAACTCTATACTATTCACTAAAGACAACGGATTAGTTAACCATATTTTAAAAACAAATCATCGCAATTACTACAAATCACCTATACAATCCAAGCAACTAGCTAAGTATATCGGTAACGGATTACTTACCTCTAACGGAGAATATTGGTTAAAACAACGCCGATTAATACAACCTGCATTCTACAAAAAAAAGCTCGAGGGTGTAAAAGCTATAATCAATACTGTTATTGAAAAAGAATTAGCTGACTTACCTACTAACACAAAAATTGATTTACGCCCGATAATGAGTAACCTTGCTTTTAAGGTTGTAGGGCAATCGCTTTTTAATTATGGTGAAGATGAAAAAGCCATTGCTCGGTTACAAGAAATAACCGAACAAGTTCAAGTAGCAGTTATTAAAGAAATTAGGCAGACTTATAAATATTGGTGGTTTTTAATAAATGGCCATATTTCGGAAACTAAAAAACTAGCCTCAGAAGCTCGATCGATTTTACAATCGCTCATCGAAAAAAGACAAGCCAGCTCAAAAAACCATGATGACCTTTTGGATTTATTGTTACATTCAAAATACGACGATGGATCACACATGACCATGGATCAATTGATTGACGAAATACTAATTCTATTTGTCGCAGGGCATGAAACCACCGCTAACGCTTTGTCCTTTGGAATTATGTTACTTTCTCAAAACAAAACAGCACAACAACAACTTTTTAAAGAAATAGAAACTATAAATTTTGAAAAACTATCTATAATGGATAGTTTTAAAACATGCACTTACACCAAGCAATGTATTGACGAAACCATGCGTTTATATCCACCTGCTTATTTTTCTGACAGAATTGCCATAGAGGATGATGTTTTCAACAATAACAACTACAAAAAAGGCAGTACTTTTTTAATTTCTTTTTATGAACTTCACAGAAACCCAAACGTTTGGGAATCTCCTGAAATTTATAACCCCAATCGTTTTGGAGACGCTATAACTAAGGAGCAACTTACTAATTATTTTCCTTTTGGAGCAGGCCCAAGAATGTGTGTTGGAAGCAATTTCGCACTGTATGAAATGATTGTTGTTTTTGGCAAACTACTAAAGCAATATGCTGTAACTCCAGAGTTCGAAACCATACACATTAAACCATTGATAACATTGCAGCCAAAAAATGCTTGGGTTAGTTTAAAAAAAAGATGTTTATAAGCAAAATCATTGATATCTTTAATAAAAAAAACCAATGAAAAAAATTAGTTTATTTATTATCGCCTTTATTAGTATTAGCTGCTTAAATGCACAAACATTTACTTTAAAAAGCAATGACATCGGAGGCCAGCTTACCTCAAAGCAAGAATTTAATGGCTTTGGATGTTCTGGTGAAAATATTTCACCTCAACTAAGTTGGGAAAACGCACCTGCAGATGTAAAAAGCTTTGCCATTACAGTATACGATCCTGACGCACCTACGGGCAGCGGATGGTGGCACTGGCTTGCATTTGATATCCCTGCAAACAGCACTGAATTAGTAGCAAATGCAGGTAACATTGAAGCCAATTTAGCTCCCAAAGGCACTATACAAAGTGTTACCAATTATGGCAAACCTGGTTTTGGCGGCGCTTGTCCTCCTGAGGGCCATGGCTTACATGAATATATTATAACCGTACATGCACTAAAAACAGATAAATTGGGATTAAATGCAGAAACAAACCCTGCTGTTGTAGGTTATTATTTACACAACAACACCATCGCAAAAGCGAGTATTGTTGCCTATTACCAAAGGTAATGCTGTTTTGAAAAAAAATATAATTCATAAAAATAACGCTTCAAATCCTAATAAATGGAGTAAACTTATAAAAGCCGAGGCAAACCGCCTCGGCTTTATGTCTTGTGGAATTAGCAAGGCAGGTTTTTTAGAAGAAGAAGCACCTCGTTTAGAAAATTGGCTTAAAAAAAACAGTCATGGAGAAATGAGCTATATGGAAAAGCATTTTGACAAGCGCTTGGACCCAACATTACTTGTAGACGATGCTAAAAGTGTAGTTTCTCTATTATTAAATTATTTCCCCAGCGATACTCAAAAAGACACAGATGCTCCAAAAATCTCCAAATATGCATACGGTCAAGATTATCATCATGTAATTAAAACGAAGTTAAAAACACTTCATAATTATATTACTGAAACTATTGGAGAGGTTTCCGGTCGTGCTTTTGTAGATTCGGCTCCTGTTTTAGACAAAGCTTGGGCTGCTAAAAGTGGTTTAGGTTGGGTGGGGAAAAACGCTAACCTTATCCAAAAGCAATCGGGTTCTTTTTTCTTTATAGCCGAATTAATTATCGATTTAGAATTAGAATATGATGGTATAACCACAGACCATTGCGGATCATGCACCGCCTGTATTGACGCTTGCCCTACGCAAGCTATTACAAATCCATATATTGTTGATGGCAGCAAATGTATTTCTTACTTCACAATAGAGCTTAAAGACAATCTTCCCACAACCATGCAGGGCAAATTCGACAATTGGATGTTCGGTTGCGATGTTTGCCAAGATGTTTGCCCTTGGAATCGATTTTCAAAACCTCACAACGAACCGCTATTCAACCCTAATCCCGACTTACTATCCATGACCAAAAGAGATTGGGAAGAAATCACGCAAGAAGTATTCTCTAAAGTCTTTCAAAAATCAGCAGTAAAACGAACCAAATTCACAGGCTTAACACGAAACATAAATTTTCTAAAAAGTTAGTTTTTATACTGTTAAACAATAGTAAAATGGTATTTTTATAGCAGTTATTTACTGTATTTATTTCTAGTAATAACTACTACAACCTTAAAATTTAAACTAAAAACAAGACTATTTTCCTTTAATAATGTCTTGATTTAAAAAATACTTAATGGATTCTGACAAGAAAAAACTTGAAGCCCTTTTATATCATTCCGAACCTACCCCTGGAAAAATAAAAGTAGTTCCTACCAAAAAATACGACACACAACGAGATCTTGCCCTAGCCTACTCCCCAGGAGTTGCAGAGCCTTGTTTAGCTATCGAAAAAAATCCTGAAGACGTTTATAAATATACCACTAAAGGAAATTTAGTAGCTGTAATTTCTAACGGAACCGCTGTTTTAGGATTGGGTGATATTGGTGCAGAAGCATCTAAACCTGTTATGGAGGGCAAGGGATTACTTTTCAAAATTTTTGCAGACATCGATGTTTTTGATATCGAAGTAGACACCAAAGATGTTGATAAATTTATCGAAACAGTTAAAAATATAGCTCCGACTTTTGGAGGTATTAATTTAGAAGACATCAAAGCTCCTGAAGCCTTCGAAATTGAACGTCGCTTAAAAGAAGAATTGGATATTCCTGTAATGCACGATGACCAACATGGTACTGCTATAATTTCTGCAGCAGCTTTACTAAACGCTTTAGAAATTACCCACAAAAAAATTGAAGACGTTAAAATTGTAGTTAGTGGTGCTGGTGCCGCAGCAGTTTCATGTACACGCTTATACAAATCTTTTGGCGCTAAAGCTGAAAATATTGTAATGACCGATAGTAAAGGTGTTATTCGTTCCAACCGAAGCAATCTTACTTCTCAAAAAGCAGAATTCGCTACTGACAGAGAAATTGATACTTTAGAAGAAGCAATGGCAAATGCTGATGTTTTCATTGGATTATCAATGGCTAATATTGTTACGCCTGATATGCTGTTATCTATGGCAAAAGATCCTATTGTATTTGCAATGGCTAATCCTAATCCAGAAATTGAATACGATATAGCGATTAAAACGCGTAAAGATCTTTTAATGGCTACTGGTAGAAGCGACCATCCGAACCAAGTAAATAACGTGCTTGGTTTTCCTTTTATTTTCAGAGGTGCATTAGATGTTAGAGCTACAGCAATTAATGAAGCTATGAAGAAAGCCGCTGTTTTAGCTTTAGCTGAACTAGCGAAAAAACCCGTACCAGAAGAAGTTAACATCGCTTACAACAAAACCAAATTAATTTTTGGAAAAGATTATATTATACCTAAACCTTTTGACCCTAGACTTATTGTTGAAATTCCTAGTGCTGTAGCTAAAGCAGCTATGGAAAGTGGGGTTGCTCAAAAAGGTATTAAAGATTGGGATGCGTATAGAAACGAATTAGCAGGAAGATTAGGCGACAACAATAAATATATAGAATTGTTGATGGATAGAGCTAGACAGAATCCTAAAAGAGTTGTTTATGCTGAAGCAGATCAAATACAAGTTTTAAAAGCAGCACAAATTGCCCATGAAGAAGGTTTAGCAATCCCCGTATTATTAGGAGATCAAACACTTATTTTGGAGCTAATGAAAGAAATTAGCTTTTCCCCTGAAGGTATAGAGATTATAGATCCTAAATCTAAAGACATTGCTCCAATTAAAAACAAATACGCACATAAATATTGGAATGAGCGTCACCGAAAAGGAATTACATTATATGATGCCGAAACCTTAATGCGTAGCCGTAATTATTTTGGTGCTATGATGGTAAATAGCGGAGATGCAGATGCGTTACTCTCAGGGTACTCTCGTAGTTACCGCCAAGTAATTATTCCTATTTTAGAATTAATGGGCTTAATGAAAGGAGTAAAACGAGCGGCGACTACCAATTTAATGATTACCGATTACGGACCATTATTTATTAGTGACACCTCTATAAACATTAATCCGTCCGTAAATGACTTGGCAAAAATTACACGTATGACTACCAATACGTGTAAAATGTTTGGCATTGAACCTGTGGCAGCAATGATTTCCTATGCTAACTTTGCAGGCTTAAAAGATCCGGGATACAAAAAAGTAGAAGAAACTTTAAAGTTAGTCCAGCGTACCTACCCTAAATTAGATATTGACGGACCTATCCAAATGGATTTTGCTTTAAATAATGATTTACTGAGAGATCGATACCCGTTTTCAAAACTTGTAAACAAAAAAGTAAACACCTTAATTTTTCCAAATTTAGAAGCTGCAAATAGTACTTACAAAATTCTTAAAGAACTAAATAAAGCAGCTTCAGTAGGCCCTATTTTAATGGGTATGAAAAAGGCTGTTCACGTATTTCAATTAGGCGCTACCGTTGAAGAAATGGTAAATATGACAGCTGTGGCTGTAGTAGATGCTCAGGAAAAAGAAAAAATGGTTTAATCGTAATATAGAATTCTAAGTATATGAGCACTGATGTTTTTTTATTAAGTATTGAAACCAGCACTACTAATTGTTCGGTTAGTATTTCTAAAAACGGGACAACCATAGCTTTCAAAGAAGACAATAGTACAAATTACTCTCATGCTGAGAGTTTACATGTTTTTATTGAAGAATTACTGGCAATCAATACGATGTCATTACAACAACTATCGGGAATAATTATTAGTAAAGGACCTGGCTCCTATACTGGTTTGCGCATTGGAGTATCCACCGCTAAAGGATTGTGCTATGCACTTAACATCCCTTTAGTAACTGTAAACACTTTACACAGCTTAGCTCATAGGATTACAACAAAATCTGATTGTTACATTATACCGATGTTAGATGCTCGCCGTATGGAAGTGTATACCGCAGTTTATGATAACAATTATAATACTGTCGAAAAAACAAAAGCTTTAGTGCTTGACGAAATGAGTTATTCTGAACACTTAAATACTAAAAGCTGTGTATTTATTGGCAATGGAGTTGCTAAATTCCAAGAAATTTGCAACCATCCTAATGCTAGTTTTAAAATTCAAGAATTCCCTAGCGCCATAGAACTGGATGCTATTGGATTTACTAAATTTCAAAATAAAGAATTTGAAGATGTCGCTTATTTTGAACCTTTTTATTTGAAAGATTTTGTGGCTATAAAACCTAAAAAGCAAGCACTTAAATAATACTATTACCCACTATAAACACAAAAATCCTCGCAACAATTTGTTGCGAGGATTTTTTTAGAGCTAATTTGAATATTTTATCTTAAAAAATTATTTTCTTGTAAAGAAAGCTTCTATAGTTCCTTCCTGATCTCCAAGCTTTAATTCTCCATTAATTACCTCTGCTTCAACCCCATCAAAATACAATTCTCCATCAGGGTATTCTGTATTTTTACTTGGATCTAGAAGATCTTCATATTTGAAATCAATTATAGTAAGTGTATTATTATCTTCATTAAAAGCCCAATTTCCAGAATACTTATATGAAAAATCAGTTGACTCTTCAAATACAACAGTACAAGTTTTAGTTGTTTCTAGGTAATTTAAAAAAGAATAACTCCCACTATCCGTTTCTAAATAAGTACCGTCCTCATTTAAGGTCAACACATAAGGCTTATCGTCTTTAGTTTGATTATTTGAGTCATATGTTAGTGTTTCTCCAGAGTCACAAATGATTGTTGACAAGCCTTCTTCATCAAAAATTTGATCATCTGAAGCTTCTTCAAAATTATTTACTATACGATTAAACTCCCATACACCAACTATAGATGAATTACCACCCCATGCTTCTACCTCAACACATACTTCTTGTATTACGTAAACGTTTTGATCGCCGTCATATAAACAAATATCGTAGCAAAACTGACCTGCAGGCACATTCTCAAAATCAATATTGATAACTCCTCTGTTATTATTGTTATCAAAACCTTCATCTGGCTGTACTGGGGAAACACTAAAATTTTGCGAAATTACTTTTGCTGAACTATGGTTTGTCTTAAAAATATTTAGCGATTTTCTACTATCAAATTCGCTAATAAAGGCTGATGCAGGTACATCAAAATAATTCCCTGAAGCATTTCCATCAACATCCTTAAATTGAATGTAAGCTCCTGATATATTTCCAGAAGCACTAAATTTAATATCTAATCCCGAATCTTGAAAAGCTTCCTGCTCGTTACTCTCTAACGTAAATGCTAAATCACTATTTACTGCTGGCGCTTGCCCATTAATTTTGTTTGCTCCTTCAATTTTTATCCCGCTTTCTAAAACCGCTAAAGGAATGGCAGCTTCTTCTGTTGCATTTTGCGCATTGGCAAGGTTTTGATTTCCTGAAGATGACTCAGAACTTGAATCGTCTTTATTACACGACAATAGTGATAATGCTAAAACTGATAAACTTAAAAGTACTTTTTTCATTACAATAATTTTAGTTAGTTTGGCAAAACTAAACATTTAGCAACCAAATAATTAAAAAAAATGATACAAATTATAAACTTATCCTTTCATAAGTTACGTTTGCCTCAAAAGGGATCATAAAACTCAATAGTACCGTATTATTATCTCCTGATAATTGATAAGTAGCAATCAATAATTCATTAGCATCCGTTTCAAAAATTTCACCTTGAGGGTTATAACCTCTTATAAACTCACCCACCATTTCGCAGTCTCCAGTAGTTTCGTTAATTTGATTCCTTCTATCAATATAAGTACCATCTATTTTAAACTCGATAGTCTCTTCCATAAAACAATCATTAGTAACATCTATACCATTACCTAAAACAGCACTTTTTAACTGCCAATTACCTATTAAAGGAACTGTTTCTGAAGTTAACGTTCCTTCATTTATTGCTTCTTTTACATCTAGTACATCTTCAATAGAACAAGAAGTTACTGCTAACAAAGAAATTGATGTAAATAATAGTAGTAATTTTTTCATAATTAATTGATTTCGTTAGTAATGGCCCTAAATATAGATTAATATTTAGAAAAAAAAACGAACCAAAAAGTAAGTAACCCTTAATTATTTATTACAAAGTCAATTCTACCTAAAAAAATAATATTTAAATAACTGAATTTCAAGCTAAAACAATCAAAATAATTAATTATTAACACGAAAACGTTTGCGTTTATTTTAATAAATTATTTAGAATAATAAATACATATAATTGCATAAAGTTATCAATTCACTAAAAAAATAACCTAAAATGAAAACCATTTTTCGACTAATACTCTTCAATTTTATTTATCTAACAATAGTCCCTCAAGCTATTCAATCGCAAGTAGATTTCCGCGAAGAGACTATTTATTTTTTATTAACCTCTCGATTTAATGATGGAGACTCCAGCAATAATGCTGCTACCGAATGGTCTTCCTATAACGCTAACCCTGAAATTAATCCGAGTATCACCGATCCGGAAGATGTTACTTGGCGTGGAGATTTTAAAGGTCTTATTGAAAAACTAGACTATATAAAAGACTTAGGGTTTACCGCTATATGGGTTACTCCAATAGTACACAATAGAAGCCCTTTAGATTACCATGGGTACCATGCTTGGGATTTCACAAAAGTAGACCCACGATTAGAATCTCCTGACGCTACCTTTCAAGACTTGATTAATGAAGTACATGCTAAAGGAATGAAAATTGTGCTCGATGTAGTTACCAATCATGCTGGTAGATTTGGAATTAAGGACGTTGCTGAAATAAAATACAACACAGACCCAACTGCACCTTGGTTTGCTACAGACAATCCAAATTGGGAATATGATGGGATTACTCCTAATCCAGATGATGGACTTATTTGGAGTAGAGCTAACCTAGCTCCAATGCCAGCTCCTTACAATCAAAACTTAGAAGCTTATAACTTTCCAGGGAAAGAAAATTACGTAGACACCTCAGACCCTAACTGGTACCATCATTCTGGAAACGGTTTTGCGCAAGGTTTTGACGATACTGAAAATTTATATAACAGAGCTTTAGCTGGGGATACTCCTGATCTCAACACCAGTAATCCCGTAGTTAGAGACTACTTAGTAAATGCCTATGCTAAATATATAAACATGGGTGTAGATGCTTTTAGATGGGATACGATTAAACACATGGATAGAGAAGATGTTATTTACTTTTTTGATGCTTTCAAGGCTATAAACCCTGATTTATTTATTTTTGGAGAAGTAGCCCAAAAAAGACATGAATTACACCCTGTTGATGAAATTAATCCACATTGGTATACTTGGAGAGGAGCTGTTAATAATTCCGAACCTCTTGACATGGCTGTGATCGATTTTTATGCCGAAGCTACTTTCCATGGAACTTTCGAAGAAGGACAATCTTTTTCTACAGTAAGAGCTGCTGCCCGATACGACAATTTATATAGTGATCCTTCAACATTAGTTACTTGGTTAGACAACCATGACTTTGGCCCAAATAACGATTGGAACAGACGCTATGGCGGAAGCGACGAAAACTTAGCTGCTTGTATGAATTTTATGTTTACATGGCGAGGAATTCCTGCCGTATATTACGGAACTGAAATGCGTTTTAAAGCAGGTGAATTCAATGATATTCACAATTCTGAAGGCACTAGAATGTCTATAGACGAAACAGGTAGGGCTTATTATGGAGACATCATGAACCAAGCTCCAAGTCATCCTATTTACCAACATATCAAAAAACTTAATGCTATCAGAAAAGCAATTCCGGCACTACAAAAAGGCGCTTGGTCTTGGAGAGATGCCCCGGGTAATGCAGTTGCTTACCGAAGAACTTTTGAAAACAGTGAAGTTGCAGTTGGCTTAGCTAAAGACGGTAATGCTTCTTTCTCAATTTCTGGGATGACCAATGGTATTTACAGGGACGCTGTAACAGGGAGAGAAATTGGAACTACTAACGGTGTTTTAAACTTTACCGTAACTTCTAATTCTGCGGGTATATATGTACTTAATGGCCCCGGAGCTATTGGCGAATGTGGTGCTGGTTTTTTTGAAGGTTGCGCCGATGGTTCTACTCCTGTAGTTATTGCTGACCCAGATCCTGTTCTTACAGGAGAAGGCTTACATGTCTATTTTCAAAAACCTAGTAGTTGGTCCCAAGTAAATGTATATTACTGGAATCCTTCTCCCGACAATGGTTCTACACCAAATTGGCCTGGTATACTTATGAGTAATACAGGGAGTGATGAGGTGTACGAATATCTTTTGGATGGTATTGACAGTGCCAACTTAATTTTTAGTGATGGTGGCGCTAACAAAACTGACGATTTATCAAGAAATAGCGATGGTTGGTATGTAGATGGAATTTGGTACGACTCTAACCCTTTCGAATCTACTATTCCCAATAATTCAACTCCCGAGAACTCCAATGTAGGTGATTTGCAAGTGTACTTTCAAAAACCAAGCAACTGGTCACAAGTAAATATTTACTATTGGAATGGGGTTCCAAATGGCAACCAAGCCTCTCAATGGCCTGGACCATTAATGACTGACACTGGAAGTAATGCTATCTACGAATATACTTTTGAAAACACAACTAGTGTAAATTTAATTTTCAGCGATGGAGGTGCTAATAAATCTGACGATTTAACGCGAAGTGAAAATGGTTGGTATATAAATGGCGCATGGTCAAACACCAATCCTTTTGAATCTACTCCACCAAGTACAGATTCTAATGATGATTCTATTACTATTCATTATAAAGGAAATTCAGCTAGCCCTACTATGTATTATTGGAACACTACTCCTACTGATTTAAGCATCAACTGGCCAGGCGTAACTATGGAAGCTGAAGGCAACGGATGGTACAAACAAGAGTTAGAAAATGTAAACTGTACCAATATTATTTTTAATAGCAACGGAAGCAATCAAACTGCTGATTTAAGTCGATGTGGAGACGGATGGTATTTTAACGGAATTTGGTTTGACGCTAACCCTGAACAAAATTCTCCTAAATTACTAGAAAGTAATACTAGTGCTGTAACAGTATATCCAAACCCTTGGACTTCCAATTCTATAGTTTCATGGAACATCGGAAACCAAAATACTGAAGTAGTAATTACGTTATCAACTATTATTGGACAAACGGAAGTAATTCATAAAACCACCAATAATACTAGTAGTTATAGTCTAGAACTATTAGCCGAGAAACCTGCCGGAATATACTTTATAAGTGTTTCTTCTAGTGGAAATCAGAAAATAATGAAAATAATCAAGCAGTAAACACTTAACACTTATCTCGCTTGATTTAACTGGGGCCTTTTCTACTTTGTAGATTAGGCTCCTTTTTTCATTAAACCAACCTAAGGAAAACCCCGTTAAACTGTTTTATACCAACTCAAAAGTCTTTATATTCGCAGATTGACTCCCTTCGACAAGCTCAGGGTAGCAAACAGCTATTAATTTCTATATAAAATGGGAAAGGAAATGACACTCGATGTGCTTTCGAGTATAAAAGGAGCTGAGGCTTCACAAGTAATAGAAGATCTTTTTGAGGTTATTAAAAAAGGACATCTTACCGACGGAAATAACAATATTGCCCACACTATTAATGCGGTAACTATTGACGATTTACGTGCTGATGAAGTAATTAATAGTTCTGAAATAGAACGAAATTTAATTATTGAAAATTTCCCGAACGAAAAAAATAATTTTTTAGTAGTTCCTAAAGTAATAGAAGAATAACACATCGACAAGCTCAGTATAACTGAGGTAAGTTGTAAACATCACAATAAAGATGAGTTCATCCATTAAAGCTTTACATAAAAAGCTAATCAACAAAGAAGTTTCGTGTGTAGACTTGGTGCAAGAAAAGTTAGACCAACTTAAAAGCAGCGACTACAATACTGATAATTATATATTAAACGATTACGCTATTAACTTAGCTAAAAAAGTAGATACTAAAATTGCTAATGGTGAAACCATTAATTTATTAGAAGGTATCCCTTTTGGAGTTAAGGATGTATATTTATTACAAGGCACGTACAGTTCTGCTAGTTCAGACTTTTTAAAAAAATACAAGTCCCCATACACGGCAACGGCAATTCAAAAACTATTGGATGCAGGTGCTATTCCAATCGTAAAAGAAAATTGCGATAGTTTTGGACATGGTAGTAGTAGTGAAAACACGGTTTTTGGTGCTGTTAAAAACGCTTTAGACCCTAGTAAAGTTGCTGGAGGTTCAAGTGGTGGTAGTGCGGTGAACGTAGCAAAAAACTTTACTACCTTTTCTATTGGTGGTGATACCGGTGGATCAATTCGCCAACCTGCAGGATATAATAATGTGTATGGCTTAAAACCTACCTACGGAAAAATTTCTCGCTTTGGCTTAATGGCATATGCATCGTCTACGGATTGTGTGGGCCCTATTGCTCAAAGTTTAGAAGATACCCAAATAGTTTTAAACACCATGGCTGGCAAGGATTATAGAGATCAAACCTCTTTTTCTTCTGAGCCTGTATCCGACGAAAGTATTACTTCTGCTTTAGCGAAAGGAACAAAAATTGGTTATTATAAAAACTTTATTGAAAGCGAAGCTATTAGTCCTGAAATAAAAGCTGGCTTTGAAAATATGATTGCTAAGCTTAAAGCTGAAGGAATGGAAATTATTCCTTTAGACTTTTTTGATGCTAATATGTTGGTATCTACTTATTACGCTTTAGCTATGGCAGAAACTGCAAGTAACTTAGCGCGTTTAGACGGAACAAACTATGGTGTTCGTGAAACGGGGAAAGACTTAAAAGAAGGGTATTCGATTACGCGATCGGAAAACTTTACCGCTGAAACTAAACGAAGAATCGTTGGTGGTAACCAAGTGTTATCACAAGGACATTCCGAAGAAATTTATAATAAGGCACAGCAATTGCGCCAACAAATAAGTCATCATTTTGATGAAGACTTCAAAAAAGTCGCTATTGTTTTATCGCCAGTAACCCCTAACCCTGTTCCAAAAATCGGAAACAACCTTAAAGACCCAATGACTATGTATTTGTCAGATGCTTACACCGTTGGCTTTAGCTTAGGTGGTTTACCTACTTTAACAGCGCCATTAGCTATGGAAACTGGAGTGCAAATTACTGCAGCCAAAAAACAAGAAGCTATATTATTTACATGTGCTAACTTCCTAAAACAAGTATTGTAATGGAACAATTAACAGCAGCTTTAGAAAAAAACGGATTAGAGTTAGTTATTGGTATTGAAACTCATATTCGATTAAATACAGCCACCAAATTATTTTGTTCTTGTGCCAATCAAGAAACCACAATTCCAAACACTAACATCTGTTCGGTTTGTACCGGACAAATGGGAGTATTACCTGCTATTAATTCGGAAGCAATTCGCAAAGCCATCTTATTTGGTAAAGCCGTAGAGTCTTCTATGAAAAACGAGGTATTATCCTGGGATCGTAAACACTACGAATACCCAGATCAGCCTAAAAACTTTCAGCTTACACAATTTCACAACCCTATTATTCCTGATGGAGAAGTAAATTGTTATCGCGACGATGGTACTACATTTTCTGTTCAGATAGAACAAACACATTTAGAGGAAGATGCCGCAAAGTTGATGCACGAGGCTAAAAATAGTTTAGTCGATTTCAATAAATCAGGTGTACCTTTAATTGAGGTAGTAACTACGCCTTGTATTCGCAATATAAAAGATGCGGCTACTTATGCACAGTACTTACACCGTATCGTACAAAACCTAAAAATATCCGAAGCCAACCTTGAGAAAGGGGAATTCAAATCGGATGTTTCTGTGTCCTTACGTAAAAAAGGAACCGAAATACTAAACCCTCGTACTGAAATTAAAAACTTAAACTCGTTTAAGTTTATGGTAGATGCTACCGTGGAAGAAGTAACTAAGCAATTGGCTTACTTTGAAGCACATGGTGATTTCCGACCAGACCAAACTACGGTACTTTGGGACGAAGCCTTGAAACAAACCAAAATAATGCGTAAAAAGGAATTCGCAGCAGATTACCGATTTGCTCACGAACCAGACATTCCTTTTGTAAATATAAAAAGTGCTTTAGAGAAATTACATGTGGATACCAGCCTACTTCCGTACGCTATTGAAACTGCACAAATCAAAGGAGGAGTTCGCCCTCAGGATGCTAAATTTTTTACTTCTGACTCGTTACGCTCCGATGTGTACACCGCAATAAACAATACGATTCAAGATCCTTTGTTTGTAGCTAAAACACTATTAAACAACCTAAAACCTGAAGCTTATGCGAAGGTTAAAAACACCGTAGCGTTAACTGAAATGTTTGCTTCATTTAAAGCTGGCAACATTACCAATGTATTACTTTCTAATGCGATAAAAGAAGTTTTAGAAAACCCTTCTTTTGATTACAAAAAATACTTTGCAGACAATTCTATTTCAGACGAAAGTTTACTTGAAGCAATTGACAAAGTAATTTCAGAAAATGAAGCAACTGCCAACGATATTAAAGGCGGAAACCAAGGTAAAGCAGGAATTCTTGTTGGAAAAGTTATTGGCATAGTTGGTAAAGGAGTTTCTGGTAAAGTAGCCCGCGAAAAGATTTTGGAACGCCTAGCATCTCCAGCAGAAGCTAGCAACGAAAAATCAAACAATACTTCTGCAGAAAACAATAACACTGCTGTAGAAAAGAAACAAGAAATTGAGGAAGAATTACGACAAATACCTATTGTCCTTAAAGAACAATACCGCACGCATTTAATTTCGGACTTAAAGGAAGAAACCATTGATGAAGAGGTAACTATTTCTGGATGGGTAAACAGTGTTCGTGATCACGGAGATTTAGTCTTTATAGATTTGCGTGACTCTAGTTTTGAGGTACTTCAAGTACGTTTAAACGGAAGAGATTTCAAGAATTTAGATGAAATTTCGAAATTGAAACCAGAATCAGTTATAATGGTTACAGGTAAGATTGTAAAAAGAGCTGAAGATGATTTTAATCCAAGTATACGATCGGGTAAATTAGAAATGGATACAGCAGTTTTAGAAATGCTAAACCTTTCTAAAACACTTCCTTTTGAATTAAAACGTGCTGCCAAAACAAATGAAACTACACGTTTTAAATATAAATTTTTAGATCACCGTAGTGCCGAATCAAGAAGAGCCATCGTTAACAGACATCGAGTATTAAAATTACTTCGTGATATGTTAGATGAGGATAATTTCTTAGAAATCGAAACACCTATTTTAACCGCAGGTACCGACGAAGGAGCACGGGAATTCATTGTGCCTAGTCGTAAATATGCAGGTTCATTTTATACCCTACCCCAAGCACCTCAGCAATTCAAGCAAATGCTAATGGTGGGTGGTTTTGAAAAATATTTTCAGGTAGCCCGTTGTTTCCGTGATGAAGACTCTCGTGGTGATCGTCAACCAGAATTTACACAATTAGATCTTGAAATGGCTTTTGTAAGCATGCAAGATGTTATTGATTTGAACACTAAAATGTTTAATACCATTGTAAAGAAAATTTATGGCAATAAATGGAAACTTCAACCTTTCCAAACCATTACCTACAAAGATGCTATGGACAAGTACGGTTGTGATCGACCTGACCTTCGTTTTGGATTAGAAATGCAAGACATTACTGATATTGTAAAAGCCACAACTTTTCAGGTATTCAAAAAACCTATTGAAGACGGTGGTATTGTAAAATGTATTAAGGTAGATGCTGCTTTACAAGGCAAAAAGCGTATGTCTAAAGGGCAAATAGAAAAATTAACTTCTATTGCTCAAGAAAATGGACTTGGTGGTTTAGCCTACATTATTGTTAATGAAAACGACTTACAGTCGCCTATTATAAAGTATTTAGGAGAAGATATTGCTACTGAAATTATTAAAGCTTCAGAAGCAAAAATCGGTGATATTGTTTTCTTTTCTGCGGCAGATTACAAAACCGCTAACAAAGCGTTAGATGCGGTGCGCCAAGAATTAGGAGCGATGCTAAAATTAATCGACCCAAAAGTATTATGCCCTGCTTGGGTGGTAGATTTCCCAATGTTTGAAAAAACAGACGATGGTCATTGGACATTTACGCACAACCCATTCTCTATGCCTGCCATGTATGATTTAGACAAGCACATGAAAAATGATGGTGGTGATGAAGTTGGTGAAATAATCGCTCAGCAATACGATATTATCCTTAATGGATATGAAATTGGAGGAGGATCTGTTCGTGCTCACAAGCCCGAAATATTAGAAGCTACCTACAAAAACATGGGATACAATAAGCAAGAAATGATGAAGAGCGTAGGTACCATGTACGACGCCTTCCATTACGGAGCGCCACCACACGGAGGTATTGCTTGGGGAGTAGATCGTTTACTTATGATTTTGGAGAAAAAAGCTTCTATTAGAGAGGTTATGGCTTTCCCAAAAACAGGGCAAAGTGAAGACTTGCTTTTTGAAAGTCCATCTGTTTTATCTGAAGGTAAAATTGCCGCAGCTAATGTTAAGGTGATTAATAAATAGTAAAAAATATAATTTATATCAAAAGCCACTTCTTTAATTAGAAGTGGCTTTTTTTGTACTTTTAAATATCATCATCAAATTGCCGATAACATGCTTTATTTTATATTCCGTTATATAAAAACAACATCACAATACTTAGCTTTATTATTACTTCTATCCTCCTGTACCGTGCTACAATGGAGAGATAGTGACTTGGAAATAAAAACTACCTTCCAAGAAAAAAACATTCCTACATCAATTACCTATTTTGAAGTTGGCAGCTTAGATGTTAAGGTAAGAACGCAGCATATTCAAGACAAAAAAAACAAAATTAATATTATATTTCTCCATGGCTCTCCGAGTTCACTATCCGCCTGGAATGGTTACCTAAAAGACACTACACTACTAAAAAAAGCCAATTTACACGCTATAGATAGGCCTGGGTATGGATATTCAAAATTCGGTAAAGAGTTGCCCGAAATTGAACCTCAAGCTTTAGTGATTAGCAAACTAATTAATCATTACAAACTAGAAAATGTAATTACCGTTGGCGCTTCCTACGGTGGTCCTTTAGCTGCCAGAGTAGCTGCTATTAACAAAAAAGTAAAAGGAGTGATCATGATATCACCCGCTATAGACCCCAATCAAGAAAAAAATATTTGGGGCTCCAAATTCACTCAATATTGGTTAACCCGCTGGCTAGTCCCTAGAGGATATCGAGTGGCTGGAGATGAAAAAACAATTCATGCCTCGGAAATGGCTAAAATAGATGGTCAATGGAATAAGGTAACTGTGCCTGTAATTCATATCCATGGAAATGAAGATGATTTGGTTCCTTATACAAATATTGAGTACACTCAAGAAAAATTCTCGAATATTGAAATTGTAACTACTCCCAATACTGGGCACGAAATTTCTTGGGCTAGGCCCGAACTTATAAAACCTTCCATTTACAAAATGATTGAAACAATAGAAACATCAAATCCGTAGAAGCTAAGTAATACTTGTTTTAATTAATCGACAAAGGTATTATGAAGAATACACTCATAATTACCATACTCTTTCTTTTTAGTTTTCAAAATGGATACACTTATAAGACTCCAGCTATTGAATTCCCTGATGAAATTGAACATACAAAAGTTATAAAAACAGGCTATCGTTATTTCTTGGATTTTTTTATTTCAAAAAGTCCTTATGTACTTCAATCATCACTAAAACAAATTGAATATACTTGGAACGAGAGCTATGAAATACTAGCACTCGAAACTATTTATTTTTCAAAAAACTCAGAGGCTGTTTACAATTTACTTAAACTTCTTGAAGAAAAAACGGGAAAGCATTTCAAACTTGATTTTGACAAATGGTACGATTACATATGGAACAAGCCTGCTGCTTACAATGAAGATTACTACAAGTTTAAAGCAGAAGTTCATGGCCTTATCGATTTAAAATTTTACAATTATTTCTCTAAACGAGAACAAGAATCTATTATAAGGCTAGACGAAGTTCGCTGGGGAGGTGTTGTACAAGATGGTATACCACCACTTCGAAATCCTAAAATGATTGACGCCAGTATTGCTGATTATTTGGACGACTCGAATATTGTTTTCGGAATAGAAGTTAATGGTGATGTGCGTGCTTACCCTAAACGAATATTAGCTTGGCACGAAATGTTTACCGATGTAGTTGGAAACACTCCCGTTGCTGGGGTGTACTGCACTTTATGTGGTACTGTGATTTTATACAAAACTAAGCATAATGGAAAGCAATACAAATTAGGCACTAGCGGTTTTTTATACCGTTCCAACAAAATGATGTACGATAAAGAAACACAATCTTTGTGGAGTACCTCTTTAGGAAAACCCATAATAGGTCCCTTAGTTGGCAAAAACATAAAACTTGATTATTTAAGCGTAGTCACCACCACTTGGAAAGAATGGAAAACTAAACATCCAAACACTAAAGTGCTTTCATTGGATACTGGTCATAAAAGAAATTACGGCGAAGGTATAGCGTACAACAAGTATTTCTCTACAGATAAACTTATGTTTACTGTTCCTAAAGT
>CALGLV010000044.1 GCA_937958985.1 uncultured Aquimarina sp.
TAGTTTTCTGTCGGAACAGCAAGCGTAGTGCTTTAAAAACATTAATCCTATGCGACCTTTGGGACTAAAAAGCATTTTTGAACCCTTAGATTTTTCTTTAACCCCAAAACTTTCAACCAAAGCATCCCAAGGAATAGATTCGTAAATCTTACCAAGATCACCCTCTAGAAAACGAGTATAAAAAGCCTCTGTATTTTCAGTCGTAGATAAAAATGAAAATTCATGCTGAAAGTCACTAATTCTTCGTAATTTCATAAATAACGTAATAGGAAAACCCCGGTTTCAGCTCTGAACAGCTGTTTTCGGGGTTTTTATTTACTATAATTTACGAAAAAACCATCGTATTTACAAGGGTTTTGGATATTCTGAAGGTGCCACTTAATAAAGCAAAAAAAGCTCCTATAATCATAAGATTATAGGAGCTTTTTAATTATTTAAAGAGCGATATACCTATTGTAAACCAGGTAAATCTCCTTCTGAATTCTTAGTTGGTAAATCAGATTTACCCATTAAGAAAATATCAACTTGTCTTGCTGCTTCTCTTCCTTCAGAAATAGCCCAAACAATTAATGATTGCCCTCTACGCATATCACCCGCAGTGAAAATGTTAGGTATATTAGTTTGGTATTCACCATAAGAAGCCTTGTAATTAGAACGTGCATCTGTTTCTATACCTAATTGATCGGATAGATAGTTCTCTGGACCTGTGAATCCTAAAGCTAAAAGTGCTAAATCACATGGCCATGTCTTTTCTGTTCCTTCAATTTCAATTAATTGAGGACGCTGACCTGGAACCATTTTCCATTCCACATTAACTGTTTTTAAAGCAGTTAATTTACCCTCTTTATTAGTAACAAACTCTTTGGTATTGATTAACCAGTTACGCTCAACACCCTCCTTATGAGAAGAAGATGTTTTTAGTTGCAATGGCCAATATGGCCATGGAGTACTAGCTGAACGTTGTCCTGGTGGCTTGGGCATAATTTCAAAATTCACTACCGATTTAGCACCTTGCCTGTTAGAAGTACCAACACAGTCAGATCCTGTATCACCACCACCAATAACAATTACATTTTTATCTGTAGCCAATATTTGATCTTGTACCTCTTTACCAAAAACAACTTTAGTTTGTTGCGTAAGGAAATGCATTGCCTGCACCACACCATCAGCCTCAATCCCAGGAGTTGGCAAAGAACGTCTTTGCGTAGCTCCACCTGTCAACACAATAGCATCAAATGCCTTTAACTCTTCTACAGAAACATTTTTACCAACATTTGCGTTAACCTTAAAAACAATTCCTTCTGCTTCTAAAATCTTAACACGTCTATCAATAATCCCTTTTTCCATTTTGAAGTTAGGAATACCGTAACGCAATAACCCTCCAACTTCATCATCTCTTTCAAAAACAGTTACTAAATGTCCTGCTCTATTTAATTGCTGTGCTGTAGCTAAACCTGCTGGTCCCGAACCTACAACTCCAACAGTTTTACCTGTTCTAGTTTTAGGAGCCTGAGGTTTAATCCACCCCTCTTTAAAAGCACGCTCAACTATATTTTTTTCAATATTCTCTATAGATACAGGATCTTCAATAATACCTAATACACATGATTTTTCACATGGTGCTGGGCATAGTCTACCTGTAAATTCAGGAAAATTATTTGTAGAATGCAATATCAAAGAAGCTTTTTGCCACTCTCCTTGATGTACCATATGATTAAAATCAGGAATCAAATTTCCTAACGGACAACCACTATGGCAAAAAGGAATACCACAATCCATACATCTTGAACCTTGATCAGTAATTTCTTTATCACTCAAGGGAACCGTAAATTCGTTATAATCTTGTAAACGCTCTTTTACAGGTTCGTATGTTTCATCTTTTCTTTCGAACTCTTTAAATCCAGTTACTTTTCCCATAATTATGCTTCTGTTAGTTCTTCAACCATAGGTTCTTCGTTAGCAATTCTCTCTAATGCCACTTTATATTCTTTTGGCATAACTTTCACAAACTTCGTTAAGTTAGTATCCCAGTTTGCAAGTACTTCTTTACCTCTATTACTATCAGTATAAAGTACATGGTTTTCTATTAATCCTTTTAACTCTGCTGCATCTTCAGCAGTTATTGGATCAAAATCTATTGTTTCTTCATTACATAAACCATTGGTAAATTTACCTGTAGTATTTAATACATAAGCATAACCACCACTCATACCAGCAGCAAAATTACGTCCTGTATCGCCTAACACAACTATTCTACCTCCTGTCATGTACTCACATCCATGATCACCTAATCCTTCTACTACTGCTGTAGCACCAGAATTACGAACCGCAAAACGTTCACCTGCTATACCATTGATATAAGCCTCACCTTTTACCGCTCCAAACAAACAAACATTTCCAACAATAACATTGTTTTCAGCTATAAAATCTGCTTCTTTTGGTTTCTTTACAATTATTTTAGATCCCGATAATCCTTTACCTAAATAATCATTCGTATTTCCTTCTACAGTAAATGTAATTCCAGGGGCTCCAAAAGCTCCTAAACTTTGACCTGCAGAACCTATGAAATTCAAATTCAAGGTATCATCTGGCAACCCTAAATGACCGTATATTTTAGATATCTCGTTAGAAGTAATTGCCCCTACCGAACGATTTGTATTCCCAATAGGATATTCTAAAGTAGTTTCCTTTTTTCTAAAAATAGCAGCGTGTGCATCTTTAATAATTTGGAAATCTATTACATTTTCTAAATTATGATCTTGCTTTTCTGTATTTCTTACAGGCATTTCACTATACCCTTCAGGTTGATACAAAATAGCAGATAAATCTAATCCTTTTGCCTTGTAATGCTCAATTGCTTTATTAGCGTTAATTTTTTGAGTCTGACCTGTCATTTCCGACATTGTACGGAAACCTAACTGAGCCATAATCTCTCTCAACTCGTTTGCAACATAGTAGAAAAAGTTAATTACATGCTCTGGAGTTCCTTTAAAGTTTTTACGCAACTCTTTATCTTGAGTAGCAATACCAACCGGACAGGTGTTTAAATGACACTTACGCATCATAATACAACCCGAAGCAACTAATGGTGCGGTTGCAAAACCGAACTCTTCTGCTCCTAACAATGCTGCAATAGCAACATCACGACCTGTTTTCAACTGCCCATCACATTCAACAACTATACGCGAACGCAAGTTATTTAATACTAATGTTTGTTGCGCTTCTGCTAAACCAAGTTCCCAAGGCAAACCAGCGTGCTTTAATGATGTTAATGGAGAAGCACCTGTACCACCATCATAACCAGAAATCAATACCACATCTGCTTTTGCTTTTGCAACACCAGCTGCAATAGTTCCTACTCCAACTTCTGAAACTAATTTTACATTAATACGCGCCTCTCTGTTAGCGTTTTTTAAATCGTATATCAGTTGAGCTAAATCCTCGATAGAATAAATATCGTGATGAGGAGGAGGAGAAATTAATCCTACAAATGGAGTAGAATTACGAGCGTCTGCAATCCAAGGCAATACTTTAGTACCTGGTAATTGACCTCCTTCTCCTGGCTTAGCTCCTTGAGCCATTTTTATTTGAATCTCTTTAGCCGAACTTAAGTAATGAGAAGTTACCCCAAAACGTCCTGAAGCTACTTGCTTTATTGCTGAGTTTCTATTATCTCCATTAGCATCTGGTTGGAAACGTTTTCTGTCTTCCCCACCTTCACCTGAATTGGATTTACCACCTAAACGGTTCATCGCAATTGCTAAGTTTTCATGCGCTTCACGAGAGATGGATCCATAAGACATTGCACCCGTTTTAAAACGTTTTACAATTTCTGTCCAAGGTTCAACTTCATCTAAAGGAATTGGGTCTAAGTTATTAAACTCAAACAACCCTCTAATAGTTAAATGCTTTTTAGATTGCTCATTAATGTCATTTTTATAAACATCGTATGATGCTTGATCACTCAATCTAACCGCTTGCTGCAGCTTCGCTACTGTAAGTGGGTTAAACAAGTGGCGCTCACCGTTACGTCTCCATCTATAATCACCACCAATATTTAAACCTAATCGTTTATCTATTTGAGTGTCTGGATATGCATATTTGTAACGCTTATCGATTTCTTTTTCTAATTCATACAACCCAATACCTTCAATTCTAGATGCTGTATATGGGAAATATTTATTCACAAATTCAGAATTGAATCCTACGATTTCAAAAATTTGAGAACCTCTGTACGAATGCAACGTAGAGATTCCTATTTTGTTCATCACCTTTAAGATTCCTTTACCAATTGCCTTGTTAAAGTTATCTACCGCTTTTTGCTCATCCATTTCGATAAACCCTTCTTTTACTTGTAAACGAATAATTTCGTTTACCATATAAGGATTCACAGCCGAAGCTCCATACCCAAATAATGTAGCAAAATGATGCGGCTCTCTTGGTTCTGCAGATTCTATTACAATATCAAAATAAGAACGCTTGCGTAGGCGGTTCATTTGATGATGTACAAAAGAACATGCTAAAAGTGCTGGTATTGGCGCTAAACCTTCTTTAGCCCCTCTATCCGATAAGACAATAATATTAATTCCCTTATCTACAGCTTTAGTAATGTCTTTAATGATTTGATCCAAACCATCTTCAAGACCATTCATCCCTCTGTTTTTCTCATAAAGCATTTCAACAGTTTCAGCTTTAAAGCCTTCTACGTTAATGTTTCTGATTTTCTCTAAATCATTGTTAGAGATTACAGGGTTTTGAATTCTTAATTTTTTACACTGCTCAGGAGTAATGTCAAAAATATTTCTATCGTTTCCTAAAGCTAAACTAATATCAGTTACTACTTCTTCACGGATACCATCCAATGGCGGATTAGTTACCTGAGCAAATAGCTGCTTAAAATAGTTTGAAATTAATTGTGGTTTATCGGACAATACAGCTAATGGTGTATCAATACCCATTGAACCTAAAGCCTCTTTACCTACTTGCGCCATTGGCACAATTACTTCTTGAATATCTTCAATAGTATAATTATAAAGACGCTGCCTAGTTTTAAGGTCTAATGTCTCAATAGGACAAGCCTCATTATTATTAGGTACATCTTTTAATTTAAGATTGTTCTTATCTAACCATTCTCTGTACGGTCTTTCAGAAACAATTTTATTTTTTATTTCTTCATCTCCAATAATACGCCCTTCGTTCATATCAACCAAGAACATTTTCCCTGGCTCCAAACGACCGTGGCTTTCAACATCCGATGGTTCAACATCAACTACACCAACTTCCGAAGACATAATTAATTTACCACTTTTTGTTACCGTATAACGAGAAGGTCTTAAACCATTACGATCTAATAATGCTCCCACGTAATCACCATCTGTAAATGGTACCGAAGCCGGGCCATCCCAAGGTTCCATAATACAAGAATTGTATTCATAAAACGCTTTTCTATCGTCAGACATTGTTGCGTGTTTTTCCCACGCTTCAGGAATCGTCATCATCATTACCTCAGGCAATGAACGACCTGTTAAGGTTAACAACTCTACAGACATATCCATAGAAGCTGAATCGGACTTCCCTGGTAAAATAATTGGGAACAATTTATCTATTTGATCTCCAAAAATACCCGACTGCATAATTTCTTCACGAACACGCATTCTAGATACATTACCTCTTAAGGTATTTATTTCACCGTTTTGACATAGAAACCTAAACGGTTGTGCCAATTCCCATGCAGGCATGGTATTGGTAGAGAAACGTTGGTGCACTAATGCTAAACGAGTAACTAAATCTGGCTGTTGTAAATCTGTATAATAAGGACCTATATCCTCGGGCATTATAATACCTTTATATATAAGTGTTGTATTTGATAAACTTGGCAGGTAAAAATAATCTGCTTCAGACATTTTAGAAGTACTAATTGTATGTTCCGTAATTTTACGAGCTGCATACAACCTAGCCTTAAATATATTTTCTTCTAAATCGCCCTGAGCAATAAACACCTGTTCTATATTAGGTTCAGATGCCAAAGCAATCTCTCCTAATTGTGTAGAATCAACAGGAACCTTTCTCCAACCTAAAACTGCAAGACCTTGAGCTTCGATTTCTTTTTGAAACTCTTTTTTACAAAAAGCATACTGATTTTTGTTTTTTGGTAAAAACACCATTCCTACAGCATATTCTCTTTGCTCTGGAATTTCAAAATCACAAACTCTTTTGAAGTAGTCGTGAGGAATGTCGATCAAAAGACCAGCACCATCACCAGTTCTTCCATCCGCACTTACACCTCCACGATGCTCTAACTTCACTAAAATCTCTAATGCATCATGAATAATTTGGTTGGTTTTTTCACCTTTAAGGTTACATATAAAACCAGCACCGCAGTTTTCATGTTCAAATTCAGGCAAATACATTCCTTGTTTTTGCATATTGTTTTCTCTTAAGTTTTTTCCGAGGCACAAAATTACGAAATCGCTGAGGATTCCGAAAATTTATAATCTTATTATTGACCTTTTATCGTTTAATCAAAAAACTCCTCATATTATTAAAGAATTCTAAAAATTAATTTCATTTACTACGAAATACACATCTACAATAAGATCTCTTCAAAAAGTAGTTTACGCAACAAAAATACTAACTAAAACGAGGCTTAAATAAAAACAAAAGCTAAAATTACTGCAAATAGATAGTTGCTAATACTTAGTTTTTACAGTTATTTAATACACATATCTAATTTTTACCCCCCTTTTACTTAGAAAACCTTAAAAATACTTATTTTATTACGTAAAAGTTTTTATAAAATACTTAGATACTATATGTTTGCACCTATAATACTAACCAAAATTTATTCTTATGAAGAAAGTAGAAGCAATCATTAGAAGATCAAAGTTTAGAGCCGTAAAAGAGGCTTTACACTCAAAAGGAATCAATTTCTTTTCCTACTGGGATGTAACAGGTATCGGAAATGAATCTACAGGTCAAGTTTACCGTGGAGTAAGCTATAGTACAAGTGATATTCAACGTAGATATATTTCTATAGTTGTAAACGATGAGTTTGAACAAGCTGCCGTTGATTCATTAATCGCTGCTTCCAAAACCGGTGAGGTTGGGGATGGTAAAGTTTTTGTTTCAGACGTTTCTGAAGCGTACCGTATCCGTACTGGTGAAAAAGGCGGAGAAACACTTAACTAATCATTTTTAAATTAAGATTTTATTAAACAACATTATTATGCAAATACAACAAGAAGCATTAGATAAAGCTATTGAGACTATCAATGGCGATATGGGAGCATTATGGATCACTATATCAGCAATATTAGTATTTTTTATGCAAGCAGGTTTTACGCTTGTAGAAGTTGGTTTTACACGCGCCAAAAATGCGGGTAACATTATTATGAAGAACATTATGGACCTTGCTATAGGTTCTATTATGTTCTGGGCTGTAGGTTACGCCTTTATGTATGGAGACACTGTATTATTAGGTGGATTTATGAGGTCAAGTTCATCAGAGCAAGCTTATTTCTTTTTTAGCGCATCGGATTGGTATAACTTATTTTTCCAAACTGTTTTCTGTGCAACAGCTGCAACTATTGTATCTGGAGCTGTAGCTGGTAGAACAAAATTTACTACTTACTTAATTTTCTCTGCAATTTTAACTACAATCATTTACCCAATTTCTGGTAGCTGGTACTGGCCATTTGATGATGATGCATGGTTAAATGTATTAGGATTTGTAGATTTCGCAGGTTCTTCTGTAGTACATGCTGTTGGTGGTGCTGCTGCCTTAGTTGCCGCTAAATTGGTTGGACCTCGTATTGGAAAATACGTAGATGGTAAAGTAAATGTAATTCCTGGTCACAACATGATGTTTGGTGCACTTGGTGTACTTATCCTTTGGTTAGGATGGTTCGGTTTTAACGGTGGATCTCAATTAGCTTGGGGTGGTGACGATACTATCGCAACTGGTAGTGTAATTATTAACACTAATATTGCTGCTGCAATAGGTGCTATTGTTGCTTTAGGTTTTACATGGTTGAAATATGGTAAGCCAGACATTTCTATGACCTTAAATGGAGCTTTAGCTGGTTTAGTAGGTATTACTGCTGGTTGTGGAGCTGTTAGTGCTTTTGGGGCATTATGGATTGGTTTAATCTGTGGTATAGTGGTAGTACTTTCTATAGAATTTATTGACAAGACTTTAAAAATTGATGATCCAGTAGGTGCTATTTCTGTACACGGTGTGTGTGGTTTCTTAGGAACTGTATTGGTAGGTGTTTTCGCTTTAGATGGTGGTTTACTTTCTGGTGGCGGTTTCAAATTAATCGGTATTCAAGCCTTAGGATCTTTATCTTACATTGGATGGGCTGCAGCTACAACTTTTGTTGTTCTTTTCATCTTAAAGAAAACAATTGGATTAAGAGTTTCTGAAAAAGAAGAAATTGAAGGTTTAGATATTCATGAGCATGGTATTAATGCTTACAATATGGAATAATTAATTAAGTTTTACTTAGTTATCAACAAGAAAAAGACCGCTATAAGCGGTCTTTTTTTGTTCGTACAATAACCTGCATTACTTATTTTACCTAAGTAATTACTTAGTGTGATTATAAGTATTCTATAATTTTTTCTACATTTGTTGCCGAGAAGAATACTAACAAATAACTATTTTATGAAAAAAGTTGAAGCAATTGTACGCCGATCTAAGTATCGTGCGCTACGTGATGCACTTCACGCAAAAGGAATTAATTTCTTTTCTTACTGGGATGTAACCGGGATTGGAAACGAAAAAACTGGACATGTTTATCGCGGGGTAAGCTACAGTACTAGCGACATTCAACGTCGTTACATTTCAATGGTAGTAAATGATGATTTTGAACAAATAGCTGTAGATACTATTTTAGAATATGCTCAAACTGGAGAAGTTGGAGATGGTAAAATATTTGTATCAGACGTAAAAGAAGCTTACCGTATTCGCACAGGCGAAAAAGGCGGAGAAACACTTAACTAAACTATTTAATAATCATATTTTAAATTATAATGGACAATTTATTATCAAATAATATATGGATGATGCTATGTACTGCACTAGTATTTTTCATGCACTTAGGATTTTCTTTTCTGGAAATAGGGCTTACCCGTCAAAAAAATACAATAAACATCTTATTTAAAAACGTATTTATTATTTGCGTTGGTCTACTTCTTTATTGCCTTGTTGGCTTTAATTTAATGTACCCTGGTTTTGAAGAAGGAGCTGCTGGCTTTTTTGGATTTGCAGGCTTTGGATTAGACGCACCTTTAAATGCTGAAGGAACATTAGACTTAGCATACAACGAAGGCTATACCTATTGGACAGACTTCTTATTTCAAGGAATGTTTGCTGCTACCGCTGCTACTATAGTATCGGGTGCTGTTGCCGAACGTATTAAGCTTGGCGCTTTTATGGTGTTTACCTTAATATACGTTGGTTTAGTATATCCTATAGCTGGCTCTTGGAAATGGGGTGGCGGATGGCTACAAACTTTAGAGACTCCTTTTTATGACTTTGCAGGTTCTACTTTAGTGCATTCCGTTGGTGGATGGGCTGCTTTAGTAGCTATTATTTTATTAGGATCCCGTATTGGGAAATTCGGAAAAGATGGGAAATCATTAGCTATCCCAGGTCATAATATTCCATTAGCAACTGCAGGTGTACTTATTCTTTGGTTAGGTTGGTTTGGTTTTAATGGAGGTTCTGTACTTTCTGCAGACCCTGAATTAACTTCTTTAACTTTAGTAACAACCTCTTTAGCTGCAGCAGCAGGAGGTGTTTCTTGTTTTATTGTTTCTACTTTAGCTTATAAAAACTTTGATTTAACCATGTTTTTAAACGGAATATTGGGTGGATTAGTAGGAATCACAGCCGGAGCAGATCAAATGGGGCCTACTGATGCTATTTTAATTGGTACTATTGCTGGCGCACTTATTGTTGCTGGTGTTTCTTTAGTAGATAAACTTAAGTTAGACGATCCTGTAGGAGCTGTTGCCGTACACTTAATATGTGGTATTTGGGGTACTTTAGCCGTTGGTATTTTTGGTAACTTAGCAGGCGTAGATCAGTTTGTGTCACAACTTATAGGTGTGGGTGCTTATGCAGTATTTTGTATAGCTACTTCATTTATAATAATTTATACCTTGAAGAAAACTATTGGTATTCGTGTTACCGAAGCGGAAGAAATTGAAGGGCTTGATATTCACGAACATGGGATGGATGCATATCCTGATTTCAGAATGAATCAACACTAAAATTAATGAGTTTAAAAACAGCCATCCTTTTTGGAATTATAGGTGCTTTTTTGGTACTAATTTTCAATCTAATTTTCTTAGCAAATAGTATTATAGAACCCTATGAAATTATGGGTATAAAATCGTACTATTTAGAAATATTACCCACCATAGGGATGTCCATGATAGTCGTATTTTTTATAATGCTATATCAAAAAAACAAATAAGTCTATTTTTAAATTAATAACTCACACACAGGCTGTCTTTATAGGCAGCCTCTGTTGTTTTATATTATTTCGAAAACTTTAGCAGTATAAACCTTAGAAAAAATTAATAAATACAATAATTTTGTAGAATGATTGTACAAACAAATGATACGATAACTGCATTAGCATCCGCAGCAGGTGCTGGGGCCGTAGCTATAATTCGTGTTTCTGGTATTGAAGCTTTTTCTATTGTTTCCTCTGTTTTTTTTCCTAAAGGGACTAAAAACATCCTTAACGCACCTACTCATACCATACATCTAGGACATATTAAAGATGGTACCAAAGTATTGGACGAAGTTTTGGTTTCTTTATTTAAAAATCCTAAATCGTACACTGGCGAGGATGTTATTGAAATAAATTGCCATGGTAGTGCGTACATTCAGCAAGAAATCTTACAATTATTGCTTCGCAAAGGCTGTCGCATGGCAGAAGCTGGTGAGTTTACACTTCGTGCTTTTCTTAACGGAAAAATGGACCTCAGCCAAGCCGAAGCAGTTTCCGATTTAATTGCTAGTGATAGTGAAGCTGCTCATAAAATTGCCATTCAACAAATGCGCGGTGGCTTTAGTAACGAAATAAAACACCTACGCGATCAATTATTAAATTTTGCCTCTTTATTGGAACTTGAACTCGATTTTTCGGAAGAAGATGTTGAGTTTGCCGATCGTACTCAATTTATAGCCTTACTTTCAAAAATAGAACTCATATTAAAGCGCCTTATCGATTCTTTTGCCTTGGGTAACGTTATTAAACATGGAATTCCCGTATCTATCGTAGGGGCTCCAAATGTAGGTAAATCAACACTTTTAAACGCCTTACTTAACGAAGAGCGCGCTATAGTATCGGATATTGCTGGTACTACCCGCGATACCGTAGAAGACGAAATAAGTATTAGCGGTATGCGTTTTCGTTTTATTGATACCGCAGGTATTAGAGAAACTACCGACAAAGTAGAATCTATTGGTATTGAAAAAACTTTTGAAAAAATAAACCAAGCGCAAGTAGTTATTTTATTGCTTAACGCAGAAGAGGTACTCCGTAATGAACCAAAAGTAGTAAGCGAAATCAATCAAATTAAAAACCAACACCCGCTTAAACCATTAATTGTAGTAATCAATAAAGTAGATAAACTTTCAGGCGAACAGAAAGACCAAATTTTAGCTAGCCTTAGCAACAGCAACCACTCCCCCCCTATTTTTATTTCTGCGAAACAAAAACAGGGTATCGAACAATTAACCGATAAATTACTAAGCTTTGTAAACGATGGCTCACTTCGTAACGACGAAACTATTGTTACCAACTCCCGCCATTACGACTCCTTAATTAAATCGTTAGAAGAAATTCAAACCGTACAAGTAGGTATGCAAAGTGGCTTATCAGGCGACTTATTAGCTATTGACCTACGCGAAGCTTTATTTCACCTAGGCAGTATTACTGGCGAGGTCACTAACGACGAATTATTAGGGAATATATTTTCTAGTTTCTGTATTGGGAAGTAAGTATGTTAAGCAAAGACAACTAAACACAAACAAAACCAATATAATCAACACTTTACATATATTTAATATTTTTTTAGTTACTTTTGATATAAGAATAATTGTTTTTATTTTACACCAAAAGTACACCTTATCATTACCTAAAGTAATAAGATGTACAAAAGTACATCTTATATGAAAATATCACTTAAAAAGAAAAAGCTCTCTTCAGGTAAACTTAGCTTATATATTGAATATTACAAAGGTTCTTATATCGACACTAACGGCACTAAAAAACACAACCGAGATTTTGAGTACTTAAAAATGTATTTACATGGTGACCCAAAGTCTAGAGAGGAGAAAAAAGAGAATAAAGAAACCCTTTCTTTGGCTGAAAATATTCTTTCGTTAAGACAAGCTGATGTTATAAAAGGGAAGTACGAAATAAAAAACACATCAAAATCAAAAACTTCCTTTTTAGCCTACTACACAAAATTAAAAGAGGAACGTTTTGAAAGTAAAGGAAACTATGATAATTGGGATGCTGCTCAGAAACACTTAAATAAATATTGCTCTCATACTATAACATTTAATGATGTCGATGAAGAATTCGCAAAAGGATTTAGGCATTATTTAGATAGAAAAGCTAAAACAAAAAGCAACACCCTACTCTCTCAAAATTCTAAATACACTTATTTTAATAAATTTAAAGCCGCTATACGATCGGCTTATGAAGATGGCTATTTAAATAAAAATATCATAAAATCTGTAAAAGGATTTGAACAATCAGAATCACAGCGCGAGTACTTAACGCATAATGAACTACAAGCCCTTGCCTCGGCGGATTGCAAATACCCCGTTTTAAAAAACGCATTTTTATTAAGCTGCTTAACAGGCTTACGTTGGTCAGATATAAATAAAATGATATGGTCTGAAGTTAGAGATGAAGATGATTGCTCTAGAATAATTTTTAAACAAAAAAAAACCGATGGGTTGGAATATTTATATATCTCTGAGCAAGCCCGAAATTTACTTGGTCATCGAAAAAATGAAAGTGAACGAGTTTTTATTGGCTTAAAATACGGTGCTGTTTATAATACTGAAATTTTACGCTGGTGTATGCGGGCAGGTATAACAAAACACGTAACTTTTCATAGCGCCAGGCATACCAATGCTGTGTTATTACTAGAGAATGGAGCTGATATTTATACAGTTTCAAAACGCTTAGGCCATCGAGAAATAAGAACTACCGAGATTTATGCTAAAATCATTGACAAGAAAATGAAAGAGGCAGCTAATATTATTCCTGAATTGAAATTTTAAATAAAATGAAAATATTAAATATTGATAGCTTTTATAAAAATTTACCTCAAAAGCTAGCTACAACTATAGAGGATATAATCTGCAGAAGAAAACTATTAAGAAACCTTGAATTTGATATTAGTGTTTTTCAGCTTAACTCGTTGTGTTTTGAAATTCATATGATAGAAGACGCTGACATTTCGTTTAACTTTTTATCGGATGATCTAACTCTTTTAATTGATATAAAAGATAAAGATCATAATCAAAAAATATCTATTAAAGTAATTAATCATTTGGAATCATTAGTACAGAAAGATTTAAAAGATATTAGCAATCCTTTTCAATTAGAAGAAACTTTAATCAATCTTATAAATTATAGTAAAAGACTCAAAAAATTAGGGTCTGACTCAAATGTTTTTGACGTGAGTTTTGATTTTTTCAAGAGTCCCTTCAACTATAAAACTAATCAATATTCAAATTTTATTAATAGTTGTATTAATTTATTTGATAGTTCCGTTAAACTTGTAGATGAGAAAATTGGGCTACAAGTTTTAAAAATTAAAAAAATAAAATTTTTGAATTTCAAACTTTTTGAAAATTATCAACTAGATACTATTCTTCCTTTAATAATAGTTTCTTGGAACTGGCAAGAAATAATTTTAAAGGAGTTAAAAAATTTGAAAGAAGATGATTTTTCAAAAAAGTTAGAATACATTAATCAATGTTTACAAAATCTTCAAGAATTATGCGATGTTAACAGTGTCGAAAATGTTTATTTTCAGAAAATTGAATTCAATGCTTTATTTGATTGGATTTACGAAATTGAAAATCAATATTATACTTTCAATAACATCAATATTGATGAACTATCAAGTATTCAACTAGGTGAATTTCCTCATCAAGATATAGTAGATGGAGGAATCATTAATTCTGAAATTACTCCTATTTACGTACCCATAAACATTGATGACAAAATAATTTCGTTTAAAAATAGTGTACGTGATGAAATAAAAGAGTATTTCTATATTTCAAATAGCAATCTTTATAACAAAAATTATATTAATGAAACTTTAGATTTAATCTACGAAAAAAAATTTGATAAACTTTTTAAACTAAAGATTAAATTAACTACCATCAAACCAAATGCCTTTATATCAAGGCTTCTTTTTAAACTACATATAAATGAAAATTCTTATTCATTAGAAGATCTTCAAATTCTTCATGAGACAGGCTGTATTGTTAACTTAAGATCTGGAAAACCAATTAATAATCATCTCTTCAGAAACACTAAAAGCACTCTGAATAAGCTAGGCCACCTGAAAAATTAAGTTTGTCAGGTTTTGTCTTTTTTTGTCTTTTTTTGTCAGAGTGCCTAATTAACACTTGTCTTTACTATACTTTTGATTCAGAATTCAAAGTAAAACAAAGTATTACTAGGCGCCTAGTTCATTAATCTTTAATAACAGATAAAATGGACAGTATTAAATTAGAAGAACGCTTCAATAGACTTGAAAAACTATTGGTTGCAAACAAAAAAGTACTCACCTTCGACGAAGCTTGTGACTATTCAGGGATTTCTCGTGCTTATATGTACAATCTCACCTCAAAAAACAAAATCCCTTTTAGTAAGCCCTCAGGAAAGATCATCTTTTTCTCAAAGGAAAAATTAGATAATTGGTTATTACAAAACGGTAAAAAATCGAGTATAGAACTACAGGAAGAAGCATTATCATATATTTCTAAGTCAAAAAGATAATGGACATGCCGAAAAAAAACACCTCTAATATTCCGGAGAATAAAGGAGGTGGTCTTCAAAAATCGTACTATGAAGATACACAAAATTCATCGAAAATTGATATTATTGACCTTGAAAACGACTTTTTAAAATTAAACAGAAAGAGTGTTAATCCTTTTCCTGTTGATGTTTTTCCAAAAAAATTACAAGAAATTATATTTGAGGCAAGTGATAAATATCAATTTTCATTAGATTATTTGGGAGCTGGTATGTTATCCGCGGCTTCTACCGCAATAGGTATATCTCACAAGGTAGAAGTAAAAAATGGTTGGAAAGAAAAGGCTAATTTATTTACTGTAATTGTCGGACGTCCAGGAGACTCAAAATCACATGCCTTAAATTTCTGCTTTAAACCTTTACATATTAAAGAAAATCAGTTTTTTTTAGAGTACGAAAACCAGCTGTTAGAATACGAAAAGAGTCTTAATGATATTACAGAAAATAAAAATAAACTTGAAAAACCAATCCTAAAAAAATTCTTAATTAGTGATTTTACTCCTGAGGCACTTATTTTAGTTCATTCAAATAATAAAAGGTCATTGTGTATATATGTTGATGAATTAAAAGGCTGGTTAAGTAATTTTAACCGCTATAACAACTCAGGAGAAGCTGAGACCTATTTAAGCTTTTGGACGGGTACACAAGTAACCACTGATAGAGCATCAGGTAAAAGTTTAAGGTTGGAAGATCCTTTTATTGGGGTTATAGGTAGTACTCAAATAGCAGTACTTAAAGAATTTGCTAAAGGTGGTCGAAGCTCAAATGGGTTTATAGACCGATTATTGTTTGTTTATCCTGAAACTCAGAAAACATTAAAATGGAATATTAATAAAATTGACAATATCCATTTAGAAAACTATTATACAATCATCTCTAACTTAATCGAACTAGATAATAATAAAGATGATAAATCGGTTCTTATTCCAATAGAAAAAAAAGCCAAACTCCATCTTTTTGATTGGCAAAACAATAGACCCGAAAATTACTTATTTGATTATGAAAGAAGTATTGACATTAAGCTTCAGCAATATGTTATTCGTTTTGCATTAATTCTGCAATTGATACATCATGTTGTTGATGACAAACCTAAAAAACAAATAGAATTATTTGCTATTAAAGGAGGCATACAATTGTTTGAATACTTTTACCATAATGCGATAAGGGTAAGACACGAAATCACTAAGAAGAATTATCTAGACACCTTAACTGAACTTCAGAAAGACATCCTAGAAGACTTGCCTAATACATTTAGCACAAGAGAAGGTATAAATAAAGCTTGTAAGATTATAAATGGTAAACCTCGCATAAGTGAAAGGCAATTTAAAACTTATTTAAACGATCAAAAATTGTTTAAAAGACTGTCTAGGGGTAAATATGAAAAGAGACTATAGACTGCATTAACTTCATTAACTGCACTAACACATGTAAACCACTATATATGTGATATTTGCATAATTTTTTTTGTGCAGTTTTAGTGCAGTTAATGCAATTTAATCTCAAAATAAAAATCTAAATAAAGCCTTTGTACTGTATCGTGCAATCAAAATAATCCGCAAAGCTTTGTTAACAAAAGTTTGTGCAGTCAAATAAATGTAGTGTATGTATAGATATATCCTCCATAAAAAATCGATTAAACATAAATGTCCTAGATGTAACCAAAGGCGATTAGTACGCTATATTGATATTGAAACCGACATCTTTGTCTCTCCAAATGTAGGAAGGTGTGATCGAGAAATTAATTGCGGGTACCATTACCCCCCTAAATTGTTTTTTCAAGAGAATAATCAAGATTATGTTGCTATAAGCAATGAGCCTTTATATTCCCTTTCTAAAAAAAAGGAACACGATTATCATGCTTTGGAACTTCTAAATAGTACACTCGTAAATTTTGATAAAAATAATTTTGTTCAGTTTCTGAAATCAAAATTTGATAATGAAATGGTTGATAAAATGGTAAGTGACTATAAAATAGGAACAGCTATTAATAATTATTTTGGAACCATTTTTTGGCAAATTGATAACACCAAAAAAATAAGAGGTGGAAAGATCATCAATTACGAAGTATCCGGCAAGAGAACAAAATATATTAATTGGATTCACGCTACTCAAATTAAAAATAGAGTAATCGAAAAATTCAATTTAAACCAATGTCTTTTTGGATTGCATTTAATGAATAGATCATCAAAAACAATAGCAATAGTGGAGTCTGAAAAAACAGCTTGCATTATGAGCATGTTGTTTAACAAATATGAATGGATGGCAACAGGAAGTTTAATGGGACTTAATCAAATAAAACTAGATCCAATAAAACATAGAGCAATAATATTATATCCAGATTTAGGAATTGATACTGGAAAAGGAACACCCTTTATGCTATGGAAGCAAAAAAGAGACGCTCTAAATAAGCTTGGTTTTGATATTGAAATTTCAGATCTATTAGAACAAAAAGCAATCGATTTTGATAAAAGGAAAGGCTTAGATATTGCTGATTATTTTATTGATCATCCGAAAGAAAAAACTAAAAGAATTAAGTCAACTCAAAATGATGCACACATGAAGTTATATATGAAAAACAAAAAATTAAAAACTCTAATTGATGTATTTGACTTAACAAATCTAAATGGTAATGATATTAAATTTCAATAATAACGATGAGCCTGCTAATTTTTGTTAAGAATTAAGCAAGTTGAACAGGGGTTCTACCCCTATTTTCAACTTGCCCTACGGGGTTCTAAGCATTGATATTATTGACTTTAGATCAATAGACTACATTATAACATATTATAACCGCATTATAAAACACTATGTAAATCACTGACTATCAGCATTAAAAAATATAAAATGAAGAAAAAAAGTATTTTAATTAAAGAATTTCATCACAAAGAGTTGGTCAAAATATCCAAAGTTTTTGGAGTTCCTTATAGCGATCTAGTACAATCTATGATTCTGTATTTTAAAAAAACAGGTATTAATCCTGTAGAAGCAATTAACGAGAACCCTGCTACAATGGTAAAGGCTCTAGATAAGCGAATTGTATCTTTTTTAAAAGTCCAAGAACGTGATATTTTAAAGCCCTTACGTAGTGAGTCATATCAATACTCTAATGAACAGAAAAAACAATTTCAAGATTTATCAAAATGGATAAAAGAAGTAATTATTAAGCTAAATAATTATGAAAAAAATAGAACAGAAATAGTTACTAGTAAACTCGATAAAATTGAAAAAAAATTAAAACATCAGCAGGAAGCCTTTATTTTAATGGCTAATTTAATAGATACTAAAAACAAATCAGGAATTAAAGGAGCACTTAAATCTATTTTCGAATAATGCCAATTAGTAAACCTCATAGTACATTGGGTGCAACAAATACTTCAAGTTGTGTTGATCTAGCTTTATACCTAGAAAAAGAAAACAACGAGTTAGATCGCTTACAACAAAAAGTAACAAGCATTCAAAAAAAAACAGCTATTGAAAACAGAAAACAATTCTTCTTTACGCATTCCAATGATAAGATCAGCACTAACGAAGTTATTTCATCTATTGATAGTAATACAAATCGATTGGGAAAAAAAGACGCTAAGTACTTTGCTCCCACTATTAATTTTAGTGCTCATGAATTAAACCACATTCTATCAAAAGTAACAACTAAAAAAGACATCAAAAATGTATGGGATTTAAACGAAAGAGAATACACTCTTTTTAATAATAAAATCAAGGAATATACTAAAGATATAATGACCAATTATGCGAAAAACTTTAACCGAGAGGATAAAGGTCTTAAAACAGGGAACGACCTTGTTTACTTTGGAAAGATTGAACATTTTAGAAAATTTAAAGGCACCGATAAGGAAGTTATAAATGAGACTCATAACACAGGTGACCTTAAACCAGGAATCAATTCTCATGTTCATTTAATAGTAAGTAGAAAGGACAAAACACAACGTTTAAAATTAACCCCTATAACAAAAGAGCGGTCTACGACTCGGACCATTGGTGGCAATAAATATCATGTTGGGTTTGATAGAATAAAATGGATCAACATGAATGAAAATAGTTTTGATGAATTTTTCGATTACCAGCGACCCGAACTTGAAAAATTCAATAATCAATACATTTTAAAAAACGGTTCACCCAAAGAAAAAGCAGTCCTTTTAAAACAAATCGAGATAAAACAACAATACACTAAAAACACTAAAAAATATGCCCAAAACAATACTGATAACTCATCAAAAGGGAGGAGTTGGTAAGTCAACACTTACTTTTAACCTTGCTCAAAACTTATGTAAGGAAGCTAGGGTACTAATTCTTGATTTAGATTCGCAAGGAAGCTTAACTCAGGTTTCAAATATGGTTTCTGACTTTGAAATTACAAATGACACATCTGTTTTAGATAAGGAAAATGATTACGACTTTATTTTTATTGACTCACCCCCTTACCTATCTAACCATTTATTTAAACTAATCGATTTAGCAGATTTAATACTAGTACCTACAAAAGCTGGAGTTTTAGACTTATTGGCTATTGAAGGCACTATAGATATGATTAAAAAAAGAGAGAAAGAAAAAGCAACAATGATTGTGTTTAATATGATTAAACCTCATACTACGCTAACTAAAGATGTTTTAAAAGAGCTAAAAAATTATAACATAAAAGTAGCCAAAACTCAAATTAGCGATTTAGTTGCTTTCACACGTTCGGTATTAGTTAATGGAGTTCTTAGCGAAAATAAAGCACAACGGCAAATAGATAATTTAACCAAAGAAGTATTAACCGCACTTATATAATTCTATAACGATAGAATTATATAAAGCTATAAATATATAATTATGGAGAAATCAAATTTTGGAAGCTTACTAAATCAAGCAAAAGCATCTAAAAAACAAAAAGTGATTCAAAAGGTAGTCCCAGTAAAGACAAAAGACTTTGACGAAGTTCAATTCTCATTTTACATTGAAAAAGAAACACTTAAACAACTAAAAATCAAAGCAATTGAAGAGGATAAAAGTATAAAAATTTTAATTAATCAAGGAATCAAAAATGTATTAGAAATCAAATAAAAAACTCGTTTTAACCCCTAATTTTTGTGCTATTAAATACACATTAGAAATAGAGGTATTCAAAAGCCCTCTCTCTAATCTGCTTATTTGGGAAACTTCAATTCCTAGCTCAAAAGCAAGCTTTTCTTGAGTAAATCCTTTGGATTTTCTTACGGTTCTGAGTCTCTCTCCAAAACATTTTAAAAATTCATCATCCCTAACGTATTTCATACGAGTAAAAATGATGATATAGGCAAATTTAACTATAAGCAAATTTGCCTATATTTGATTTTCAAAATACTAGAAATGAAATTTATATCGTCAACAAATATTGAAAAAATACTAAAAGAAGATTTCTATTTAACTCCTTCAGAAATTGATCGCTATAAGCCCCTATTTGATGATGATTATGCAATGCCTAGAATAATAGGCACAATAAATTCTGTAAATAGTAAATCCCAAATATTTAAAGAAAAATCACACAGGCGTAATACTATTCTGAAAAAATTAAGGGAGTTACATGATCCATTACTAAACGTCTATTCAATAAACACACTAATAAAGAGATTTAAATCTAGAAGATCATCATGAAAACATTGCAAAAATTAAAAACAGTATTAATTATTTTTAACTTATTAATAATATTAATATCCTGTGATAAAACAGAAAAAAGAACAGAATTTTTTGAAAATGGACAAATGTCTGCTGAATACCATATCATAAAGAAGGGGGAGAATTTTATAAAAGAAGGATCTTATAAAGTTTGGCATGAAAACGGAATGTTAAAACTTGAAGAAACATATAAAAGAGGGGAAGTAGCCGGAAAAAGTAAATTGTACTCCAACGACGGAAAACTAAAACGAATATTCAATTATAAAGATGGTTTACTTGATGGGAAGCAAGAGAGTTTTAAAAATGGAATTAACACCAAAGAGCTTTATTATGACAAAGGAGCGCCTACTAAAATATGGATATACAGAAATTTAAAAGGAGAAACTATATGGCAACGAGATATGCGAGATTCAATAATTGATAAAGTAAGTTACCTGCATAAAGAGTCTGGCACCTCTATTATTTTGTCTAAAAAAAATACATTTGTTTTGAAGCGCAAAAGTCATGTAGGATATGCTAAAATTAATAAAGTTGATAAAGGAAACTTTTATATAGTAGATGATACATTACTTCTTGATGAAGCTAATTATTTTTACAAAATAAAGTCTATGTCTGATTCCAAATTGGTATTAGTTCATCCTACTAATAAGAAAGAAATGATTTTTTTAAAAACCGATAGGCTGTAACCTTAGCTATAAAAGGTAATCTACTGTTAATTTATTTTAAAACACAAAAGGTTTGACTTATTTAGGTTGAACCTTTTGTGTTTTTATAGAGATTATAGGTATTAAAAATTTAAAACTATTCTGGTAATAGATTCTATATCATTTTACCTAGAAGTTGTCACCTATAAAGTCATAAGGAATGTAAGTGATTACTCTTTCAAAATAATTACGGTATACTCCCTCCTGTTTTTGGTGTGATGTTGCTTCAAAAGAATCATCTTCTAATTTGGCAAAGAAGTAGTTATCAAAATATTCTTCAAAGCTTAACTCATAGCTTGCTTTACTTTTCGGGTATTCAAGTACTAATTCTGCATAAAGCAAATTCAAATCAAGAGTTTCTGCTTCTATAAGATAGTCACAATCTTGGATGGCACTTAAAACAAACTCAGGAGCGTAAAACCCAATACCCTTATTACTTTTCCATTCGGGAAAAGCTAAATCCATGAAATGAATAATCTCTTTAAAAATTTCAGTATTAAAATATTCATTTTGCAACAAAATATAATCTTCATGTTTGTTCTGGTAATCGATGTAATCTTGAAGTGTTGGGTCAATTATCATTTTATATATATTGGAGCTATTTAAATTACTGATTTTATAAGTGTAAAAAAATAAAATCTTCAACTAATCACTAACAAAGTGACTCTTTATTAACGGTTTATAATTATATAATTACAAAATCATATAATTCTATATTTATATAAAATCATGAGCTTAAAGTTTGTTTAATGCTACCCTTTAAAGTTATATTAGTGACCAAATCATCAACCTTTTATGAAGTTTAACGAAGATTCCAGAGTTAAGATACCCACTATACTGCATTTAATGAAGCTAGGTTACACCTACTTATCATTAAAAAATAAAAAATGGGATATTGGCACAAACATTTTTACCGATATTTTTAAGTCGCAACTAGCCAAGTTAAACCCAACCTTATCTCAATTTGAAATAGATCGCGAATATGCTGAAATTTCGTTGGCCTTAGAAAATGAAGATTTAGGGAAAGCCTTTTATAAAAGACTTACAAATAGATCGGGCGTAAGGCTAATAGATTTTGAAAACTTTGAAAACAACACTTTTAATGTAGTTACCGAGCTACCTTACAATAAGGATGATGATAATTTTAGACCAGATATTATCTTACTTATTAATGGGTTGCCTTTAGTTTTTATAGAGGTTAAAAAACCTAATAATTTACAAGGAATTAGAACGGAGCATAAACGCATGACCACGCGTTTTCAGAATAAAAAATTTAGAAAATTCATTAACATAACACAATTAATGGTTTTTTCTAACAACATGGAATATGACGATACGGCTAGCGAACCTTTACAAGGTGCTTTTTACAGTACTACGTCGTATTACAAACCCATGTTTAATTATTTTAGAGAAGAACAAGAGTTCGATTTAGAGACACTATTAAACAGCGTTTCCGATGAACAAGAAAACGAAGTATTAAAAGATAATAATTTATTGAGTGTTAAAAACGCTCCCGAGTTTTTAACTAATAAAAGCCACAACACGCCAACCAATAAAATATGCACCTCTCTTTTTCAAAAAGAAAGGTTGGCTTTTTTATTAGAATTTGCCATTGCTTATGTAAAGGAAAACGATGGCTTACAAAAGCACATTATGCGCTACCCGCAATTATTTGCAACAAAAGCTATTGAAGACAAACTTGAAAACGGCATAAAAAAAGGGATTATTTGGCATACCCAAGGCAGTGGTAAAACGGCTCTTACTTATTTTAACGTTAAGCATTTAACCCACTATTACCGCCAAAAAGGTATTATTCCTAAATTCTATTTTATTGTAGATCGTTTAGATTTACTTATCCAAGCAGGAAGAGAGTTTAAGGCACGTGGTTTGGTGGTACACAAAATTAACTCTCGAGACGAGTTTTCTAAAGAAATTAAATCGAACCAAGCCATACATAACAATTCTGGAAAAGCAGAAATTACCATAGTCAATATCCAAAAGTTTAAAGACGATCCTGATGTTTTAAAAAACACCGATTATAACTTAAGCATGCAACGCGTTTTCTTTTTAGACGAGGTACACCGTAGTTACAATCCTAAAGGTAGTTTTCTGGCAAATTTAGAACAAGCTGATAAAAATGCAGTAAAAATAGGACTTACTGGTACACCATTACTTGGCGAAGAATACAATTCAAAAACACTTTTTGGAAGTTACATACATAAATATTACTATAATTCTTCTATTAAAGATGGTTACACATTACGCTTAATTAGAGAAGAAATAGAAACCAGTTACAAATTAACGCTACAAAAAGCATTAGAAGAAATAGACGTACTTAAAGGCAATACAGACCGTAAAATTGTGTACGCACACGAAAAGTTTGTAGAGCCGATGCTCGATTATATTGTGGCCGATTTTGAAAAGGCTCGCATAACCATGAACGATAATAGTATTGGTGCTATGGTTATTTGCGACTCTGCCGATCAGGCTAAAAAAATGCAAGAAATTTTTAACCAAAAATATGCCGAACCGCAAGCTTTACAAATGGTTGCAGAACCAGCACCTACTTATAATAACAAAAAACGAAACCAACGCAAGGTAAAGCGCACCGAAGTTATTCTACACGACGTGGGCGATAAAACGCAGCGTAAAGACTGGGTAGAAGAATTTAAGGCGGGTAAAATAGATATCCTTTTTGTATTTAATATGCTACTTACAGGTTTTGATGCAAAACGTTTAAAAAAACTGTACATAGGCCGTGTCATTAAAGCACACAATTTATTGCAAGCATTAACCCGTGTAAACCGTACGTACAAAGATTTTAAATACGGCCATGTGGTCGATTTTGCCGACATTCAAAAAGAATTCGAGAAAACCAATCAAGATTATTTTAAAGAACTACAGTCCGAACTTGGTGATGAGTTACAACATTACTCGGCCCTGTTTAAAACCGAAGCAGAGGTAAACCAAGAGGTACAAGAAATAAAAGAAGTACTGTTTCATTACGACACCCAAAACTCCGAAATATTTACACAGCAAATCAACCAGATTTCAAACAAAAAAGAATTGCAAGACATTGTAAAATCACTTAACAATGCCAAAAGCTTGTATAATTTAATTCGCCTTTCGGGTAATTATGAATTATTAGAAAAATTAGACTTTAAAAAATTAACGCAGCTATCCAATGTGGCAAATGCGCGTTTGTCTATGATAAACACCAAAGAAGCTCTAGAAAGTAGTGTAGATACCAGTAATTTACTAAACATAGCCTTAGAAGACGTGTTGTTCGCTTTTACCAAAGTAAAAGAAGAAGAAATGATTTTGGCCGACCAATTAAAAAATACGCTTCAAAAAACACGCGAAGCTTTGGGGGGTAATTTCGACCAAAAATCGCCCGAGTTTATTACATTGCGTGAAGAGCTGGAGCGCCTATTTAAAAAGAAAAACTTAAGCGAGGTTACCAAAGAAGATATGGAAGCCAATATTGCTGCATTAAATGCTATTTACGATAAAGCTAAAGAGCTAGACCGAAAAGACCAGCTACTAAGAGCAAAATACGATAACGACGAAAAGTACGCCCGTTTACACAAACGCTTATCTGAAAAAAATCCATTAACCGATAGTGAGCTTCAATTATTTGAAGCCTTAAGCGGATTAAAAAAAGCCATAGACCACGAATTATTACAAAACACCAAACTATTAGAAAACGAAAATTATGTAGAAAAATTAATGATGCGTTTGGTAGTCACCGAGTTTAAACAAAAACAACAAATACCACTAGATGTAGCCACATCTAAACGCATACAAAACCTAATAGTTAAAGAATACATGAACGAGTACCACGGTACCGCAGCCTTACACACCTAAAATTATGACTAAAGCAGTTGCTTTTGAAACGCAAACCAAAACCCTAATAGACGACCTAAAAAGTGTTTGTGCCAATTACGGTTTGGGAAATGACGGAAACGAATTTAAAATAAT
>CALGLV010000045.1 GCA_937958985.1 uncultured Aquimarina sp.
ACGCTTATAAATGCCTTTATATACAAGCATTTTACAAAACACTCTATCGTAAATGATTTATCAATATGTTAACTTATATGTAGATATAAGATTATAGATTTAAGAAATAAGACTATAAAAAGTCTCACATCTTAGTTCTAGGATCTAAGATCTATAAGACCTTAAGGTGGTTATTGCAACAAGGCTCACCTCTTCCCTTTCCGAACAGAGAAGTTAAGCTTGTTAGCGCTGATGGTACTGCATTTGTGGGAGAGTAAGTCACCGCCTTTTTTAAAGTCCTTTACATTGTTTTGTAAAGGACTTTTTTTTGCTTTAAACTGAAATAAATACTTCTGTGATTAACGTTTTGTTTTTTATTGGTGTATTTTCAGGGTCAGTTATGTTATATTTACTAAAATTTTTTATATGCTTTTATCTAAAATCACTTGGAATTTTCCCGTAGGGATTGACCTTGGTTTTTATACTATTCATTTTTATAGTTTAATGTTTGTTATTGCTTTTTCTTTGGGTTACCAACTAATGGGTAGCATTTATAAAAGAGAAGGCCGCTCTAAAGAAGATTTAGAGTCAGTATTTATGTATGCTGTTTTTGCAACAATTATTGGAGCTAGATTAGGTCAGGTGTTTTTTTATCAGTGGGATTATTTTCAAAATAATTTACTCGAAATATTTTTGCCAGTTAAATTTAATCCAGAATTTAGGTTTACAGGTTTTCAAGGTTTGGCAAGTCATGGTGCTGCTATTGGCTTTGTGATTGCAATGTATTTGTATGCTAAGAAAATTAAAAAAACTACTCTTTGGGCTTTAGATAGGGTTACTATTCCAGCAGCGTTTGGTGGAATATTTGTTCGCATTGGTAATTTTTTCAATTCTGAAATTATAGGAAAACCAACTGAGGCTTTTACGGGAGTTCAGTTTGTGAAATCAGATATAAACGAATATCAGGCAGTTAAAATAACAGGTGTAAAAAATGTAAATAAAGCGTATACTGAAATTGTTACTAATCCAAAATATTCATCAATTTTAGAATCGGTAGACTTTAGACATCCTGCTCAGCTTTACGAAGCTTTTGGATATGTTTTTGTTTCTTTTATATTATTGTATTTGTATTGGAAAACAGATAAGAGAAATAGTCCAGGATTTATGTTTGGAGCTTATATGTTTTTGATTTTCTTTGTGCGGTTTTTAGTAGAGAATGTAAAAGAAAGCCAAGGGGGTTGGTTTGAAGAACTTTTTGGAGTTTTTTCTACAGGACAATGGCTTAGTATACCTTTTATGATTATTGGTCTTTACTTTATAGTAACTTCAACGAGCAAAAAAATATAATTTATTATAAATTTATAGCTTTTTTATTATGGTTACGACCTATGTCGTATAAGAATGCTATAGATACAGTAGTATACTCTATTGCTACTAGAAATAAATTTTCAGTAAACGAAGGATTAGAATATGCATAGTAGCTCAATACTATTGAAATAGTCCAAACATAAACGTATTTAAAATTAGTAAATACAGAAATAGCAATAGGTATGCTTAAATACCACGGATGAACAGTTGTAGATAGTAACAAATAAATAGTTGCGCTAAATAGTAAACTTTTGAATAGCGTTTTGTAATTCTTGTTGTTGCTTGTAATGCTTATAATAATTATAAAAAAGATTACGAAAAGGGGGAGTATTTTACCTACAGTACCTATAATATTCCAACCGACAATTTGGTAACCGATCCACCTAATAATGTAATAAATACTAGCATTAAATTCAAAGCTTTTAAACCATAGTCCTATGCTACTTGTGTAATTAGCTATAAGTTTAGAATTATAAAAAGGTAGGAAAAGAATAATATTTGTAATTAAAGTGATTGCACAAAATATTAAATATTTACCTATTTTCTTTCTTTTAGTCAAAAGAGTTTTGCCGCTAATTGCCAACGATTTTTTCAGGACACTTTCGCCAAAAAAATAACTAGCAAATACAGGTATGAAAATTAGTGGTAGCAATTTTACATTGATAGAAATACCAAAAAGAATTGCAGCTATTATCCATTTATTACAAAGCAAATAGTATAAACTACTAACTAAGAATAAAATCATCACAGGTTCATAATGTAAATTCCCTGTTAGTTCTAAAATAATAAAAGGATTAAGGAAATAAATAAAAATGTTCTTTTCAGGAAGTTTTAAAAACTTCAGTATTTTTTTTCCAAAGTAAAAAATTCCAACATCAGCTATTATAAGTTGAGTTCTCATTACAACTATACTCACTAAGATTGATTTGCTTCCAAATATAGCAGCTATAAAGTAGCCTAGTTGACTGATAGGAGGGTAATTGGTGTAATTGGTTGCATTTAGGGATCCCATGGCATTGTAGAGCTCATGAGCATTTTTAATAGGTGCGATGTTGTTTTGTATAAAAAAATCTGGAGTTGTTAAGTAGGGGTTTAGTCCTTCAAAAATTAATCTGCCATCCCATATAAAACGATTAAAATCTTGAGATAGAGGAGGAACGGCTATTAATAGTAATCCCCTAAATAAAATTCCTAAATAGAATAAATATTGAGTGCTTAAATTTGATTTGTTTGTTAAGTAATAGGAAAGTGCAAACAATAGAATCCATAAAGAAACTAAAGTGCGGAAATCACTTCTCGGCAAGAAATACTCAAAGTATACAAAAGCAAAACTACTTATTAAAATAAATAAGTAGTTGGTAAAGTGAGGCTTTTTTTTTCTTAAAAGCATTATGTTTTAGAGGTTAATGATTTGAATGACACAAATCCAAATCCAAATAACAACATGCCGTGAAAAATAAAAAAACCGTATTCGTTAATAGAATATCCGACATATAAGGCATAAGCAAAATAGAACATTAAAAGTGCTTCAAATATCGTACTCACTGAAATGTTTTTGTTTATGTATTTATTGTCCTTCCAGCTATCACTTATGTTGTCTAAATTAAACTTCGGAGTTCTTACAAATTCGCTTCGTTTCCCTAAATGACCCTCTAAAACAGCAACGCTATTATGTATAGAAAAACCCATTGCAATTGAGAAAAAAGTAACAAAAAGTTTCAGGAATTTAAAAAAGTTTTTTGTTCCTGAACCGTGAATATTTTTAAAACTAGTCCAATAGCACGAAAAGAAAATAACCGTACTTAAAGCGAAAAAAGCCATAAAGTTAAAGTACCAAGCATATATTGGATTGTTACTTTTAATAAATAAAATGGGTAAACTTAATAACGATACCAATAGTATAATTAAAAACATGCTACTATTTAGTAAATGGAAAAAACTATGGATTTTAGTGCTAAATGAGATGTCTTTATTTTTGATTACTGCCTTAAACAGTTTTCTGAAATTTTCAGCAGCACCTTTATTCCATCTAAATTGTTGCGAACGAGCGGCACTAATTACAATTGGTAATTCAGCAGGAGTTTCAACTTGTTCTAGGTATTTAAATTCCCATTTTTTTAATTGAGCCCTGTAACTAAGATCAAGATCTTCTGTTAAAGTATCTCCCTGCCAGTTGCCAGCATCTTCAATACAGGCTTTTCGCCATATACCAGCAGTTCCGTTAAAGTTTATGAAATGATTTTTCATGTTTCGGCCTACCTGTTCCATAGTAAAATGAAAATCTAAAGCGAAAGCTTGAATTTGAGTCAATAAAGAATAATTTCGGTTTATGTGTCCCCAGCGAGTTTGTACAACGCCAATTTTAGGATTTTTAAAATAAGGAACAGTTAGTTTTAGCCAATCTGATTTTGGTAAGAAATCAGCGTCAAATATAGCTATAAATTCTCCTTTTGCGATGGCTAAACCTTCCTTTAGTGCCCCTGCTTTAAAGCCTTTTCTATCTAGCCTGTGAATGTGTACAATATCTAGTCCACTAGCTTTTAATTGTTCAACTTGCTTTAAAGTACTTTTTATAGATTCATCAGTGGAGTCGTCTAAAACCTGTATCTCTAACTTGTCTTTTGGGTAATCTAATAGTGCAATATTGTTTAACAAACGCTTCATAACATAAAGTTCGTTATAAACAGGTAGCTGTATGGTTATGAAAGGAGTTTCGTCTGTTTTTGATAAATTATATACTTCGCAATTATCGTTGGTAGATTTTTTTGCCTTTAAATACCCAAAAAGCAAACTTAGTTGAGCTAGGCTGTATAAGAATATGAATAGTAAAGAAAGTGTGTAAATAATTACAATAAATAATTCCATGAGTTTATAAACTATATTTAAAAATCCAACCTAATATTTTAAAGCCAGCAAATATAGCACCTTTAATCGTTCCTGAAACTTTTGAGGTACCTATTCGTTTTTTATAACGCACAGGTACTTCTTTATAGGGAATTTTATTTTTTAAAACTTTTAATTGCATCTCTACAGTCCAGCCATAGGTTTTGTCTTGCATATTTAATTTTTTTAAAGAACTGTATTTAATAGCTCTAAAAGGACCTAGGTCAGTAAAAGTAGAGTTAAATAGCAATCGCATTAAAAAAGTAGCCAGCCAATTACCGAACCTTTGAGGTAAAGTCATGGAGCCTTTTTCACGTAACTCGCTTGCACGTGCTCCAACAACAAAATCAATTTTTTCGTTGAGAATTGGTTTAAGTATAGCAGTCATTTCCTCTGGATAATCGCTGTAATCTCCATCCAGAAAAACAACAATATCTGGTTTGGGTGTATTGGTGGCAATATAATTTAAGCCTTTCAAACAAGCGTTTCCATAGCCTTTGTTAGGCTCATTTAATACTATGGCACCTGCATTGCTTGCTACTTTAGCAGTAGCATCCGTAGAGCCATTGTTAACAACGATTATTTCAGTTATTAATTCGGGAATTTCGGCGATAACCTTAGCTATCGATTCTTCTTCGTTAACAGCAGGTATGATAACTTTAATTATAGGCTTTTTCAAAATGAAAAATTAGGATTATCTTTTTTGAAACTACTTAATGAATTCCATTCATTCACAAAGTTATCATTTATATACTTTCTGCCCTTAATTAATTTTATTCCTTTGTAAATAAGGCAAAATCTGGTTTTTCCATCTTCTTGATAAAGACACTTTTCTAAAAGGTCAGTTTTGTAATATTTCCACCACATTTTAGGGTAATTATTATTAAAATGACCCTCTTTAATTTTATTTGAATTTGGGGCATAAAAATACCAGTATCCGTTTTTTTTATCATTCAGGTATTCGCCTTCCTCTTTTTTAGTTCCACTAGTGTAGTAGGTTTTCCAATAACCATTTTTAAGGTTGTTCAAAAAAGTGCCTTCTTCTTTCTTATTTCCGTTTGGATAGTAGGAAACCCAATAACCATTTTTAAGATCCAAAGTGTTAGGAACTTTTGTGTTTTTGGTGATAGAGTCTGAATTAGTAACATTTTTTGTTATGTGGGAATAACGTGATATTGACTTTAAATGCTCAATATTTACAGGTGCATAGGCAATACATCCTATGTATAAAAGCAAAGCAGTTAAAGTAAAAATACCAGTTAGTTTCATCAAAGCAATGTTAACACTGCCTTAGTCACAAGTTGCCAAGAAACCTTACAGGTAAAATAGGTTATTGTTTTACAACTATTTGGTAGGTTTCAGTTCCGAGTTGCTTAAGTAGTATTTCTTTGTTTTTTTCTAATTGTTCAGCGGCTTCGGTATCAAAATGGCGAATGGTGTATAATGAAACATTTTCTTCAAAGGATACTTTGAATTTTGCTTTTAGTTCAGTGATCAATTCTTTTAAATGCCCAAATTTATTGTCAACACAAACCGAGAAACTAATTGCAGAGTTTTGTATTAAGTCTACCTTAATTTGATATTTATGAAACAAGCTAAATACTTCACTTATATTTTCTTCAACAATAAAAGAAAAATCCAAAGAAGATAATGATATTAATACTTGGTTTTTCTTAACTATAAAACAAGGTATAAAAGGCTCTAATGTTTGCCCTTTACTAACAGCAGTACCTTTTCCTTCAGGATTGATAAAGGATTTAACATAAAGGGGAATTTCTTTTTGCTGTAAAGGCTGTAATGTTTTTGGGTGTATAACAGATGCACCGTAAAAAGCCAGTTCAATAGCTTCTTCGTAAGAAATTTGATTTAATAACTTAGTGTTTTCAAAAACTCTAGGGTCTCCGTTTAATACCCCTGGGACATCTTTCCAGATGCTTACACTTTCCGCATTTAAGCAATATGCAAAGATACCGGCAGAGTAATCACTTCCTTCCCTACCTAGAGTGGTGGTGAAGTTATTGGTGTCTGCTCCAATAAAACCTTGGGTAATTGTTAGTGTTTTTTTGTCGATCAAAGTATTAATGGCCTCTTGTGTTTCTGTCCAGTCTACTTTAGCATCTCTGTAAGTGCTATCTGTTTTAATCAAGTTTCTAGCATCTACCCATTGGTTAGCTACGTCTTTAAATTCGAAGTAAGCGCTTAATATTGTGGTCGATATAATTTCACCATAACTTACTACTTGATCGTATATGTAGTCATATTTAGGAGATTTGTTACGTTGAAGAAGAAGTGATAAATCATCGAAAATAGCATCGATGGTATCAAAAATTGAATGTGGATTACTTTCAAATAAGTCAGTTAATATGGCTTTATGGTTGGTTCTTAATTCAGAAATAGTATTACTAAGCTTAGTGTCTTTATTTCTGTATTGTTCAATAACAACTTCCAAGGCGTTAGTTGTTTTACCCATAGCAGAAACTACCACAAGGGTTTCATTATGTCCAACTTTTTGTAATACGCTTAATACGTTTCTAACACTATTTGCATCTTTAACTGATGCTCCACCAAATTTAAAAACTCTCATTTTATATACTTAAATTGATAACAGATATCGCTCTATTATTGTAATACACTTTTAAGATTGCTAATTTAAGGAAGAAAGTGTACTTTTAAAGTTGATTTTTTTATAAATATGTAATAATGTTGCTTTTAAATTTATCGCCACTTAGATTTTATTACATTTGCTAAATATTGCTTTAATATTAACCACATTAATTTTATTAAAATGTCCAAAGACGTTAAGCAGCCTTCGATAGAAAACCAAATAGATTCAGTTTCTAAAATAGAAACAATAAAAAATTTAATTTTTGGAGATAATATTCAGCAGTATGATTCTGAATTTGAGGCTCTAAAGAAAGATATTTTAACCAAAAGAGAAGAGTTAAAGGCTTTGCTAGAAGAAACAACCCGAGAAATAAATATTTTGGTTGATAATTTGAGTACAGATCTTAATATCAGAATTACCGAGCTGGAAAATAATTTTTCCGATAAAATAGAAGGTTTAGAATCTGAAAAAGTGAATAAAAAAACACTTGGAAATTTGCTGGTGAAAATTGGAAATCAGATAAGTGAATAATACACTTATTTATGGAGCAGCAGGATCGATTAAAATTATTAAAGGATATTCTTCTTACTGATGAGAAGGAGGTTACTTCGCATTTGCTAGATAAAATAGCTAAATTAGAGCAGGTCATTGAAAAAGAAGATGAGTTAGCTAAGAGAATTAATCCTATAATAGATTCAAAGTTAACTAATTTTGCAAGTGAAATACCAGTTAAGTTTTCACCTTTGATAACTAAGGCTCTAAAAAACGAGATTGATAAATCTCAAGAGGCAGTAGTAGAAGCTTTATTTCCGATAATAGGTAAAATGATTAAAAAATATATTAGTCATGAAATTCGATTATTAAATGAGCGCATTGAAAAACAGTTAAATGAAGTTTTTTCGTTTAAAGACAGATTTAGGTCTAAGCGAAAAAGATCGAAAATTATAGGAGATACGTTAACTGCTTCACAGCATCCAGAATTATTACAACTGTTAGTTGTAGACAAAGAATCGGGGATTTTAAAGGCAAGTTATGATAATTCAAAATCAGAGACTGTTGACAAGGAATTAATTGCCGGAATGCTTACAGCAATTAAGAGTTTTGTAGAAGATGCATTTAAAGGAGGTGATCAAAGTTTAGAAACCATACAATACGAATTTTATACATTACATATTCAAAACTTTCATAAATACTATATTACTGCTGTGGTTAATGGTATTTATACGGTTGAAGTTAAGGACAAATTAGAAGACATGATTTTAGATTTCGCAGAGAATGGGGTTTCTAAAGAAGCAGTAAATAACGATAAATTATTTTCAAACGAATTAAAACTATTTTTTAGTGGTAAATCAATCTAAAAAAGTAGCCTTAGTAGGCTCATTTGGCGTGGGTAAAACCTCTCTTTTTCATCGTTATATAGACGATTCTTTTTCTGAAAGCTACAAGTCAACACTTGGTGTGCAAATAAAGAAAAAAGTAATTTCAATGCCTAATGGTGTTGAGTTATCATTAATTTTATGGGATACAGAAGGGGTAGATTCTATGTCAAAAGGAAGAAGTTCTTACATGCTGGGTTCTCATGCATTTGTTTATGTTTTTGATCTTACTCGTATAGAAACCTATAAAGATATAAATGTTCAAATCGATTTTTTGAAAGAGCATTATCCTAATGTTTTAATAAAAATTGTTGGTAATAAATTGGATGCAGTTAACCAAGAAAAAGCAATAGGTTTTTTGAAAAAGCACAACGTTAAATATGACTTTTTAGCCAGTGCCAAATCAGGAGATAAAGTAGAAGAGCTTTTTAATGGTATAGCGTCAAACGTAATAGACAGGTAATGGAAAAAGGGGAGGCATTAAAGAAACACTATAATAAAATTCAATTAATTACTACCGATTTATTAGGGAGTATAACATACTCCGACACTAATTTATTTGAAGATTGGAAGCCAGGTATTAAAATTACCGAGGCTCATCCTTTTTTTGAAATTATTTCGGCTTTAAAAGAATCGGTAACTGTTAGTGAAAATAAATTTAGTTTCCCTTGTGTTCACTTCGAAACTCAAAATAATGAAGAGCTTATCTGTGATGTTACAATTACTTTTGAAACGGAGGAAATTAGTATCGTTGTTTTTGATTATACCGTGGCTTATAATAAATTGAATTTAATTTCTCAAGAGAGAAATGATTCTATAATAAAGTCTCAAGAATTGGAATTCTCCAATAAGTTACTACTAGAAAAAGAGCGTTTTAAAAATAATTTTATAGCGAATATAAATCACGAGTTAACTACTCCATTAACCTCTATTAAAGGTTTTTTGAGTCTTTTAGAAAAAACCGATTTAGATTATGAACAGGAAGAATTAACTAAAATTATTAAAAACGAAGCTTCGCACCTACAATCTATTTTTAGAGATATGTTGGATATTTCTAGAATTGAATCGGGGGAATTTAGCTTAGTAAAAGAAACCTTTGATTTTGTTAATTTAATTAAAGAAATAGAAGATTCTCATAGGGTACTTACAGAAAATAAACTTTTAGATTTTCAAATAAAATTAGATAAAAAAATAAACCCTCTTGTTCATGCCGATAAAACTCGATTATATCAAATATTAAATAGTCTTGTAGGTAATTCAATAAAATACACAGAGGAAGGGTCTATAATACTTGAAATAAATAAAATTTCAGGGAAAAGTAAAAAACAAGAAATTGAAATAAAAATCACAGATACTGGAATAGGTATTTCAGAAGCAGATAGCGAGCGTATTTTTGAACCATTTTCTCAGTTAAACGAATTAACCCAAGGTTCGGGGCTGGGACTGCATGTTACTCGAAATTTAGTGCATTTAATGGGAGGATCAATTACATTAAATAGTGAAGTAGGAAAAGGTACTAAATTCATAGTAACTTTAAAGTTAAAGAATGCAATAAATGAAGATCCTTTAACGAAAGAAAAAGAATATCATTTACCAAAAGGGGAGAAATTTAGAATTTTGATTGTTGAAAACAGGTTAAATACGCAGTATTTAATTATGAAACAATTATTAAGTCAAGGATGCTTTTTTGTGGATGCGGTTAGTAATGCTGAAGACGCGTTGAAGAATATAGAAAATAGAAATTACGATTTAATAATAACGGATATTAAACTGCCCATAATGTCAGGTTTAGAGTTAACTAAAATGGTACGTAATAATTATGCAGATTCCGTTATAAAAAATGTGGCTATACTTGGGCTTTCGGGAGTACAAGTGCCTAATATTTTAAGCAAAGCTATAGCTTCAGGTATGGATTCATTTTTAGCAAAACCTTTTACAGAAGAATCGTTATTACAAAAAGTTTCACGCTTATTAGTGTTGAAACAAAATAACTAGTATGAAAAATGTATTGTCAGAGCAAGACCTTCATAACTTAGCAATGAATATAGTAGGTAAAGATTTGGAGGATCAAGGTTATGAGTTTTTAGCAATTAATAGTAAGCTAAAAAAAGACCCTCAGTTTGTAGCTCTTAAAAACAAAAAGCTTCATTTTGTCCTTGTTCAGGCTATTACATATCCTGATGATCCAAATATATTTGATAGGGTATTTTTGGAAACTATGAAAAATCATGCTCTTAAATTTAAAGCTAAAACATATTATGCTGCTGTAGGCTTGGCTAATGCCAAAGATTATGAGTTGCCAGTTAATAGCGATACCGATTATGTGATAAATTACCCAGGTATTAAAGAAATTTAATTCAATGAAAATTTATCCTTTTTTAATAGCAGTGCTGTCCTTGTTTTCTTGCAAACAAAAAAATGAAGTACTCGTTAATTTTTACACCAAAACAGGAGGTGCTTTAGGAACTACCTATTCTATATTGTATTTTTCGAATAGTGAAATACAATCAAAAAGTTTAGATAGTCTATTTAATGCGGTTAACACTTCCATGAGTACTTATATACCATCATCAGATATCTCTAAAATAAATAAAGGCGACACTACTGTACAGGTAGATGAGATGTTTAAAGAGGTGTTATCATTGTCTAAAGAAATTAATAAAGTTACCGATGGTTACTTTGATCCGACTGTAGGTAAATTAGTTAATGCCTGGGGATTTGGGCCTAAAAATTTAAAGCTTGAAATGACTCCCAAAGTTGTGGATTCTTTACGGCAATATGTAGGTTTGTCGAAATTATCGTTAAACCAAAATAATACTATTGAAAAGCAAAATAAGAACATAATATTGGATTTCAACGCCATAGCCAAAGGCTATTGTGTAGATAGGATAGCTGTTTTATTGAATCAACAAAATGTCAACAACTATTTAATAGAACTTGGAGGGGAGCTCGTAGCGAAAGGGCGTAAGATTTCTGCGAATAAACCTTGGACAGTTGGTATTGATGATCCCAGTCAAACAGATGTTCGGACATTAATTTCGACTTTAAGTCTGGAAAATAAAGCAATGGCAACTTCTGGTAACTACAGAAAGTTTAGACTAGATTCGCTAACAGGTCAAAAATTTGTACATACGATTAATCCTTTAACAGGACTAACAGAGGTGTCTTCGGTTTTGAGTGTGTCTGTTTTAGCAAAAGACTGTGCTACTGCCGATGCATATGCTACAGCTTTTATGGCAATGCCACTTCAAAAGACAAAACAGCTAGTTAATAATAGGTCCGATATTGAAGCGTATATTCTCTTTAGTGCTTCAAAAGATAGTATAGGCAAATTTGTTTCAGAAGGTTTTGCTAAGCTTTTGAATTGATTTTTATAAAAAATAGTGAAGTCTTATAATCTTATCTGTTTTTAACGCCGAGGCCAATATGATTATATATTTTTTCGTCAAAATTAGAGGTGTCATTTATTACATAATCTTGCGGTAGTAGTTGAGCTTCATTTACCGATTTATGTGTTATGCTATTCGTAACAGCAAAAACAGGAACACCAGCTTCTATAGCGGCTTTAATTCCGTTTACGGAATCTTCAATAATTAAACATTCTTCTTTGGAAACAGCTAATAATTCAATTGCTTTTAAGTAAATTTCAGGATTCGGCTTTCCGTGTTTTACATCGTCTCGGGTTAATATAAAATCAAACTTCTCACGAATACTCATAACCTCTAAAACTTTATAGGCTTCGGTATTATGAGACATTGTTGCCAGCGCTAGATTGTATCCGTCACTATAAAGGCGGTTAAATAGCCCTAATGTTTTAGAGCAAAAATGACTTTTTAATATTTCGTCAAGCGAAAGAATATTCCTGTAAATTTCCAGTCTTTTGTTAATTAAAGTTTCTTTAATCAATATTGAATCGGTTGTGTTTAGCTGCTTTTGTAGTACTTCAGAAAACTCATCATAAAGGCCTTGTAAAACTTCAGCTCTTGATAAGCCAACTAAATTTTGAAAAATGGCTAAAACAGAATCTTCTGAAATAGTTTGCTGAGTAAGTTCATTTACGGCTTTAGCGTAAGATGATGCTTTTAGAACTTCAGTTTGAATTAAGGTACCGTCTAAATCAAAAATTATGGCTTTGGTCATTGTAAAATATGTTTAGGTTAAATGTTATGAGTTTGTAGTTGTTTTTGTCGAAAAATAATGATGGACTTGCACCTTTAAATAGGAAATCATTCATAGAGAATAAAGCTGATGGCTTAGAAGATTGAAAAAGTTTTATGATTTAGTAGGAAGCTTAAAGAGTTAAAATGGTTATAAAATAAATATTAATTAAAGTTGCCTACGAATAATAGTAGTATTCTTATATAGAGAAAGGTGTTAAAGCTGTCTTTTTTAAATGCCAGATAATAAAAAATAAATGAAAAATAAGATAAAAATATTCATGGATGAAGTTCGTGAACGTAACAGTCACGAACCTGAGTTTTTACAAGCCGTACAAGAAGTTGCAGAAACGGTAATACCCTACATTGCTACCCAAAAAATATATGATGGGAAAAATATATTATTGCGAATGGTAGAGCCCGAACGGGCGATTACTTTTAGAGTTCCGTGGGTAGATGATCAAGGTGAAATAAGAGTGAATAGAGGGTATAGGATTCAAATGAATTCGGCTATAGGGCCTTATAAAGGCGGATTGAGATTTCATCCAACCGTTACAATGAGTGTCCTTAAATTTTTGGCTTTTGAACAGGTTTTTAAAAATAGCCTTACCACACTACCTATGGGTGGAGGTAAAGGGGGAGCTGACTTTGATCCTAAAGGAAAATCGGATAGTGAAATTATGCGTTTTTGTCACAGTTTTATGGCTGAGCTTTTTAGGTACATTGGTCCTAATACAGATGTGCCTGCAGGAGATATTGGTGTAGGTAGTAAAGAAATTGGTTACTTGTATGGAATGTATCGTAAAATTAGGAATGAATTTACCGGAGTGCTAACAGGTAAAGGACTTAGTTGGGGAGGGTCTTTAATTCGACCTGAGGCAACAGGGTACGGTACGGTATATTTTGCTGAAAATATGTTGAAAACTCAAAAAAAATCTTTTGAAAATAAAATAGTTTCGATTTCAGGATCTGGTAATGTAGCACAATATGCTGCGGAAAAAGCAATTCAACTTGGGGCAAAGGTGGTTACATTATCGGACTCCTCAGGTTATATTTATGACGAAGAAGGAATTACTGAAGAAAAATTAGCGCACGTAATGCAATTAAAAAATGTTGAGAAAAGTAGAATTAGTGCTTATATAGCTAAGTATTCTTCGGCCAAATTTGTAGCAGGTAAAACACCGTGGAAGGTGGCTTGTGATATTGCTATGCCTTGTGCTACTCAAAATGAGCTAAATGGAGATGATGCAAAAGAATTAATAAAGAATGGATGTATTTGCGTTTCTGAAGGAGCAAATATGCCAAGTACCCCCGAAGCTATATTGGCATTTCATAAGGCTAAAATTTTGTTTGCACCAGGAAAAGCTTCAAATGCAGGCGGAGTAGCAACTTCGGGACTGGAAATGACACAAAACTCCCTTCGTTTTAATTGGCCTCGAGAAGAAGTAAATGAAAAACTAAAACAAATAATGAGCGATATTCATTCTTCCTGTTTGGCATATGGAACCGAAGAGGACGGATATGTAAATTATGTAAAAGGAGCAAATATTGCAGGTTTTGTTAAAGTAGCAGATGCCATGTTAGCACAAGGGGTAATTTAATAAATACAGGCGTAAGAATAGAAGCCCATATATTTTTAAACTTCCGTAAATAGTTACAGAATTATTTCGTTTTAAAGCTACATCTAACTAAATATGCAGGGTTTTGTTTTTAGAGGAATCTTAAGTGTAAGTGGTATTTTGTATTACGTAGAGAAACGCTTTGAGGTAATTTAGACTTGTAAAGCCAAAAAAAAAACAACTTCTTAAAAAGAAGTTGTTTTTTGTAGCGAGAACGGGAATTGAACCCGTGACCTCCGGGTTATGAATCCGACGCTCTAACCAACTGAGCTACCTCGCCAAAATGCTAAAAATAAAATCTTTTAGCGGGTGCAAATATATTAACATATTTCGGGTTAGACAAAATATATTATAGATTAATAAAACTTTTATTTTTAAGATCATTGTTTTAAATACTCAATTTGCTTTGTAGGAACAACATTAATCAATATATTGGCGATTCAATAGCAAATTACTATGCCAGACAAAATAAAATACGAATTAGAATTCACCATACAAGCTTCTCCTCAAATGTTGTACAATTATATATCCTCTCCATCGGGTTTATCTGAGTGGTTTGCGGATAATGTTAATTCACGCGGAGAGTCGTTTACATTTATATGGGATGATAGTGAGGAAACAGCAAAACTACTGTCTAAGAAAACTAATGAGCGTGTACGATTCCAGTGGGAAGATGATGAAGATGAGGAGTACTATTTTGAAATCCGTATTCAGTTAGATGAAATTACAAAAGATGTTTCTCTAATGATTACCGATTTTTCAGAAGAAGATGAAATGGAAGAAAATAAAATGCTTTGGGAGAATACCATTAGTAATTTAAAACACGTTTTAGGTTCTGCTTAATCATTCTTTTATTGTATAAACGTATATTTGTCCCTTCTTGTAAGGGATTTTTTTATGGTAAATTTTAACGGAGAAATTAGTTCAAATTCGAGTGCTCAGTTGAGTGTTTTTAACAGAGGCTTCGCTTATGGAGACGCTTTGTTTGAAACTATAAGAGCTAATGGATTACAATTATTATTTTGGGAAGATCATTATTTTAGATTAATGGCTTCTATGCGAATAATGCGTATGCAGATACCAATGAGTTTTACTTTAGAGTATTTGGAAAAACAAATTGTAGATACCATTGCGAGTCACGGTTTGCCCAAAACACAATCGGTTAGAGTGAAGTTGAGTGTTTATCGAGATAGTGATGGTTTATATACACCCGATAGTAATCAGATAGGTTTTTTTATTGCTATAAAAAAAATAGAGAGTCCATTTTACTTGTCCAATAATTTCGAAGACAACGCCTTTAGAGTGGAGTTGTATAAGGATCATTATTTACCTAATGATTTACTAGCAACGCTTAAAACAAATAATAAGGCATTAAATGTATTGGCAGGAATATTTGCTAAAGAAAACAATTATGAAAATTTATTGTTGCTAAACACCGAAAAAAAAGTAGTTGAGGCTATAAACGGAAATGTTTTTTTAGTAAAAGGCAATACAATTAAAACCCCGCCATTAAAAGATGGGGGTATAAATGGAGTCTTTAGAAAGCAAGTAATAGATCTTTTAAAGAAACAGAAGAATTACAATATTGAAGAAAGTTCAATATCAACATTCGAACTGCAAAAAGCTGACGAGCTATTTATTACTAATGTAATAACAGGTTTTACAAGTGTTAGTAATTATAGGAAAAAAAGCTATACTAATAAAGTTGCTAAAAATTTATTGAACTTATTAAATATAAAATTAAGACTATCCTAGTTGTAGCTAGGATTTTCGGGAGCGTTTGACCAAATTCGATAACGACCACCTAATTTTTCAAGCGATTTTTTCCAAAAACAATCCATATCGTCGGAAAGTAATATTTTAGAGTTTTCTAAATTTTGAATAATCCAGTTTCTATCGCTTACCTCATTATTTAACTGATCAAAATCCCAACCAGAATATCCTAAAAAGAATTTTATGTCGGCAGGTGATATTTTTTTGTTTAATATCAATTCAGATACAGCATCAAAATCACCACCCCAATACACATTTTCGCTAATTTGAATGCTATTAGGTATTAAATTTGGTTTGTTGTGTAAAAAGTACAAATTATCCTTCTCTACAGGTCCGCCATCGTATATTCTAAACTCCTCAGTAACATCAGGTAAAATATCGCTAATAGTATGTAAAAGGGGCTTGTTGGTAATAAAACCTACAATTCCTTTTTGACTGTATTCGGTTATTAAAATCACAGATCTTTGAAAATGAATATTTCCAATTAAGCAGGGCTCGGCTAAAAGAATACTGCCTTTAGTAATTTTAGTTGCTATCATGCTTAATATCAGTTTTCTAGAGTTAAAGGAGGCGTAAAAAAGATAATTTTTTAGTTAAAATTAAAAAACAATAGTAATTATTATGTTAAATTTTAACTAAAAACACCTTATTTTATCTAAATATATTTAAAAAATAGCGGATAATCAACAAGAAATAAGGGAAATGCAACAAAATTTATATTTTGAGGTTTTTGGAGAAAAAGATATCTCACAAGGCATTTATTGGATGAGAATAGTAGCATAAAAAAAGGTTACCAAAATTGGTAACCTCTATACATTTCTTTTATCTAAATATTACTCTTAGTTAACAGCGCTAGATAATTCAGAACCTGCTTTAAATTTCACTACATTTTTAGCAGCAATTTTAATAGTAGCTCCAGTTTGAGGATTTCTACCATCGCGAGCAGCTCTTTGAGAAACTGACCAAGAACCAAAACCAACTAAAGAAACACGGTCACCTTTTTTTAATGTAGACTCAATATCTCCTAAAAATGTTTCTAAAGCAATTTTAGCTGCTGCTTTTGTAATTCCTGACTTTTCAGCAATGCTGTCGATTAATTCTGTTTTGTTCATAATTTAATGATTTAATTAGGTTTTAAAACACAATTGTTGGTTGTGCGAATACAAATTTATGCGCTTTTACTTCTCATGCAAGTAATAGCGTGTGTTTCGCGTTTTTTTGTTAATAATTCAAGGAAATTGTTAATAAGTGAAAGCGTAAGTAATCAATTTATTATTAGTTACTTAAAAAAAGCTTCATTATCAAAGCTAAAACCATTAAGTAAGGCATTTGCAGGCATAGCCTTTTTTCCTGGAAGTTGTAAATTAAATATCGTTATGGTACTGTCAATAGTTGCTACTTTAATGTTTTTGTCTTCAATCCAAATTTTACCAGCAGGGAAATCACTTTTTTCATTAGAAATGGATGCCTTATGAATTTTAACCGCTAGCGATTTGTCGGCATTTATTAAAGTGCACCATGCAGAAGGGTAGGGCGACAACCCTCTAATTAAATTATGGATTGTTTTACCTTCTTTAGACCAATCGATTTTGGTATTTTCTTTATTGAGTTTATAAGCTGTTTTAGGTTCGTGGTCAGGTTGAGCTTTGGTGTTAATTGTTCCAGCTTCAATAAGGTTTAATGTTTTAGAAACCAATTCTGCACCGCTATTCATTAACCGATCATGCAATTCTCCTGCAGTTTCGTTACCTCCAATAGCTAGTTTTTCTTGAAGAATAATTTTTCCTGTGTCGATTTTATCGTCAATAAAAAATGTAGTGTTTCCTGTTTCTGTTTCTCCATTTATAATGGCCCAATTAATAGGGGCTGCACCTCGGTACTGTGGTAGCAAAGAGGCGTGTAAATTAAAAGTTCCTTGCTTAGGCATTGCCCACACTACTTTAGGTAACATTCTAAAAGCAACAATTATTTGAATATCGGCTTTAAGGTTTGTTAATTCCGATAAAAAAGCCTGGTCTTTTAAATTGGTTGGTTGTAAAACGGTTAAATTTTGTGACGTGGCATAATCTTTAACAGCAGAAGTTCTTATTTTTTGTCCTCTACCGGCTGGTCTATCAGGTGCGGTAATAACTCCTGCAATTTTATAGCCATTTTCATGGAGGTGTTTTAAAGTCGTTACGGCAAAATCGGGAGTACCCATAAAAACTATTTGTAAATCTTTCATTATTTATTTTTTATGCAATACGTGTTATTATCTTGAATACTAATTTGATTGTTTTCGAGTAGATTTCTTAAAGTCTCAATTAATATTGAGCTTTCAAATATAGGAAGCTTCTCTATAATATTTCTTGAATCCAACTCTTTTCCTTCTAATATATTTAATACGGCAGTTTCAGCTTCTTTGTAAAGGTTAGGGGCTGTTTTTTTCTTCTTAATACAGGCTGAGCAAATACCGCAATCGGCAGTTTCTTCTCCGAAATAGCTTAGTAAGTATTTAGATTTACAGTGCGTTTCTAGCTTCAAAAACTCTAGCATATTTTGAACTTTTTTTTGCTTGTGTTTTAAGTGATATTTTATATATTTTGAAACAGAATTGATGGTGATGTCGTCTTCTCGTGGTTGTAAATAGGTAACTTCAATATCATTTTTTTTATTTTCAAAAGAAAGTATTTCTTGCTCAGCTAATTTCTCTAATAGTAATTGGATGTTGTTTTGAGAAACCATTAAATCGGAAGATACTTTGCTTAGGTTTACAGCGGTTTTGTACGAATGTATGCCAGGGAAATTTCGAGACAAATAGTCGCATATTGTCCCGTATTTAGGGTTGTTGTTTGAGAAATTATTTAGTGCGCGAGCATTAATTGAAAACTGTATTTCAGTAGTGTTTCTAAAAACTTCATTAAAGCGAATAATACTGTTGTTATCTAGTATTTGTAAAGTGTTATATGTTTTTGATTTGTATAATTTATACCTGTTACAGAAATCAGAAAACTGTAGGGAGAATTTTTGATCAAAACCTTCACCGTATCCTATTTGTAAATAGCTAGAAAGTTTACGGTACACATGTTTTATAAATTTTATATCGGGTGTTTGTGCTTCAAATTGCTGTATTAGTTTCTGCGAAGTATTAGCTGTTTGTAGTAATAATGCAAAAGCCTGTTTTCCATCCCTTCCTGCCCTACCAGCTTCCTGGAAATAATTTTCAATACTCGCTGGTAGATGAAGGTGAATTACTAGGCGCACATCGGCTTTGTCTATTCCCATTCCAAAAGCATTGGTGGCAACTATAATTGGGTGTGAATTAGAAAACCATAATTCAAAATGTTTTTTTTTGTTTTCACTAGTCAATCCACCATGATACGGCAATGCCTTAAGTCCTGATTGATTTAAAAGCGCGCTAATTATTTCGGTTTGGTTGCGTGTTGCTACATAAACAATAGCAGCTCCTTGCTGTTTTTTTAATATTTGTAGCAGTAGGTGATTTTTGTCTTGAGTTTTGTAAACCCCATAACTTAAGTTTTTTCGTAAGTAAGAAGTTTTATAAAATTGATGGTTTTTAAAATTTAATTGAGAAATAATATCCTCTTGTACCCGCTTGGTAGCTGTTGCGGTTACTGCAATAATAGAAATGTTTGGTAGTAATTCTCTAAGTATGTTTAGTTTTAAATAAGCTGGCCGAAAATCGTGTCCCCATTCAGAAATACAATGGGCTTCATCAATGGCGATTAAGGACACATTCATTTGTTGAATGCGCTTTTGTACAAGCTCTTGCTGAAGTCGTTCTGGAGATAAATACAAGAATTTATAATTCCCAAATTCAGCATTGTTTAATAAGGTTTCTAACTCAGAAGTTGTGATGCCGCTACTTAAGCTAATAGCTTTAATTCCTTTTTCTCTTAGTTGGGCTACTTGATCTGCAATAAGTGCAACTAGTGGCGATATAACAATGCAAATGCCTTCTTGTAAAAGTGCAGGAATTTGAAAACAAACAGATTTCCCTCCACCTGTGGGCATTAAGGTTAGCACATCTTTTCCTTGAAGAATAGAGGTGATAACTTCTTCTTGTAAGGGTCTAAATTCATCATGGCCCCAATAGGTTTTTAATAGTTCTTTTGGTGTAGAATTCATAACAGTTTTTTCAAAATGAAAGAAACTCTATTAGAAACGGATTCTAGAGGGATTTCAATAGGGGTATAACCAAAATTTCTATAAGTATTTATTAAAGATTTATGAATTTTTGTAGCTTCTTCAAAGCTTTCGAAACGCTCATTGTCTTTAGTGTAAATAGCTTCCCAAGGTGGTGTTATAAAAATAGAAGTGTAGGTGTTTTTTTTAGCAGTAGCTATGTAATGGTTGGGTATGGTTGATTTGGTGTGTTGTAAATATGCAATAACATCGTGAATAGCTCGGTCGTAAAAAGCTGTTTTTTGAGAACTGTTTTTGGCAACAGTAAATTGTTGAACCCTTCCTGTAAACAAACGATCACTAAATTGGACTGCATGAGTTTTAAAAGGATTAGGTATGCCTTCTAATTGGTATTCATTAATAATAGCTCTTGAAATCTCATCAAAACACAAAAAACCCTCGTTTTTTAATGCTTTAATTAATGTTGTTTTTCCTGTGCCAGGGGCGCCTGTAATTACAATACGATTTGGAGTCAAAAATTAAATTTTATAATTGCGTTGTTAGCTAAGTTCATTAAAAATATATGAAAAACAAAAAAAAGACTGCTTTTAGGCAGTCTTTTTCGATTTACTTTAACAATATGTTAGAGTAATATTTATTCTAATTAAGCTACAAACAAAGGTCTGTTGGCCATTAGTGCATTCACTTTTTTACCAATTGCTTTCAAAACAGTTTCGTTATCAATATTCATAATAACTTCGTCAATTAAGTTGATAACCGTTTTAAAATCAGCCTCTTTTAATCCACGTGTAGTCGATGCAGATACACCAATACGAATTCCTGAAGTTATAAAAGGAGACTGGTCATCAAAAGGGACCATGTTCTTGTTTACAGTAATATCAGCAACACCTAAAGCCTCTTCAGCTTGTTTTCCGGTAACACCTTTACTACGTAAATCTACTAACATCATGTGGTTATCCGTTCCGTTAGAAATTACTTTGTATCCTTTTTCAATTAATGCTTCTGCAGCTACATTAGCATTTTTCACTACTTGTTCACAGTAGGTTTTAAAAGCAGGAGTTAAGGCTTCTCCAAAAGCGATAGCTTTTGCTGCAATAACATGCTCTAAAGGTCCTCCTTGGTTTCCAGGGAAAACAGCACTGTTAAGCATTGTAGACATTTTTCTTAATTTACCACTCTTTAGAGTAATACCTTGTGGGTTATCAAAATCTTTGCCCATTAATATTAAACCACCACGCGGTCCTCTTAATGTTTTATGAGTAGTAGTAGTTACAATATGGCAATGCTCAATAGGGCTTTGTAATAAACCTACAGCAATTAAACCAGCAGGGTGTGCCATATCAGCCAATAATACAGCATTTACGCTGTCGGCTATTTGTCTAAAACGCTTGTAATCTATTTCACGAGAGTAAGCAGAGGCGCCAGCAATAATTAATTTTGGTTGCTCTTTTTCTGCAATAGCTTGTATTTTGTCGTAATCTAATTCGCCGGTAGCTTCTTCAACCCCATAAAAAGAAGGGTTGTACAATTTACCAGAAAAGTTTACTGAAGATCCGTGTGTTAAATGCCCACCGTGAGAAAGGTCAAAACCTAAAATCTTGTCTCCAGGGTTAATAGTTGCTGCAAAAACAGCAGTATTTGCTTGCGAACCAGAGTGTGGTTGTACGTTAGCATAAGCAGCTCCAAAAAGTTCTTTAGCTCTGTCAATAGCAATTTGCTCTACAATATCAACAATTTCACAACCTCCGTAATAACGCTTACCAGGGTATCCTTCAGCATATTTATTGGTTAAAACAGAACCTTGAGCTTCCATTACTTGGTCACTTACAAAGTTTTCAGAAGCAATAAGCTCTAAACCTTTTAATTGTCTTTGGTTTTCTTGCTCTATAAGCTCAAAAATCTTTTCGTCTCGTTGCATTAGATACGTATTTAATTAAATATTTTGCAAAAATAAACATTCAAATTGAATTCATCACTTAGACAAAACGAAAAAATAGAGAAGTAAGGTAATTGTAGCGATTATTTCTATTTAAAAAGGAATTGAAGTTCGATTTTCTGAAAAAATTATTTTTTTAGAATTTTAGTCTAAACTAGAAATGTATGTTTATAAAGTACTTGCGGACAAGAATTTCTTTTAATTAAAAATCTATATACAAATAGTTTGATTTATATTTGCTGATTAACTAAAAACTAAATGATTATGAAACTAAAATTATTTTTAGCACTTGCTTTATTAAACGCTGTTTTCGTTTTTGCCCAAGAAAAAGGAAATTTTGAATTAGGAGGAAACATTGGGGTGAATTTCTCTAATATTGCTCTAAGTGGAAATGTTGATGGGGAAACAGACTCTAAAATAGGTTTGAATTTAGCTGCTTCAGGAGAGTATTATTTTAATGATAGATGGGGATTAAAGGCTAAATTAATTTACGATCAAAAGGGCTGGGCTGATAGTTTTGTTGAAGACCCAAGAACTTTTCGAGTAGTAGAAGGTGATATGGAGTTAAATTACCTAACTATTCCTGTGATGGCTAATTGGCATTTTGGGAAGAAAAGAAACTGGTATTTAAATTTCGGACTTTACACAGCTTTTTTATTAAGTGCAGAAGTAGCGGGTATAGATACTAAAGAGGGGTTTGAAAATAGCGATTTTGGATTGGCTTTAGGTATAGGAGTTAAATTTCCAATTTCAGACAAAGCTAAATTATTTTTAGAATATGACGCGCAATCAGGATTCTCAAACATATTCAAAGATTCAGGCAGTATTTCTGCTAGAAATGGAAGAAGCGCATTCAACTTTGGAGTTTTATTTTCATTGTAAAAAGCTGTAATGAAAATATTAAAAAGGGCAAAACTTAATAGTTTTGCCCTTTTGTTTTAAATATCATTCACATTAATATCGTGGTGCGAAGCCGCATGAGTTACTTTACCGTTTTTTAAAACCACTAATTGAGGCGATTGATGAATAACACCATATTTATCTTGAATAGCCATAGAAATAGGTCGGTAATTCAGTAAATCTAAATAATACACATCAGCCTCTTCAGTTGTAGGGAAATTAGGTCCGTCGAAACCACGCATTACCATACTACTAATTCCACAACGGGTAGAGTGTTTAAAAATAGCTTGAGTTTTGTTTTTCGAATTTTTAAGTATTTCGTCCAATTGACTCATCTTGGTTAAAGGGATCCAAGGATTTGCCTTTTTTTCTTCTTTTGGTTTACTGCTCTTAAATTTATCAAATAATCCCATGATTTTGCTTTTTTCTAAAGGTCGTAATTTTTTTTATTTCTTACAGTAAATTTGTGTTTTTGTTAAAGTTTGTGTGCTATTTTATAGCCTTATTTTTAATTTAATAATAGCTTTAATTAGCACATTAGCTCGTAAAATAATCTTCCCTAGAATTTCCGTAGTTTTGCATCCTAAAATTATGATAGTTTGATCAATCTTGTTTCCATAGAAAACGTAGCTAAAGCTTTTGGTGAGCGTATATTATTTGATAACATATCCTTTGGTATTAACGAAGGACAAAAAATAGGTTTTGTAGCCAAAAACGGTACAGGGAAAACTTCCTTGCTCGAAATTATTACTAAAGTGCACGAGCCAGACTCAGGGCAGGTAGTTTATCGAAAAGGATTAAAGGTAGCCTCATTACCACAAGAGCCTGTTTTCCAAAAAGGGCTTACGATTGAAGAAGCTATTTTTGCAGGAGATAATGAGATCTTAAAAGCGATTGATGAATACGAGCAAGCATTGCAAAATCCTGATGATGCAGATTTGTACCAGAAAGCTTTTGATAAAATGGATCAATTGCAAGCTTGGGATTTTGAAACTCAGTACAAACAGATTCTTTCAAAATTAAAATTAGATGATCTTTCTCGTAAAGTAGAAATGCTTTCGGGAGGGCAAAAAAAGCGCTTGGCATTAGCTAATGTGTTATTGAGTAAACCCGAACTTATTTTTTTAGATGAGCCTACCAACCATTTAGATTTGGAAATGATTGAATGGTTAGAAGAATATTTCGCTAAAGAGAAGATTACCTTATTTATGGTAACTCACGATCGTTATTTTTTAGAAAATGTATGTAACGAAATTGTTGAGCTCGACCAAGGGAATATGTATAGTTACAAAGGAAACTATGCATATTACTTAGAAAAGAAAGAGCAACGGTTAGCACAAGAACAAACTGAATTAGTAAAAGCAAAACACTTATTCAAAAAAGAGTTGGATTGGATGCGCCGTCAACCGAAGGCACGTACCACAAAGTCTAAATCGAGAATAGACGATTTTTTCGAAATTAAAGAAAAAGCTCATAAGCGTAGAGAAGATCACCAGGTTACCTTGGAGATTAACATGGAGCGCATGGGAAGCAAAATTATAGAGCTTCATAAGATAACCAAGAGTTATGGCGATTTAAAAATCGTTGATAAAATGGAGTATGTTTTCAATAGAGGAGAGCGTATTGGTATTATTGGTAAAAATGGAACAGGAAAATCGTCATTCTTAAACCTACTTACAGGCAAAGAATTACCAGATAGTGGAAAGGTGATTGTTGGGGAAACAATTAAAATAGGCTACTATACCCAAAGTGGAATTGTTATAAAACCAGGTCAAAAAGTAATTGAAGTTATTAAAGAATTTGGGGAGTATATTCCTTTGAAAAAAGGGCGTCAAATTTCTGCAGGTCAATTATTGGAGCGCTTTTTATTCGATAAAAAGAAACAATACGACTTTGTAGAAAAGTTGAGTGGGGGAGAGCGAAAGCGATTGTTTTTATGTACGGTATTGATTCAAAACCCTAACTTTTTGATTTTAGATGAACCTACGAACGATTTAGATATCGTTACACTAAATGTATTAGAGGAGTTTTTGTTAGATTTTCCAGGTTGTTTATTAGTTGTATCTCACGACCGTTATTTTATGGATAAAATCGTAGATCACTTATTTGTATTTAGAGGCAATGCGGTAATCGAAGATTTTCCAGGAAATTATTCCGATTATAGAACTTATGAAAATAGCCCAGCTCCAAAAGTGGATAAGGTTATAGAAGTAGCGAAGCCAAAGCAAGATAAAGGAGGGTGGAAAAAAGACAATGCTTCAGCATTATCTTTTAATGAACAAAAAGAATTTTCAAAACTTGAAAGAGAAATAAAAAAGCTTGAATTTCAAAAGAAAGAAATCGAAGCTATTTTTCTTAAAGGAGAATTAGATAGTGAAGAGCTCATAAAAAAATCAGAACGTTTAGAAGAAATCGTAGCTCAATTAGAAGAGAAAGAAATGCGATGGATGGAACTAGGAGAGAAAAAAGAAAGTTAAAAGAAGCTTAAATTAATTCGTTTTTTAGGAGTTAATTTAGCGATTCTATTTAATACTAATTATAAAATGGATATTAAAAACGCACAAGTAGCAGTCGACAATTGGATTAAAACCCACGGAGTTCGCTATTTTAATGAGCTTACTAATATGGCTCAGTTAACCGAGGAAGTAGGCGAAGTAGCACGTATAATTGCTCGTAGGTATGGTGAGCAAAGCGAAAAGGAAAGCGATAAAAATAAAGACTTAGGAGAGGAATTAGCCGATGTGGTTTTTGTAGTTTTGTGTCTTGCAAATCAAACAGGTGTAAATTTGGAAGAAGCTTTTAATAAAAAGCTAGACATCAAAACCAAACGCGATCACGATAGGCATCATAATAACGAAAAATTAAAATAGATATGTTTAAACAAATAATGAAATCCGAAGCCTATTGGCGTTCCGTAATTAGATTAGGGTTCCTTTTTGTTATCGTTTTTGGAATTGTAGAGCATATAGGCCAGCACAAAGGTCTTAATTTTGATGCTTTCAAAACTGAAATTATAGAAAAAGGATTATTATTTACATATTTACGTTCAAAAATAGCAGGAGGACTACTTTACGGTCTAATTGTTTCCTTTGTATTTCAACGTAGAAAAATTATTGAAAGTAGAAAAAAGTAATGAAATTAGCTTTAGCACACATAGCAGACATTTCTAACGAAAGACTGCAAATTACAGGCTCAAAAAGTGAAGCCAACCGATTATTAATTTTACAAGCCTTGTATTCAGGGATTGTAATCAAAAACCTTTCTAATAGTGACGATTCGCAGGTAATGCAACAAGCTATAGCCAGTACTGTTGAGGAGGTAGATATTCACCACGCAGGAACAGCAATGCGCTTTTTAACCTCCTATTTTGCTACTCGCGAAGGTCGTAAAACGGTACTTACAGGAAGTGCACGTATGCAACAACGTCCTATTAAAATTTTAGTAGATGCACTACGCGATTTAGGAGCAGATATTTCTTATCAGAAAGAAGAAGGGTATCCACCTATTTTATTAAATGGAAAAAAACTTTCCAAAAATGCGGTAAGTCTTCAAGCAAATGTAAGTAGCCAGTATATATCTTCATTAATGTTGATAGCGCCAACTTTAGAAAATGGTTTGAAAATTTCTTTAGAAGGTAAAGTTACTTCGGTTCCTTATATAGAAATGACGCTTTCGTTATTAAAACAATTAGGCGTTCAAGGTAGTTTTGAAAATAATATAATTGCAATTGAACCTCTTAACGAATCTAAAATAGATACTGTTGTTGTAGAATCGGACTGGAGTTCAGCTTCTTATTTCTACAGCTTAGTGGCACTGTCTAAAAATGCTAAAATTACTTTAGGAAGTTATAAAAAGTCAAGTTACCAAGGAGATTCGTCTTTAGCCGAAATTTACGCGCACTTGGGGGTAAAAACTTCTTACGATTTAAACACAATTACCATTGAAAAAGTAGGTGCAGTAACTAAAGGTTCTGATGCTTTTAATGGCCCGTTAGATTTAGCAAACTCTCCAGATATTGCACAAACCATTGCAGTTACTTGTTTTGGACTAGGAGTTTCTTGCCATATGACAGGCTTACATACGTTGAAAATTAAAGAAACCGATAGGCTAGAAGCTTTAAAAGTGGAGATTGAAAAATTAGGTGGTAATGTAGCGATCACAGATACCGATTTGAAATTAGAAGCTTCACAAACTATAACTTCTGGAGTAGCAATTAATACCTACCAAGATCATAGAATGGCAATGGCATTTGCACCCTTAGCTTTACGTACCGATTTAATTATTAACGAAGCTGAGGTGGTAAGTAAATCGTATCCTGATTTTTGGAAAGATATGAAACAGCTAGGTTTTACGATTACAGAACATTAGAAGGTTGTTTTTTCAAGTGAAAATTATATCTAAATAAAATTTGAATGGTTAGATTATTTGTGATACTAGGATTGCTTTTAAGTTTAGTGTCTTGTAGTAAGGCAAATAAACATAAAATTGCAGTTCCTGAAGGATGGAAATCATTTGAAGGAAATGAATATGCTATAAATTACCCTGAGACTTGGGAGTTAAATACTTCAGGTCAAACAGGAGCTAATCTTTTGTTGTTTAGTCAGCCAGACTCTGAGGAAGATCAGTTCAAAGAAAATATAAGTCTTTTAATTCACGATTTAGAAGGACTTAATATGGATTTGAATAAATATGTTGAAGCCTTAGAAACTCAAGTTTCTGTTATTGTAACAAATGGTGTTGTTTTGGAAAGTAAAAGAATAAATTCTGATACAGGAGATTATCAAAGTATAACTAGTACAGGTAAACAGGGAATATTTTCATTAAAATACAAACAGTATTGCTTTGTTAATAATAAAAAGGCCTACATTTTAACCTTTACCTCTGAGCAAAGTCAATTTGAAAATTACAAATCAATTGGAAAAGAAATAATGGACAGTTTCACTATTGGGCAGTCTTTGAATAATTTGTTCTAATTGAAAAATAAGTTTCTAATATCAATAGTAAATAGCTTAGATGCTTTTAAATTGAATTTATAAAAATAAATAGTCAAATACTTGACAACCCCTACCTCCAGATTGTATATTTACAAATCTTAAAATTACACCTATGAAGTTATCCCATTTCGATTTTGAATTACCAGAAGAGCTATTAGCCGAATATCCTTCAGAAAACAGAGACGAGTCTCGTTTGATGGTTGTTGATAGAAAAAAAGGCACAATAGAGCATAAGCAATTCAAAGATCTTATCACTTATTTTGATGAGAAGGATGTAATGGTTTTAAATAATACCAAAGTGTTTCCAGCACGTTTGTTTGGTAACAAAGAAAAAACAGGAGCGCGTATTGAAGTATTCTTGTTAAGAGAACTAAATCCAGAAACACGCTTGTGGGATGTATTGGTTGATCCGGCACGTAAAATACGTATTGGTAACAAATTGTATTTCGGAGACGACGAGTCTTTAGTGGCAGAGGTTATCGATAATACTACTTCAAGAGGAAGAACTTTACGTTTTTTATATGACGGTTCTTACGAAGAATTTAGAACTAAATTAAAAGAATTAGGAGAAACACCACTTCCTAAATACATAAAAAGAGAAGTAGAGGATTCTGATTCGGAGCGCTACCAAACTATTTATGCAAAAAAAGAAGGAGCAGTAGCAGCACCTACAGCTGGTCTTCACTTCTCTAAACACTTATTAAAGCGTTTGGAAATCAAAGGAGTTAAGTTTGCAGAGGTTACATTACATGTTGGTTTAGGTACTTTTAGCCCAGTTGAGGTTGAGGATTTATCGAAACACAAAATGGATAGCGAGCAAGCTGAAATTGAGGCAGAAGCGGTTCAGATTGTAAATCAAGCGAAAGAAGAAAAACGCAGAATTTGTGCCGTAGGTACTACAGTAATGCGTACGTTAGAAAGTGCAGTTTCTTCGCAAAACACCTTAAATGAATTTGGCGGATGGACAAACAAGTTCATATTCCCTCCTCACGATTTTAGTATTGCGAATTGTATGATTACTAATTTTCATACTCCAAAGTCAACATTGTTAATGATGGTTTCAGCTTTTGCTGGTCACGATTTAATGAAAGAAGCTTATGAAGAAGCAGTAAAAGAAAAATATAAATTCTATAGCTACGGAGATGCGATGTTAATCATCTAACCATGGTAATGATATTCTAAAACAAAAAACCCCTCGTATTCGAAGAATACGAGGGGTTTTTTGTGAAGTTTGAGTATTTCAACGTATTGAAATGATGTGTGTTATGTTTTTTAATATAAGCTTATGTACTGATAGTGATTTTTGTAGATTAATTATATATAATTGATTCAAGATCATATATTTGCGGAAACTAAATTATTTATTATGAAAAAATTATTAGTATTAAGTTTATCAGTGTTAGTTTCTTTGTTTGCAAGTTGTAGTAGCGACGATGATAGTTCTGGAGGA
>CALGLV010000046.1 GCA_937958985.1 uncultured Aquimarina sp.
AATACACTAAAAACAAGATGAGCTTCCCAACAGACGATGCCTTGAAAAAATCAGTTTATTTATCTTTGATGCAAATTACTAAGAAATGGACTCAGCCAATTCATAATTGGGGACTAATTCTTAACCAGTTCTTAACTATATTTGAAAAAAGGGTTCAACTTTAAAAAAGTTAAACCCCGTTGAATTTTTGTTTACACAAAATATTGGATACTGTCCTGAAATAAATATTTCAGGGATTTTTCTTAAATACTTTTTAAAGGTATTAATTTCCATTTATGTGCATCAGTATTTTTATAATTACTAGCTTTTAGTTCGCCCCAACTTTGGTTTGTATTTTGTAAAAATAAATTGGTTTCATTTTCTTTTAAACTAATAAAACCTTTACCTCTTTTTACTACAGTCCAAATTTGAGCTTTACTGCTTTCTTTGAGATCATTAACAAAAACACTTCCATCAGGATTTGCTTGCAAATACCTTCCTCCGTAAAGCTCTTTCAAACGATAATTTTTTGGACTAACGTATACTAGCTTCCAATGTTGTGAATTCCAATCTTTTTCTAAAGTATTTTCTTTAACTTGAGATAAAAACGTGTTATTTGAAGTTGCATATCGACTACCAAATTTTGATTGTAGAAAATAAGTACCGCTTAAGGGACCTTTTTTTGGTAGATTTTTGCCTTTGTTTCTTTTATCCTTAGCAGTTCCAATATAATTTCCTGCAGTCGGCATATCAACACTAATTTTAGCCATTCCTTCAGTAGGATCTTGTGGTCCGTTGGAATATCCTTCTATTTTCATTGAAACCTCGTGTAAATCACCTACAGGCCAGCCTAAGGATGCCCACTTATTAAAGTGATTGGCCATTGTTATGGTACCTGATGACCTTAATTTATCCTTAACACGAATACACTTAATTTGAGTAAAATCGTTTATTCCATAAACATTAGGTTGCCCATATTTAGGTATTATGTATACTTCATAGTCTGCCCCATCAGAATTTACAATGCCTGCTAAATCACCTCCATCCGTAGGTTTGTTTACACCGTAATTCTCAACAACATAATATTCAACTGCAGACTCTATGCCTGTTTCTCCAGGAGTTCTCCACCATCCATAAGCTCCATAAAAAACATTACCTGTAAAAGTACTATTTACAGAATAGTTAATTTGTTGGTTTGGTAAGCCCGGTCTTTTTCCTTTACGAGCAAGTGTATTATTTATTGAAGACCACGAAACTGTAAAATCACCATTCTTTTGTGTTTTCATACAAGCATCACTTACAGTGTTGCTTTGCCATAATTCGTAATCATAATCATTTAACTTAAATATAGCTTGTTCCACATCGCAATCTTCTCTGGCATATTCTTGTTGTGCGGAAGTTATAAAAGGAGTACCTATAAACATGAAGCCTAAGCAAATCCTTGAAAACACATTTTTTCTCATTTTGTATAATGATTGATTCATAATAAATTTTAACTATTTTATTGAGTACTATTTCAAACTAACACTACTCATATATAATGCCAAATTTAACACATTTGATATTAGTAATCTTTCGGTTTTATACAAAAAAGGCTTTATTAACCGTTTTAAAGCTCTTTCTTATTTAATTAAATATAAAAATACTATTACCATTAAAAAAGGCTTTATTTCACATGAAATAAAGCCTTTTTTAATAATTAATTATTATAGTAATATTTAAAATTATGTGTAATTCTTATTTAGTATGATCCTTAAAGAAATTCCAAATTTCTTGGGTGCTATCTATTTTTCCAGAATTTAGAGTAGTGAACCATTCGTGTGTTCCTTTTTTAGATTGTACATAAACTACATCAGCATTATTAGATGGAGATTCCCATTCTCTAATATTTACATTTTCATCATCTCTTAAAGTTACAGCTACACTATTGGCTCCATTATTTTCTACCCAATAATCAACCGAACCCTGTGCATTAAAAAAAGGCACTCCTACTGGTACATTTTCTGCAAATACAACATTGTCTTCTAAACCATGAATATGCATAATAGGTATTACTCCTTGTGGTCTTAAATTATCTTCTAAATTATTAGGAAATTGACCTGCGTGAATCGCTGCAGCTGCAAAAGTATTGGATAATACGAAGGCTGCTCTATAAGTCATAAATCCTCCGTTGGAATTTCCTGCTATATATATTCTTTTGTCATCAATATTAAATTCTTCATTCAAAGAATTAATTAAATCTTGAAGAAAAACAATATCATCATAATCTGCCTCAGGAGTAGATATTCTACCATTATTAGTCCAAAATCGTCTTCCTTCGTTATTTAAAGCTCCTGCTGGATAAACAGTTATGAAATTTTCTCTTTCTCCAAGTGCTGTAAATTTACTGTTGCCCTCTATATACTCTGGTTTACTTCCAAAACCATGAAGCACAATAACTAAAGGGCTTTCTGTATTTGCATCATAAGAACTAGGGACTCTTACTGTATAATCTCGGGTTTGCCCTTCTGAAATTATTTTTCTGCTTGGTGAGTTCAAAGAAACAACTGGAGGTATAACCTCAGGAGTAGTGCTAGTTGAAGCTGTATCACTACTATCACTTGAACATGAAATTAATAAACCTACGATAGATAAAAATACTATTTTTCTTATTTTCATATTTTTTTTAAGTTGCAAATTACTATATAAACAATTGATTTACAATTCTTTTTCAAAGTGATATCCTATAATTTCGTACCCTTGATTAAAGTAAAATTTATGAGACCTTGAATTTCCTACATAAGTATTAAGTTCAATAGTCTTATAGTTTCTGCTTTTACACCATGCTTCTATTTCTTCTTCAAAAAAATTTCCGTAACTTTTTGATCTATGCAGGTAATCAATTACCACATTATCAATCTCTAATTGTTTTCCGCTATAAAGTTTAGTAGTTGTCCAACCACTAGTGACTCCTATTAATTGGTTATTTAAAAATAAACCAAAACAAGTATAGGTTTTATATTCAAACATTTCGTTTAAATAAACTTGCATTAGCACTTCTTTATACTCTTTATTTAGCTGTAAAATTATAGGTAAAACCGCAGGTATATCTTCTTTAGTTAGTAATTTTATATGTAATTGATCTGTAGACATTTTGTGTGTTTTCGTAGGTAAAACCTATTCGCTAGTTATTATTCTATAGTTCCATCCTTTATAATTATTATAACCTTTTAATATATTTGGAGGTTTTACTGCAGTATACAATAAACCTAAACCTATTAGAAGTATTGTTATTATTATTGGGGCTAATTTAGGTTCAACAATAGCTGCAACGACTCCTGCCAGAACCATTCCTGTACCATAGACTCCAGAAATAATACTCATAGGAAGCGTCATAGCTAAAGGGTTTCTTTTAATTTTCACAATTTCACTGAGTTTTAGTTGTCTTCCTTTGATAACTATCGTAGAATCATTTAAAATTTTAAATTGACCTGACAAACGTTTTCCGTTTAAAGTCTTCAATCTAATTCTACTACCCTCTTTTATTTTAATTTGCTTAGTAGTGTTTTTTTTGAAATTAAAATAGATTTTTGTTGCGCTATTAAAGTAAACGTAACAAAATAACAAAGTAAAAAAACAACCTCATAATTAAATATTTATAGTATTTGCTTCATCAACTAAAAGTTGATTATCGTCTTGTAAAGCATTATCAATAAATTGTTTTCCTTTTTCAGTTATTGTAGCTGTTGGGTTTTCTAAATACACACCATAAGCTAATAATACTGCTATACGTGTTCCTACTTTTTTCTTGGCAGTTGCAAACAAAGGCTCTAACTCTTCGTAAGGCACTTCTTTAGCCAATTCTTTAATTTTTGCTTTTGTAATTTGTTGTTTTTCTACCGGAAGGTTGGTATATTTTTTTCCTAATTTTTGGATTTCTCCTAAAGGATTTTTAGAAGCTATATTATTATTATTTTGCTTCTGATTGGTGTTTGGTTTATTTTCTGACTTCGGTTTTTGTTTAGCCCAACTATCTTTTAAACCAACTGTTTTATTAAATATTAAATTATCGGAAGTTGTGTCGGTGTCTAAAGTAAAGTAACCTAATCGTTGAAACTGAAAGTGAGTACCTAATTCGGCACTACTTAAAAAAGGTTCAACAAAGGCATTTACTGTTTTTAACGAATTTGGGTTTATAAATTCAAGGAAACTTTTTTCTTTGTGACTGTCTGGTGCTTCATCATTAAACAGCCTATCGTACACCCTAACTTCAGCGTTTATAGCGTGTTTTATGGATACCCAATGGAGTGTTCCTTTTACTTTCCTTAAGGAAGCTTCACTCCCACTTCCCGATTTACTTTCGGGATCGTAAGTACAATGAATTTCGGTGATATTACCAGCCGCATCTTTAACAACTGATTCGCCTTTTATAATATAAGCACTTTTTAAACGCACTTCCTTCCCTAGGGTTAATCTAAAATATTTGCTATTGGCTTGTTCTTTAAAATCTTCTTTTTCAATATAAATTTCTCTTGAAAAAGGTACTTCGTGTGTTCCTGAATTATCTTTTTCTGGGTTATTTTCCATGTGAAGTACTTCTTCTTTACCTTCAGGATAATTAGTAATAACTAATTTTATAGGATCTAAAACACCCATTACACGTGTAGCTGATTTATTTAAATCTTCACGTACACAAAATTCTAACAACGATAATTCAATAATATTTTCGCGTTTAGCAACTCCAACAGTTTCTACAAAGTTTTTTATAGAAGCTGGTGTATATCCTCTACGTCGTAATCCCGAGATTGTAGGCATCCGTGGATCATCCCATCCTGAAACCATACCCTCTTCTACTAATTGCAATAATTTACGCTTACTCATTACAGTGTAATTAAGATTTAAGCGTGCAAATTCACGTTGCTTAGGTAGTAGGTGGTTTGTATTTATTTGTGCTAAAAACCATTCGTATAATTCTCTGTGAGGCTTAAACTCTAACGAACATAGGGAATGAGAAATACGCTCTAAATAATCGCTCTCACCATGTGTCCAATCGTACATTGGATAAATACACCAATCATTTCCTGTGCGGTGGTGTGTTTTTTTCATTATGCGGTACATTAGTGGATCGCGCATTAACATGTTTGGTGAGGCCATATCTATTTTAGCTCGTAAAATATGAGAACCTTCCTCATGCTTTCCTGCTTTCATTTCTTCAAACAATTGAAGGTTTTCTTCGATACTCCTATCTCTATAAGGCCCTGCAACTCCTGGTTGTGTTGGAGTTCCTTTTTGTACGGCCATAGCTTCGGAAGATTGAGAATCTATATAAGCTTTACCGTCTTTTATTAATTGAACCGCCCAATCGTACAATTGTTGAAAATAATTGGAAGAGTAACACTCTTGATCCCATTTATACCCTAACCAATTAATGTCTTTTTTTATAGCATCTACATATTCTTGACTTTCCTTTGCAGGATTAGTATCATCAAATCGAAGGTTTACAGGAGCGTTGTATTTATGCCCCATACCAAAACTTATGCCTATAGCTTTTGTGTGCCCAATGTGCAAATAGCCGTTAGGCTCTGGCGGAAATCTAAAACGTAAATCACTATTGGTGTATCCGTTTTTTAGATCTTCTTCTATAATTTGCTCTATAAAATTTAATGACTTGTATTCAGAATTCATAAGTATGATATAATATTACAAAGTTATCAAAAAAGAAGCTTTAGGCTTTTGAATACACTAAGAATTTCGAACTTTTGCAGAAAATAATATCTAATAACTTTGTACTTTTAAAAAATGGGAATTATTAAACTTCAAAATATACGCATTCACACCAACCACGGCTGTTTGGTAGAGGAATCAAAAATAGGCTCAGACTATAGAGTAGACTTAACAGTTGAAGCTAATTTAAATAAGTCTGCAACTACGGATGAGTTAGCCGATACTGTAGATTATGTGCATTTAAATATTATTGTAAAAGAAGAAATGGCTATCAGATCGAAGCTATTAGAACATGTTGCTGAACGTATTTTAAAGCGAATTTTTAATGAAATTGACATAGTTAAAGCAGCTACTATAGCGGTTTCAAAAATAAATCCTCCTATTAGTGGCGATGTTGAAATGGTAACTATTGAACGGTCGAAACGCAGATAGTTTTAATTTTAGATTTATTGATTGCAAATAACTCTAAAATTATACTATATTTGCCGACCAACTGGTGCCATGGCCGAGTGGCTAGGCAATGGTCTGCAAAACCATGTACAGCGGTTCGAATCCGCTTGGCACCTCCAAAAAAACCTTCAGTTTTACTGAGGGTTTTTTTATTATTAGTTACCAAAAGGATTTACCTCTTCTATTTGATGTTGTAAATTTTCTGCACTTTTAGGAAACAAACCTTTACTTAAAAGTACTACACCAAAAACAATCATTAGCGTGCTTACTATTCGTTTTAAATAAAAAATACGTGAAGGAGTTAGTTTCTTTTTTAATGTTTTGGCCAGTACAATTTTAAGCATATCTATTAAAAGGTATACCCCTAAAACAAACCCAAAAAAACTAATAATACGATGTGTATTCATTTCTAGCTGAGGACTAACTGTTATAACTATAGTTAACCAAAACCCTAGTACACCAATATTAATAAAGTTTAATAAAAACCCTTTAAAAGCTAATATAAAATAGTTGTGTTTATTTATTAATTCTACAGATATATTTCGCTCCTCACAATGAGGTATTTTCTTTTCTTTTATAAAAGTTATTACACCGTAGGCTATTAATAAAACACCCCCAAATATAAAAAGAGCAGGTTCATCTTTAATTTTTTCGAGTAACTGATTGGTGCTTAAATAAGCTATAGTTATAAAAGCGATATCGGCAATAATTACCCCAATATCTAGGGCTAAAGCAGCTCTAAATCCTTTTAATGCTGCAGTTTCGAGTATTGCAAAAAATACTGGTCCAATAAGTATGGCTAATATAAACCCTAAACTTATGGCTAATTTAATATCGTCGTAATACATTTTTTATAGTATTAAGTAATTTAGCAGTAAGTATAAGTGCTTGTACTTACTGCTAAATACTTTGTACTTATTTTGTGCTATGTACTAATTCTTCTTGTTCATTTGGATCTACAAAAGTAAAATCTAAATGTCGTTTTATCAAATCGGCATTTTTTACTTTAACTAATACCTCGTCTCCTAACACATATTTTTTACCGGTACGTTTACCAACTATAGCATATTCATCTTGTATAAATTGATAATGATCGTCATTCAAATCACGCAAACGAATCATTCCTTCGCATTTATTTTGAATAATTTCTACATAAATTCCCCATTCGGTAACTCCAGAAATAACACCTGCAAATGTTTCGTGTTGATGCTCGTGCATAAACTTTATTTGCATAAATTTTATAGAATCACGCTCAGCACTAGAGGCTAAACCTTCCATTTCCGAACTGTGTTTACATTTTTCTTCAAACTCTTCTTCGCTAGCACTTTTTCCACCATCTAAATAATGTTGTAATAAGCGGTGTGCCATTACATCGGGATATCGACGAATTGGAGATGTAAAATGAGAGTAATGATCGAAAGCTAAACCGTAATGCCCTATGTTCTCGGTAGTATAAATAGCTTTACTCATGGTACGAATCGCTAGTGTATCGACCATATTTTGTTCTCCTTTACCTTTTACATCGCTTAATAATTGATTAAGAGACGATGTAACTGTTTTTTTATTTTGAAGGTTTAAAGAGTATCCAAATTGAGAAACAACTGTTTGTAATGAGGCTAATTTTTCTTCATTAGGCTCGTCGTGTACACGATATACAAATGTTTTTTTAGGATTTTGCTTTCCTATAAATTCTGAAACTTTTTTGTTGGCCAATAACATAAACTCTTCAATAAGTTTATTGGCATCCTTTGCCTCCTTAAAAAAAACGCTTTCTGGTTCATTATTTTCAGTAAGGTTGAATCTAACTTCTATTTTATCAAAAGAAATGGCTCCATCATCCATGCGTTTTTCACGCATAATTTTAGCAAGCGTATCCAAAGTTAAAGTTGCCTCAACAACCTCTTTTGAAACTGTATAACCCGTTTCTCTAATTGAAATATTTTCAGGAATCTCCGCTTGTTTCGTTTCAATAATATGCTGTGCTTCTTCGTAGGCAAAACGCTCGTTAGAATTTATGGCAGTTCTACCAAACCATTG
>CALGLV010000047.1 GCA_937958985.1 uncultured Aquimarina sp.
CTATCCAAAAAAGATAGCCTTAAATATTTTATTGAATAGTTAATTAAAACTATACCAAAGAAACTTTTACAAAACTCTGAACTGAAACATCACCTTTAGAAGCAACAAATTCAGCAACGTTCTTAGATTCGTCCATAATAAAACGTTGATCTAACAAACATTTTTCATGATCCAAAGTTGTGTTATCAGAAATAAAACGTTCTAATTTACCAGGTAAAATTCTATCCCAAATTTTTTCTGGCTTACCCTCAGCTTTTAATTCTTCTTTGATTACCGCTTCAGCTTTAGCCAAAACTTCATCATTTAATTGAGATCTTGAGATGAATAAAGGTACATTTTTTAATGTTTTACCTAAACGTCCTAATTCAATATTATCTTTTTCGATTACAGCAATACGAGCTTCTGTTTCAGAAGCAACAAATTCTGGATCAAAATCTTGGTAAGACAAAGTGGTTGCACCCATAGATGCTACTTGCATAGAAACACTTTTTGCTAATTCAGCTCCTCCTTCTATTGGAGAAGATAAACCTACTAAAGCACCAATTTTGTTACCGTGAATATAAGTACCTACAAAAGGAGCTTCTAATACTTTAAAATCGCCTATTTCGATTTTTTCACCAATAACTCCTGTTTGTTCAATCAATTTTTCTTGAACTGTGATACCACTTTCAAATTCAGCTGCTAAAAATTCTTCTTTAGAATTATATGCTAATGCTACATCGGCCATTTTTTTAGCCATAGTTACATAAGTATCATTTTTTGCAACAAAATCAGTTTCACAATTTAAAGATAAAACCACACCACGTGTAGCATCATCATTAATTTTAGAAACAACAGCTCCTTCGCTTGAATCTCTATCTGCTCTTTTATCAGCAATTTTTTGACCTTTTTTACGAAGAACATCGATTGCTTTGTCAAAATCACCTTCAGCTTCCACTAAGGCTTTTTTACAATCCATCATTCCAGCTCCGGTAGTTTTTCTTAATTTACCTACGTCTGCAGCGCTTATTTTAGACATAACTATATGTTTTTTACTATTTATTTTTAATGAAGTAAGTCGCTGTAAATATGTATATACTCACAACGACTTATTGAATTTTATGAAATTATAATAATTTCAGTAGCAGTAATTATTCTGCCTTTGTTTCTTCAGTAGCAGGAGTTACTTCCGCAGCTGGTGCTGCTTCTTCTACTTTAGGTGCTTCAGCTTTAGCTTCTTTTGCCGCTTTTACTTCTGCATCTTTAGTATCCTTAGCTGTTTTACGCTCACTTAATCCTTCGATGATAGCATCACTTACGTGAGTCATTACTTTGTCGATTGACTTAGAAGCATCATCATTTGCAGGGATGATATAATCTACCTGACGTGGGTCAGAGTTAGTATCAACCATTGCGAAAATAGGAATGTTTAATTTCTGAGCTTCTTTTACCGCGATGTGTTCTCTTGTAATATCTACTATAAACAAAGCACCAGGTAAACGAGTCATATCAACGATTGAACCTAAGTTTTTCTCTAACTTAGCTCTCAAACGATCAACTTGTAAACGTTCTTTCTTCGAAAGTGTCATAAACGTACCATCCTTCTTCATTCTATCAATAGTAGCCATCTTTTTGATTGCCTTACGAATAGTTACGAAGTTGGTAAGCATACCACCAGGCCATCTTTCTGTGATGAAAGGTTGGTTTGCTTTGGCAGCTTTTTCAGCTACAATTTCTTTAGCTTGCTTTTTTGTTGCTACGAAAAGAATTTTTCTTCCTGAAGCAGCAATTTTTTTCAAAGCCTCACAAGACTCTTCAATTTTAGCAGCTGTTTTATATAAGTTTATAATATGGATTCCATTACGTTCCATATATATATAAGGAGCCATATTTGGATCCCATCGACGTGTAAGGTGACCGAAGTGTACACCTGCGTCTAATAATTCTTTTACTTCAATGTTGTTTGCCATTTTTGTAATAGTTTACGTTCCGTTGGACTTAATATAGCAACTCCGATTTCTCGTAGTTTAGATGCTAAACTAACTTTCGAACTAAGTTCGAAACAACGACAACAATTTCTGTTTAATTAAAATGATATTCAATATAAAACTGAATATAGAATTAACGTTTCGAGAATTGGAATTTCTTACGTGCTTTCTTCTGACCAAACTTCTTACGTTCAACCATACGAGGATCTCTTGTTAAAAGACCTTCTGGCTTAAGAACTAATCTGTGTTCAGCATCAATTTCACATAAAGCTCTAGAGATCGCTAAACGAATAGCTTCTGCTTGACCTGTGATTCCTCCTCCAAATACATTAACTTTAACGTCGTATTTCTCTTCGTTTTCAGTTAAAATAAATGGCTGATTAACTTTGTACTGTAAAGTAGCAGTAGTTAAATAATCCGCTAAATCTTTTTTGTTTACCGTTACTTTACCAGTTCCTTCTGATAAGTATATACGTGCAACCGAGGTCTTTCTACGACCGATTTTGTGAATAACTTCCATTACTTAAATTCTTGTAAGTTAATAATTCTTGGCTTTTGTGAGTCATATTTATGAGCTGCACCGATAACCACTTTTAAATTTCTGAAAAGTTCAGCTCCTAATTTGTTCTTAGGTAACATTCCTTTTACTGCTCTTTCAACAAGACGCTCAGAGCCTTTGTCAAACATTTCTTGTGCTGTTAGACTTCTTTGTCCACCTGGATAGCCTGTATGACGGATGTAAGTTTTCTCACTCCATTTTTTACCGCTCAATTTGATTTTTTCCGCGTTAATAACTACTACGTTATCACCACAATCTGCATGAGGAGTAAAACAAGGCTTGTGTTTTCCTCTTAAAAGCTTTGCAACTTTAGAAGAAAGGCGACCTAAAGTTTGTCCTTCAGCGTCAACTAATAACCACTCTTTGTTAGCAGTTTCCTTATTAGCCGATACCGTTTTGTAACTTAATGTGTCCACACTAATTAATTTTACTTATTAAACATTCCTTTACCTGCATAAATACAGGCGTGCAAATGTATGACTATATTTCCGAAATGCCAAGATGTATTTCTATTAAAAAATACTTTGTTCTTTATTATTTTACAGTTCGCTTCTACAGCAATCAATCGCCTAAAGTTTAAGCACATTGATTCTCCATCAAAAATCCTTATTCAAAAGATTACTTATGGATAAATAATTTTCAAGAAAAGGCTTTTCCAAAAACTCAATACCTACTACTCCATCCTCTTCAATTTCAGTCAACTTTACTTTATGTAACGTGTTTACTAACGCTGGATTCCAAGGCGCTTTAACCTTTACATAGTTTTCTGTAAACCCATGAATATATCCTTCCTTATTTTCCGACTCAAAAAGCACCGATCTTTCTGTATTAATTTGTGATTGGTAAAAAGCATAGCGTTTTTTAACTGAAAGACCTCGTAACATTTTACTTCGCTTGGCGCGTATATTTTTAGGTACTGGATGTTGCATTGTAGCTGCTGCTGTATTTTCTCTTTCAGAATAGGTAAATACATGCAAATATGAAATAGGAAGTTCATTCAAAAAATTATAAGTCTCTAAAAACAATTCTTCCGTTTCTCCAGGAAAACCAACGATTACATCAACACCAATACAAGCATGTGGCATTACTTCTTTTATTTTCGAAACACGCTCTACATACAACCCTGTTAAATACCTCCGTTTCATAAGCTTTAAAAGCGTATCCGAACCCGATTGTAATGGTATATGAAAATGTGGAACAAAACATTTCGATTTAGAAACAAAATCAATGGTTTCATTCTTTAACAAATTAGGCTCAATCGAAGATATTCGCAAACGCTCAATACCCGCTACTTCATCTAATGCCTGAACAAGTTCATAAAAAGTATGCTCATGCTTTTTATTTCCAAACTCTCCTTTACCGTAATCACCTATATTTACTCCTGTTAATACAATTTCTTTTATGTTCTTTTCAGAAATTTCTTTAGCATTTTTTAATACATTTTGTAAGGTATCACTACGAGATATACCTCTTGCTAAAGGAATAGTACAATAGGTGCATTTATAATCACATCCGTCTTGTACTTTTAAAAAAGCACGCGTACGATCCCCTACCGCATAGGAACCTACATAAAAATCAGCTTCTTCAATTTCACAAGAATGAATACTTCCCGTTTCATTCTTAGTAAGGTCATCTATATAGTTTGTAATATTAAATTTTTCAGTAGCTCCTAGCACCAAATCAACCCCATTAACAGAAGCTAATTCTTCAGGTTTTAATTGCGCATAACAGCCTACTGCTGCAATAAATGCATTTTCGTTAGCCTTTAAAGCTTGCTTTACTATCGTTTTAAAACGTTTATCTGCATTCTCTGTCACCGAACATGTATTAATAACATATAAGTCTGCAAATTCCGTAAAATCTACACGTTCGAAACCTTCTTTAGACACATTACGTGCAATTGTAGAAGTTTCTGAAAAATTAAGCTTACAACCTAAGGTATAAAAAGCAACTTTTTTTGAAGTAGCCATAGTTAAATTTGCTAGGGGAACTGTATATTTACGTTTTAAGCCTTTCCTAAAACGGCACTGCAAAGATACCAACAAATAATTGTATTTAAAATTGAAGAGCTTACTACATAACTTAATTCTTTTTATATCAATTGCATTATTTTTTAGTTGTAATAATACCGGTAATGAAAATCGTGATCATTTAGTTTTTAGATATAATGAAAATGGTAATATTCCAACACTTGATCCTGCATTTTCTCGTGATTTAGCTCGACTAAATGCATGCAATCAATTATTCAGCGGATTAATTCAACTAGACAAAAAATTAGCTATAAAACCTGATATTGCCAAAAATTGGGATATTTCTAAGGATATGAAGACCTATACTTTTCATTTAAGAAATGATGTCTATTTCCACAAAAACGCTTGCTTCAAAAACACATCAAAAACAAGAACTGTAAAAGCTCAAGATTTCACCTATAGTTTTAACCGTTTAACAGATCCAAAAGTAGCTTCCTCTGGAAGATGGGTTATGGATTTTGTTGATCGCTATCATGCTATAAATGACAGTACTTTTCAAATTATTTTAAAAAAACCTTTTCCTGCTTACTTAAGCTTACTAAGTACTAAATATTGCTCTGTAGTACCCAAAGAGGCTGTTGATTATTATGGTGGAAAGTTTAGAAAAAATCCTGTTGGCACAGGTCCTTTTCAATTTAAGGCCTGGGAAGAAAACACTAAATTAGTTTTCAGAAAAAATAAATTATATTACGAGAAAGACAGCAATGGAAATCAATTACCTTATATTGAAGCTATTGCCATTACTTTTCTATCAGATAAACAGGCAGAATTCTTACAATTCGTACAGGGTAATCTCGATATGCTAAGGAGCATCGACAATTCTTATAAAGATGAACTTTTAACACCAAAAGGATTACTGAATCCTCATTACAAAAACGACATCACTTTACATAAAATACCTTCACTAAATTCGGAATACATTGGTTTTTACTTGGGGGATAAAAAAAGTAAACTTCAAAATAAAAACTTAAGAAAAGCTATCAATTACGGTTTCGACAGAAAAGCAATGATTTCTTTTTTAAGAAATAATATAGGTACTCCAGCCAATAGCGGCTTTATTCCTAAAGGCATAGAAGGTTACAACGCACAAAAAGGATATTCATATCAACCTGAAAAAGCCAAAGCTTATTTCAATAAATTTAAAAATGAAGCAGGTTCTAATTTAACTAAAATTACCCTAGGTACGACCGCTGAATATGCAACGCTTTGTGAATTTATTCAACGAGAAGTTCAAAAAATAGGGATACCTATTAATGTCGAAGTTATGCCTGCAGGAACCTTACGTCAAAAGAAAAAAAGCGGTAAAATTTCTATGTTCAGAGCTAGTTGGATTGCTGATTATCCTGATGCTGAAAATTTTATGATTCCTTATATCTCTGAAAAATTTGCCCCTAACGGTCCTAATTATACCCATTTCAAAAATGAAAAATTTGAAAGGTTGTACAGAAAAAGTTTTTTTATAAATGAAATAAACGAACGTAAATTAATTTATCAAAAATTAGATTCTATATTAATTGAAGAAGCTCCGATAATCCCTCTTTTTTACGATGAAGCAATACGGTTTGACAGAAAAAATGTAATTGGTATTCCCAATAACTCTCAGAGTTTTCTCTACTTAAAAAATGTAAAAAAATTAAAGTAAATTAATATCTCCCTTACCTTCTCTAACAATTTCTAAACCTTCTGTTAAATCAACAATAGTTGAAGGTATATTATCTCCATAACCACCATCAATTACAACATCTACTAGTTTATCCCATTTCTCCAAAATAAGCTCCGGGTCAGTAGTATATTCTAAAATAGTATCTTCATCTCGAATAGAAGTGGATACTATAGGATTCCCTAGCACTTCAACTAAATCATGACATATTTGATTATCAGGAACGCGTATACCAACAGTTTTCTTTTTTTTAAAAACCTTAGGTAAAGAATTATTTCCAGGCAGTATAAATGTAAAAGGTCCTGGCAAACATCTTTTTAATATCTTAAAGGTAGAAGTATCAATTTGCTTAACATAATCAGACAAATTACTAAGGTCTTTACATAAAAAAGACCAATTTGCCTTCTCTAACTTTATTCCTTTAATTTTAGCTATGCGTGACAAAGCTTTAGTATTTGTAATATCACACCCTAATCCATAGACAGTATCAGTAGGAAAAATAACCAAACCACCTGCTTTCAAAACTTTAACCACTTGTGCTATTTGTTTTGGATTTGGGTTTTCTTCATAAATTTTTATCAACTGTGCCATATAATAAATTATTAGTTTGAATATAATATCAATCCTACACCAATCATTACTCCTACTAAAGGTATTAATTTTTTACGCTTATTCTTTTCTTTAAAGAGAATACCTCCAACCAACACGGCTATTAAAATTTGGCTTCGCTTTACAGCAGAAAGAAGCATAATTAGCGCTTCTGGGTTCTGTAGCGCTTTAAAATAAAAATAATCTGCCGTTTGTAATAATATTCCAACAGCTGGTATACTCCATCTCCATTTGAATGATTTACGTTTTATTTTATTTGAATACCAAGAAATACCTAAAATAACAATCAGAATGAGACTTACATACAAACAGAACCAAAACTGTAATGTTTGAGGATTGAGAAATAAATACTGAATTAAAAATTTATCATAAAGTCCACTAGAAGCTCCTAAAAATGTAGCTCCTATAATAGCATATATCCATTTATTATTCTTGAATATTATACCTTCCTTTTTTCCTATCCTAGAATACAAAAAAACAGAAAATATAATCAGAAAAAAACCAATCCATTGTAAAAAAACAGGTTGTTCATTATACAAGAAAATAGCTCCTATAAATGTAAAAAAAGGTCCTGCCGAGCGTATCGGAGTAACTATTGTTATTGGTAAATGTTTAAGAGCTGAAAAAGCAAGCATCCAAGAACCAGCCATAATACATGCTTTCAAAAATATAAAACCATGTGTTTTTAATGATATACTAGGTATATAAAACCCTATTTCCTTAGCCAAATCAACATTAATTTTGGACAAAATAAAGAATGGAGTTATTAGCAATAACCCAGATAAAATAGTTCCTAATAACACAGGAATCACAGCATTATCGGCAACTGCATGTTTTTTACAAAGATTATGTAGCCCTAAAAATAAAGCAGAAAGTAAACCTAGATATAACCACATGATTTATAAACGTAAGAATCAAAAAATAATAAACAAAAAAAGTCCTTTACAAAAAATGTAAAGGACTTTAAAAAAGGCGGTGACTTACTCTCCCACAAATGCAGTACCATCAGCGCTAACAAGCTTAACTTCTCTGTTCGGAATGGGAAGAGGTGAGCCTTGTTGCAATAACCACCTTAAGGTCTTATAGATCTTAGATTCTAGAACTAAGATGTGAGACTTTTTATAGTCTTATTTCTTAAATCTATAATCTTATATCTACATATAAGTTAACATATTGATAAATCATTTACGATAGAGTGTTTTGTAAAATGCTTGTATATAAAGGCATTTATAAGCGT
>CALGLV010000048.1 GCA_937958985.1 uncultured Aquimarina sp.
ATACCCTTTTATTTTGCGTTAGGGATAGCAGTGGCTACCCTGCAGCCTGAGCTAGCGAAGTGCGAAGCGTAATAACGTAGAGCCCGACCCAAAGGGAAACGCCCTTATAGATAAGGACGCTGTTATTTTTATACTATATATAGGTAGGGATTATTCTACTTATTTAACTCGCCGAACTTTTTATAATTTCCGATTTCATTATTGATTCCTATTACTATAGGTTAGTATATTATGTTAAGCATTGTAAAGATTATCTTAACTATAACGATATAACCCGTAAATTTATTATTTTAGTAAAAAAAACATGGCACATACTTTTTTTACTAAATCAACTAAGTTTACAATTAAACTTTTTGCATTGGCTGTTGTAATTACTTCGTGTAGTAGTTCGGATAGTGACAGTTCGGATATTACTACGCCTATTCCCGACAGAACAGCTACGCCTACACCACCCACACCGCCTATTGACATACCTGATTCTACTGCTGAATTAGTACTTAATGTTGCTGCAACAAATTCGACTTCGGCTGGAATTGGCACTGTTGCAAACGTAACACCTAATGCCTTAGTTGGAGAAATGAACGCTGGCTGGAATATGGGTAATTATTTTGATGTCCCTTTTAGAGATAAATCGACTTGGGGGAATCCGGAACCAACAAAAGAATTAATAGATAAGGTTAGTGAAACAGGATTCAATACGATTAGAATTCCTGTAACATGGAGAACTCATCAGCAAAATGTACCGCCCTACCAAATTGAATTATCGTATTTACAAAGAGTACAAAAGGTTGTTGATTTTGCTATGGAAAATGAAATGTATATTTTTTTAAATACTCATCATGACACGGAGGTTTTCCAACCTAAAGTTAGCACTGAAGCAAGAGTAAGTGAACGTTTAAGAAATACTTGGCTTCAAATTGCTACGTATTTTAAAGACTATGATGAAAAATTAATTTTTGAAATACTTAACGAACCAAGAGTACAAGGGAATAGTGAAGAATGGAATGCCGGTAACTCAAGCACACGAAGGGTGCTTAACAATCTTCATAAAGTAGGTGTTGATGCTATTAGATCGACTGGTGGTAACAATTTAAGAAGACAGCTAATGATTTCGACATGGGCTGGTAAAACAAATGATACGGCTATGGATGCTTTAGTAATACCTAATGATGACCCAAATATAATAATTACAGTTCATGCATACACTCCTTTTGATGTATCGCATGATGGTAAACGCCCTTGGAACGGCCAGGGTGATTTAAATACTTTGCGTAATGACTTAGATAATATTGAACAAAAATGGATCACAGAAAATAATAGGCCTGTAATTTTAGGAGAATGGGCTATGGTGAATAACAATACCGAAACAGAAAGATCTACGACTAAACAACAAAGAGCTGATTACTCTAAAATTTATGTGAAAGAAGCCTCACTAAGAGGAATGCCGACTGTACTTTGGGATGATGGTGGTTGGTACAAAGCTTTAGATAGAAATACTTTGACTTGGGATTCTCAAGAACAAGCAGATGCTATTATTGAAAATTCGATAAAATAATATACTAATCCTATTTATTATCAGCTACTATATATAAATATGGTAGCTGTTTTTTTTGTAAAAAAAGTGTACATACTTTAACTAAATCGCTATTTAAAAGTAATTTAAAACTATAATAATACAATTGATAATTTGGCTATATTGTAAAAAATTAACATAATGTATATACTACACAAAAAACTAAACAAGCTAACTATTAACCTGTTAGCATCCTCCCTACTTTTAATTTCCTGTGGCAAAAGCCCAGGCACTAATAATTCAACTATTGGCAACGATGCATCTGACAAAGTTACTTCAATAACTGAAGCACTGGAGTCTAAATATGGATTAACACTTGCTACTGCATCTGCCAACTCGAACAGTAAAGGGATTGGCATTATTACCAATAGTGACCCTAATGAATTGGTAGGTAAAATGAATGCTGGTTGGAATTTAGGTAATTATTTTGACGTTCCGTTTAAGGACAAATCTACTTGGGGAAATCCTGAACCAACAAGACAATTGATTAAAAAAGTTAAAGAAACCGGATTTAACACTATAAGAATACCTGTAACTTGGAGAACACATCAGCAAGATAGTGCGCCGTATCAAATTGAATTAGCTTACTTGGAAAGAGTTAAAAAGGTTGTTGATTATGCCATGGAAAATGAGATGTTTGTCTTACTGGATACACATCACGATACTGAAGTTTTTCAACCTATAGTTAGTAAGGAAAAAGAAACTAGTGAACGATTAAGAAATACTTGGTTACAAATTGCTGCTTTTTTTAAGGACTATAATGAAAATTTAATTTTTGAAATACTTAACGAACCAAGGGTGAAAGGGAATAATGAAGAATGGGTAGCGGGTAATGCTAACACTATTAAAGTTCTTAATAATTTACATAAAGTAGGTGTTGATGCAATTAGATCTACTGGAGGAAATAATTTAAAAAGACAATTAATGATTTCGACATGGGCAGGTAAAACAAATAATACAGCCATGGATGCTGCGATTATACCTAATAATGACCCTAATATAATAATTACAGTTCATGCTTATACTCCTTTTGAAGTATGCCACGATGCAAAACGTCCTTGGAATGGTCAAAATGACTTAAATGAATTGACAGCTGATTTAGACAATATTAAGAGAAAATGGATAACCGAAAACAATAGACCTGTAATTTTAGGTGAATGGGCAATGCTTAATAACAATCCTGAAACAGGTAAATCGACTACTAAAAAACAAAGAGCTGATTACTCTAAAATTTATGTAAAAGAGGCTAGCTCTAGAGGAATGGTTCCTGTACTTTGGGATGATGGAGGCTGGTACCGTGCTTTAAATAGAAATACTTTAGAGTGGGATTCTCAAGAACAGGCCGATGCAATTATAGAAAATTCGAAAAAATAAATAATACTAATAGCAAGACAGTATCCAATATTTTGTGTAAACAAAAATTCAACGGGGTTTAACTTTTTTAAAGTTGAACCCTTTTTTCAAATATAGTTAAGAACTGGTTAAGAATTAGTCCCCAATTATGAATTGGCTGAGTCCATTTCTTAGTA
>CALGLV010000049.1 GCA_937958985.1 uncultured Aquimarina sp.
TACAGATACTGCCGGTCGAAGAGATTTACTACACATGTGCTTAACCACTCCTAAAACTTTTATTCGCTTTGTTGGTGCCAATCATACTAGCGACTACACAAGAATAGACCAATGGGTGGAACGTTTACAACTTTGGAAACATGCGGGTATAAATGAGGTTAATTTTTTTATACATCAAAACATTGAAATTGAATCCGTGAAATTAGCTGCTTACTTTATTAAAAATATAAATCAGAAATTTCAGCTAAATCACAAAGTCCCTACAACGCTTGATAATACTCAGCAAATGACTTTATTTTAACGTAAACTCACCTTAAAAAAAACACATAAAACACCACGAAAACGTTATTTCTTATTTTTGGCTTATTAATTGATAAATATTCATAATAATTTTTAAAAACATATTATTATGACACGCAAACACGAAGCTAACACCAAAAAAAGTAATTTAATTACTATTCAATTATTAATTATTGCTGTTCTAAGTTTTTCTTATTTCATGTATGAAGTCAGTATTTATTCTGAACCTAGTAAAAATATAGCCGAAAAAGTATATACCCCAGAAAACAACAGTAAAGATCCTGATGAAATATATGGTGGTGTTGAAGTATATATAGAGCCTATTGCTGAAACAAAACCTATTAAACAACAAACAAACTTAGATGTACCGGTTGAAATTGTGAAAAATGATACTCCCGAAATTGAGACTACCATTGAAACAAAACCTGAGGTGACCAAACAACCTAAATCGATCGAAGGGAACACCTCTAAACCAGTCGATAAAATTCCGACTAACACAAAAAAAGGAGTTTCAAAAACCAAAACGAAGACTCTTTATTCTACTAAAACAGTAGACTTTTTACCCGTTTTCCCAGGCTGTGATAAATACAGTACAAATGCTGAAAGGGCAGTATGTTTTGAAAAAAAAGTAACCCGTTTAATATTAAAAAAATACAATAATCGTATTGGAAATGATTTAGGGTTAAAAGGCAGACAACGGATTATGCTATACTTCGAAATAAACCAAAATGGTGTGGTTTCAAATATACGAGCTAACAGTAAAGCAAAAATATTTGACTTAGAGAAAGAAGCTATTCGTGTAGCCAAAAAACTTCCTATTATGGAACCTGCGCGAGCTGGTAACGAAAAAGTTAAAATGGCTTATTCTGTTCCTATTGTTTTTGATGCTCAGTAAAATATAAATTAAGAATACGGTGAAGTTATCCACTTACTTCATCGTACTCTTTTATTAAAAAATATTCGGCAATTACTCTTTTGACTTCTTCAATCCTATTGGAAGTAATTGAATGTTTTCTTACATAGCCAATAATATAATCACCTCCTTTATTTAATTCTTTTAACTGCTTCAATAAACAAATAACTTCTTATATTTAATATGATTTGATTTGGTACTTCAAAAAGTAAAATAAAATCACAATACAACAACTTCACCTGTAGTTAAGCAGTAAAAACTACTCAATTACACCCTAAATTACTTATATTTAGCGTTATATATATATAAAACTAACCGCATACATTCAAAGTTAAAAAATGAAAAAAATCTGTTACATTTTAGTTGCTTGTTTATTTTTTATAAACTGCTCTAATACACAAAATAAATTTCCTCAAAATTTTGATTATGGAAAAGTTGAAAACGGAACTTACACAAATCAGTATTTTGACTTAGAAGTTCCTATTAATCCTAACTGGGTAATTCAAAATAAAGAGCAAGTAAACAACATCATTGAAAAAGGTTCAAAACTTGTAGCTAATAACAACAAAAATACGAAAGCACTAATTGATGCTTCTAAAATAAATACAGCATACTTACTAACCATGTTTAAATATGAAGTGGGAGCTGCAGTAAATCACAATCCTTCTTTAATGATTGTTGCTGAAAACATAAAAGATACCCCTGGAATTAAGAGAGGGAGTGATTACTTATTTCACACAAAAAATATTTTAGAGCAGGCTCAAATAAAATATAATTTCGAAAAAGAAATTTACGAAAAACAAATAGGCAATTTACCTTTTGATGTTATGGAGTCTACTGTCGATGTGATTGGCAAAACAATTACTCAAGACTATATTTCAGCTATAAAAAATGGGTTTAGCCTCTCTTTTATCATTTCATATCTTAATGAAGATGAAAAAAAGGAACTGTACCGTATTATTGAAAGTATAAAGATATAGTTGATTCTAAAATAGCATTCATTAACAAGGGTTTATATTTATCACTTCAAGATTTAAGGCCTTTAAACAAACTCGATAAATCACCATAATAAGCACTAAAAAAATGAAAAATCAAGAAACTTTAAACACCTTTAACGATCCACAGCAAATGAAAATGGCTGGGTTTGGTCCTCGCTGGGGTGCTTTATTAGTAGATGGTAATATTCTTCTATTAGTTACTATCTTATTTCTTCAATCATTAATACCAATGCTAACAAGCTGGGATTTCGATATTTCTAAATTAAGTGACTCTTTCATAATGGGAGGGTTTTTAGTGTATTTACTCGGAATACCTTTACTTCGAATTCTGTATCAATCAATTTTTGAATGTTCGAAATTTCAAGGAACACCCGGAAAAATGGCTGTAAAAATTAAAGTTGTAAACATGCATGGTGAAAGAATTACGTTTCTTCAAGCATTAGGAAGAAATTTAGGTAAAATCCTTTCTGGACTAATCCTTTATATCGGTTTTTTTATGGCAATATGGACTGACAAAAAACAAACATTACATGATCAAATGGCAAATACATATGTCGTTTTAAAAAGGTAATTTATTACTATACTATGTAATGCAATTTTATATTTACAAGATGTTTGTTTTCAGTTTTATGATCCTGCAATCGAAATTCAAAAAACAATAAGAACACCAATCTATCCTTCTTTTACAAATTTAAAAAACAGACGTTTCTATTTAGCGTATAATTTTTCTACAATTAGAATATCCTTATAAATCCTAAAACGAACTATTAATTGCGCTATATAATTCAGCGACAAAAAAGATATAATTATCTTTGCCGAAATTAGTATTAAAGCAATATGTCCAAAGAAAACAGCATACCCAAAAATACCCGTATCATCTCTCAAGAAGAAGTTGATACGTGCATTTCAATATTAGAAGGCTTGGTTGCAGATACTAATCAATTATTTGAACTTTCAGAAGAAAAAAGAACTGCTTTATTAAAAGCTTCTGGAATGCTTTCTAGGCCACATCGTGATGAATTTCAACGTAGAAGGAAAGATGCTAAAAAAGCGGCAAAACGTAAAATGATTGCCAAAGATACGCATGCAAGAAAATCTACTGGAATACGATCTGCACGAGAAGCGGCTTTATTTACAGCTCCAAAGTTACTAGCCCCAGCTGCACTTCCTGAAGATACGCCAGAATTAGAATCTCCTAGAAACTGCTATGTATGTAAAACAGTATATACAAAATTGCATCATTTTTACGATACGATGTGCAAATCGTGCGGAGATTTAAATTACGCCAAACGCTTTCAAACCACAGATTTAAACGATCAAGTAGCTGTAATTACAGGTTCTCGATTAAAAATAGGGTATCACATTACATTAATGTTATTACGCTCTGGGGCAACTGTTGTAGCTACTACTCGTTTTCCTGCAGATTCTGCCATTCGATTTTCTAAAGAAGAAGATTACAACCAATGGAGTGATCGTTTGCACATTCACGGGCTCGATTTAAGGCATATTCCTAGTGTTGAGATTTTTTGTAATTATATAGAACAAAAATACGATCGCCTTGATATTTTAATAAACAATGCGGCACAAACAGTAAGAAGACCCTCTGGCTTTTATTTTCATTTAATGGAAAATGAAAAACTACCGATTAACCAACTTCCTAAATTAGCCCAACCTTTATTAAATGACCATACTAACTGCTTACAAGAACTAACCGATTTGAGTGTGAGTACTTCAAAAACAAGCAACAACAATGTGCTTCCTGTAACTTGGCACGGACCCGAACCTGGTATAGGATTACGTAACTCTGCAGCACTTTCTCAAATCCCTTATAGTTTTGATAACTCATTACAGGCAGATGAAGTTTTTCCTGAAGGGAAATTAGATGCAGATTTACAACAAGTAGATTTGCGTAAAACAAATAGCTGGCGCTTAAAGCTAGGTGAAATTGAAACTACCGAAATGGTAGAAGTACAATTAGTAAATGCAGTTGCGCCTTTTGTGTTGTGTAACCGCCTTTCTAATCTTATGATGAAAGAAAACACCGGTAAGAAACATATTATTAATGTATCTGCTATGGAAGGTAAATTCCATAGATTTAAAAAGGAAGACAGGCACCCACATACTAATATGGCAAAAGCAGCCTTGAATATGCTTACACATACCTCTTCGGCAACTTTTGCAAAATCTGGAATTTATATGAACGCGGTAGATACTGGTTGGGTAACCGACGAAGACCCTGCTGAATTATCTAAGAAAAAAGTAGAAGTTCACGATTTTCAACCCCCGTTAGATATTGTAGATGGAGCTGCAAGGGTAATGGATCCATTAATTGATGGTATAAACACCGGAAAACATTGGTCTGGAAAATTTTTAAAAGATTATTTCCCAATCGATTGGTAATCTTTTTTTTTTAAACCAAAAAGATTCCTAAATAACAGAAATAATTATTTCTACTATTTAGGAATCTTCTATTACTTAAAAAACGATCTACATAAGCTACTTACCCGCTCTCTCTAAAATCAATTTTTCTAATTTTTTACCATATTTAGATGTCTTTACTTTAGGTATTAAACTTTTATATACCGTATCTAAATATTTAGTTTGCGCATCTTTAATTTCTTTAGTTAAAATGTACGGAGCTACTTCATACTCTTTGTTGCTCATTGCAAAATTAACCGTATACAAATACTTGTTTTTAACCAGCTTTTGAAGTTGTTGCTTAATTGTATTGGCAGAATCCCTGTTCTTTCTTGCTACTTGTTTTGACATTTCATTAATCAGCTCAAAACGCTTTAAATTGAACCTGCTGCTTACTTTTTTATAAGCTTCAAGGCGTGTATGATTTTTACTTCCTTTAACTACCATTTTTTTAGTAAACTGATCCAATTGAGTTGTAACAACAATATTTTCTGAAGGTTCTAAAAACAGTTCAGCAAGATCATTAAACTGAATACCATCTTTTTTATCGAGGTATAAATAATAAATATCTGGCTCTGAGATTGCAACATCAAAACTAAATGAATCTGCCCCATTCAAGTATACGGAGTCAACCACCACTAAACTGGTATCTTCTACTTTTTTAAGATAAACTGTTCCTTTTCGTAAGCCTTTAATTGTTCCAGAAAAATTGGTGGTATCAGTCGTTTTTGAACAACTAACTGCTCCTATAATGATAGCTGTAACAACAGCTATTTTTAATAAAATTGATTTCATAAATTAGTTAAGCCAAGTGTTTTTTGTTTGTATTTGTGTTGCGGTAAGACTCGCTTCAGGTATTTCTATTAATGTTTTTTGTAAGCTTGTTGGGCCGTTTTTAATTGTTGTTTCTGTGGTAAACTCTATTCCGTTTCTATTAATTAAAAAAACTACCTGGCTACCTTTAATCCATTTATTAGATAATTCAATAAGATAGCTCACATTATTTAAATCGTATTTTTGACCGTTTACAGCTACCAAAATATCACCTTCTTGAATTTCAAGTTCGTTAAAGAAACTACTTTTTGAAACATTGTCTCCGAAGTAAATGTGATTTTCTTCTGTATTGCCTCCAATGTATGGTGTGTCTTCATTCTCCATAAAATAATCGGTAGCCAATGTAGAAACTCCATACTCCAAACCAACATACTGAAAGAAATCAGCGTAATTTATAGGCTCTCCATTAACTACATGTTTCCTTAAAAAATCACCTATTACAGGGTAACTAAATGCCGTAATTACGGATATTAACTCTTCATCTAAAAAAGGTCGCTTAGCTCCATAGCGGTTTGAAAGTTGTTTCATTATATCTAGAATTCCTTTTTCTCCATTACTTTCCGTTCTAATCAAAATATCCAAACACATTGAAATTAAAGCGCCTTTATAATATACATTTTCATAGCTTTCTTTATAAGGCTCCTCTAGTATATTTTTACTCATTTTTGTAAACGACATCGCATCGTCATAGGCATATGATCTTTCTATTTTACGCACTATTCGTTTAAAAAATTCATCCTTAGAAATTAATTTTTCTTTTACCTGAAATAACTGCGCAAAATATTCTGTAGTCCCTTCATACATCCACAAGTGCTCGGACATTTTAGGATCGTTATAATCAAAATTATGGATTTCTTTAGAGTGCACAGTTAAGGGAGTAATAATATGAAAAAACTCGTGCGCAACAATATCAATTAATTGCTCTTCCAACGCTTTTTGAGGGTATGCCTCTGGCATAATTACCACCGTTGAATTGTTGTGTTCCAATGCACCAAATCCTGAAGCATCGGTTTCGTTATACTCCGATAAATACAATAGTATACTATACTTTTTAGTAGAATTAATGGTTCTCATAAATTCTTTTTGGGCAATCATCATTCTTTTCATCGCTGGTAATAGGCTTTTTGCAGTATGTATTTTATTAGGAGAATACACACTTAGCAACACCTCTATATCATCTAGCTTAAAGGTTTCAATATCCTGGTTTGCATATAAAATAGGATTATCTACTACATCGGCATACCTGTTGTAATAAAAAGAATCAATATTATCACTTTGATTTATTTTCAGTTTAGGATTTATACCTAATATAGTTTCTTGCGAGGTAGCCTTACTTACTTTTTTAGTATGCACTACCGACAATACATAAGGCTGCTCTTTAGTTTCTTTAAAATAACCCACAAACCCATGTAGATTTAGTAAATAGTTTTTCCCTTTTAAAATATTAGTTCCCGAAGGCGAAAAAATATCATGGTTATTTTCATTATCAAAAGTATCATTTACATAGTAAACTACTTTATGTAAGGCTAAAGCTTTGGAAATTGACCAGCTATTTTTATCCAATCGTTTAATTGGAAGTAATTGCCCTGATTTAGTTAGTGCTTTAATATCCGTAATAAACTCACCGTAATTATCGCTACTGTAAGTGCCAGGGATAATTCGAGGAATATAAAAAACCGTTGTTTCTGACTTAATTGAAGCTGGGTTAATTTCCACCTTAACTTTATCATCTACAACATTAACCAAGTCAATTAAAACTTTATTTTGAATGCTTTTTTTAGCGGCACTTACTATTTGTTGTTTAGGCTTACACCCTATTACCAAAAGTATTAATGTAATGTATAGGTACTTCATAAAATGTATTAAATATGCTTTTTAATAAATTGCGCTACACCATCTGCAACGCCTGCGCTGGTGTTGTAATTGGCTACTGCTTTAACTTCTGGCTTGGCATTGGCTACAGCCACCCCAAAACCTACGGCATCCAACATTTCAACATCATTATAATTATCGCCAAAAGCCACGGCATCACTAATAGCAATGGATGGATATAATTTTTTAAGAATAAAATTTATGGCTGTTTTTTTTGAAATTGCTGAAGGAGCAATTTCAATGTAAGTACTTTTAGATCGGTATACATGCAATTGATTACCAAAGTTTTTTTCTAAAAATGCCGATAAGTTATCAATATCATCTACATTACCCATACACATAATTTTATGTGCTCCTTTCCCCTCTTTTCGCCAAGAAGCAATTACAGCTTCATTCGATAAAACGGTAGGTTTAACTTTGGTATTATTCTGTTCTCTTCTGGCCCAATAATCCATTTGTGGCACATACCAATCATCATTATTATACAAACTAAAATGAACTTTTTGTGCTGCATTAAAAGTCATCATTGCCGCTATAATATCTGGACTAATTTCTAAGGTGAAAGCCACCTCTTTATCAATTAAAATTAACCCTCCATTATAAGCTATAATAGGAAAATGTGTTAGCTGGGCCATTTTTTGTAAATGCACCATAGCCTTGGGCATTCTGGCCGAAATTAAAATTACAGGTACCGTATCTTTTATTCTTTGGAACTCCGCTATAGTAGCTTCGGATAACACTCTTGCTTCATTTAAAAGCGTGCCATCGATATCCGAAAAAAGTATTTTGGGTGTATGCATGCCTAGTATCGTTTTTTTGAAATCTTATTTCCTGTGATTTGTCGCTGACGCGTACACTTAAAGCGAGTTACGCCATCGGTTCGTAAATACGCATGCTTGGTAGCTCTCCCTTGCACTCTTTTTCGCCAACGCTTAAAACTAGAAGGCTTCATGTGTAATCGCATCAAATCGATTACTTCTCTTTCCGTTACTTTAAACTGAAATTCAATAGCTTCAAAAGGCGTGCGATCCTCCCAAGCCATTTCTATAATTCGATCTAACTCTAATTCGCTAAATTCTCTTTTAGATTCTTTTTTGCTCAAAGTGTTTGTTTTAAAACAAATATACTGATTTGAGGAATTTTATTAACGTTGCCATGAACTATAACTTCTAAGTTTTGTATATAATTAACGAATAATTCGAAACGTTAAATTAACACGTTCTGTAAGTTGTTTTTTAGTTTTCGGAATTTGATGTAACCAATGGTGTTGAGTTTCTCCCGCCATTACTAATAAACTACCGTGTGTTAATTCTATTTTTGTTTTTAGCGATTTATCGCTTTTATGTTTTAAATGAAACCAACGTGATGCCCCTAAACTTAAAGAAGCTATAATTGGGTTTGCACCTAATTCTTTTTCATTATCGGCATGCCAACCATTACTATCTTGCCCTGTACGGTATAAATTAGCTAAACAAGTAGAAAATTTCAACTTCAATAGCTCCTCTATTTGCGCTTTGGTTACAGCAAGCTCTTCAGGAAAAGCACTAGGATACATTGTAATGTTAGAATACGAATAAGGCTTCTTATTATTGGCAAACAAATGTGTTAGGCGTGGTTGAGGATACGTTTTGCCAAATACACTAATGTCGTCTTGCTGCCAATTTGTTTCCTTTAAGAGTGTATTAAATAAATAATTTGCTTTTTCTAAGGTTAAAAAATTAGGGTAGTAACTCACCTCAGCATTAGGCAAGTTCAGATCAATTTTTTCATTAGCATCAAAAAATAAGGACATCATTAAATTATTACAAATAATATACTGCCCACCAAATTAAACCAAACTGCATTGGAAATCGCATTATCGAAAACCAACGTGGAGCACCTATTTTTTTGGGATCTTCTCTAATCATATACACATGCACCGGCAAAAACACTAAAAGCATTAATACAACGCCGTAAATGCTAATTGTCCTAGTCTCATTTAACAACAATCCTAAGCTTAAAATAATTTCCGCAACACCGCTCCAAAAAACCAATGCTTTTGGATAAGGCATGTATTTAGGCATAATTTTTAAATATATTCTAGGTTTAATAAAATGAACTATTCCTGCAAAAGCATACATAAAAACCATTAAATAAAAATGCCACTCCATAAAAAGAATTTTTAAATCTTACTAAAATTACAATTTTAATATCAATCTTTACTATAAATAAATTTCGTTGTATGATTTTGCATTTTACAGAGCCTTACACAAAAGGAGTATTTAAAATAGGTAACAAAAACCTCCTTGAAGGAAATACATTATCCAAACCATTGGGAATGTATACGATTATACAAAGTTTGGAAAACACTTTAGAGTTACTTATTGACAACACTCCTTATTCGTTAAAACCCAATCACATTGTTTCATTAACTCCCGAGCAATATTTTGCGGTAAAACAGTTAAGCGATTGTAGAGTATATCAGTTTAACAGCGATTTTTACTGTATTAAAGACCACGACAAGGAAGTTAATTGTACCGGTCTTTTATTTTACTCAAATACAGAAATTCCTGCAGCAGCACTAAATACTACGGAAATTAAAAAATTAGACAATATCTATTCGGAAGTGCTAGACGAATTTGAAAACGAAGATTTTGTACAAGGAGAAATGTTACGTGTACTGCTAAAAAACATCATCATTCGAAGTACGCGACTTATAAAAAAACAAAACACCTTACCTGATACCCCAGAAAATTCTAAAACCGATCTTTTACGACAGTATAATATGTTGGTGGAAATTCATTTTAGAAAAGAACATCAAGTAACCTTTTATGCAGATTTGTTATTTAAATCGGCCAAAACACTTTCTAACAATTTTAGTAATTTTAACACCGCACCTTTACAAATAATACACAACCGTATTGTTTTAGAAACTAAAAGACTCCTATTGTACTCGGACTATTCTTTAAAAGAAATAGCTTTTGAATTAGGCTTTACTGAGGGTTCTAAATTAAGTAAACTCTTTAAAAACAAAGTAGGTACTTCGCCCCTAACATTCCGAAAACAACATTTTTCAAACAAAGGGAAAAATTGACATACTGTCGGGAAAAACTTGCTGTTATGAAGTTTGTAATGCCTCGACTGAATGGGGGTAATATTAACTTTATAATAAAATTAAAATGAAAAAATTAGCAAGCTTAATCACGTTATTTTTAGCTTTTACAGCAGCAACTTTTGCACAAAGTGCAAAGTCGGTGAATTTAACTCAAGTTGATGGAGATTTCGTAGTTAAAGAATTAAAATTATCTGAAGGAAATTATGTTTTCAATATTGAAAACGACGGAGTTGATCATGAAGTTGGTTTTGTATTAATTAAAGAAGGTACTGACGCTAGTAATCCTGAAAACCATATTAAAGAAGCTTACGTACAATCTCCTGTTGCTACAGGTAAAACAGAATCTTCTAAAGAAGTTTCTCTTGAAAAAGGTACTTACTTATATTTTTGCCCATTAAACCCAACACCACAGCATAAATTAATTGTTGAGTAATTGTAATTAATTACTTTAGTTTTTTGTGGAAAAGCCGTTCTTTACAGAGCGGCTTTTTATTTTTTATAATAAATTTGATTCATTGATATACCCGCACCAAAAAAAGACATCAACTTAAAATAGGTTTGCAAACCGAAACACTACACTAACGGTTATTTTTCTATTAATTAATAGGAACACGTTTTTTAAAGTCTGTCGGGCCAAATATTGGGTAATTCACCACTAAAGCCCATTTTCGGAAGCGCATTAATGCGTTCCATTTCAGTTGCTGTTAACTCAAAATCAAACAAGTTGATATTATCATTTATTCTTTGGGCTGTTGTTGATTTAGGAATAACAATAACTTGATGTTGAGTAATCCACTTCAAACAAATTTGAGCTACTGATTTGTTATGTTTTTCTGCTATTTCTTGAAGTATTTCATTTTCAAAAACTTTTCCTCTTGCTAAAGGCGACCAAGACTCTACTGTTATATTTTGCTGTTTACAATAATTTACTAATTCGGGCTGCCAATATCCCGGATGAAATTCTATTTGATTTACGGACGGAATTACATTTGCGGTTTGAAATAGAGCTTCTAAATGCTCTTGAAAAAAGTTACTTACTCCTATCGATTTTATTTTACCTTCAGCTTGTAATTCTTCCATAGCGCGCCAACTGTCTGCATTCGCTTTTTGCCAATTGCTGTAGTTTTTAGCATTCGCTGGCCAATGAATTAAGTATAAATCAATGTATTCTAATCCGAGTCTTTTTAACGATTTATTAAACTCTTCTTTAGCCGATTCGTAACCTAAATTTTCTCGCCACAATTTTGTAGTTACAAATAGTTCTTCCCTTGGCACTCCACTAGCGTTTATGCCTTTTCCAACAGCCTCTTCATTATCATAAATCGCGGCTGTATCAATTAGCGAATATCCATTAGCTATTGCTTTAGCTACAGCATTAATACCTTCTTGCTCCTTGCATTTATAAGTCCCAAATCCTACAATCGGTATTTTATTCCCATCATTTAAGCTTAATAACTTCATATATAAGAACTGTTTTTCTTATTAAATTTTTAGAACGCTTCTGCAATTCCTAAATAAAATTCATTGGTTCCATTACCTACTCCCCAGTCAATACGCAAGTTTAAATTTTCCGATTTATCAATTTTAAATCGTAGGCCAGCACCGTAGTTTGGTTTTAATGATTTAAATTGAAAGTCACTAACATTATTATACACACTACCTGTACCTAAAAATGCTACGGCACCAAATCGGGACTCTCCAAATTGTTTTCGATATTCTACCTGAGTAGCTAGTAAATCTCTATCTACAAACCTTCCTTCTCTGTAGCCACGCATAATTTCGCTGCTTCCAAAGAAAGAAAATTCAGAAAAAGGTATGTTTCCTCGAGAAGCTTGCCCTACAAATTGAAAGGCTAAAACGTCTTTACTCTTATTAGGTAATTCTATAAAATGCCTAACATCTAAACGGGCTAAGTTAAATTTATTGGTACCTCCTAAAACTTTTCCATATTGCCCATGGGTAAATTCGGCATACCAACCGCTTTGAGCATTTAGTAGGTTGTTTCGGCTATCGTACAAAGCTGCTATTTCGGCTCCAACCGAAGTAGATCCGTCAAAACCGTCTCGTCGGTTTTGATCTATAATACCACCTTCTTCAAATTCTGTTTTAAAAACATGGTTAATCCTAACTCCTGCTCCAAAAAACAAATGCTTAACAAGCAATTGTTTTAAAAAAATTGGCTCGAATAGAATTTGACTATTTTCATAAACTTCTTCATCACTATCTCTTGTTTTTCGACCTATTCCGTAATATAATCGTGGATAATTTTGAAATAATAAATTACCTTCGATTACCCATTTTTCTTGATTGGTAAATATTTCGAAACCCGAAAACACAAAAAACTGATTATTTAAGGTGTATTGAATAGTAATTGGCATATTCGAAACTCTTGTTTCTTCACCACTACCATTAAATTTAAACAAGTATTTTGCCCCTGTTCCAAAAGCAAAATTTGTTTCAGGAGAAAAAGTAACTACCGGCGCAGCTATAAATTTTTGCAGGTATATAGTAGAATCTTTTTTGACCGCTTTACGGTTAGGGTAAAAGGTGAAAAACTCTTTTAAGCTTTCTACACTTTGTGCATTAGCTGTTTGCAATCCTATAAAAGCAAACAAAAGCAAAACTGATAAATAGTGTAATTTTAATTTCAAAAGAAATATTTTTAGTTTAATTGTAATATTGAACTGCCTAATTCAAATTTTGGTGTAAATATACTATTGTTTAAAAATTATCAATACTTTAATTAACATAAGATATTGACCTAATTGTCATTTCTTTTTATTCCTATAAAACAGTACCAACTAATTGTTAATCTCTAAAAACTTAAACCACTTCTTTTATGGTTATAGAATTAATTTTAATAGCATTTTTTTCCATCACTTAATTCTATTACGACATTACTTTAAAGAATAAACAGGCAACTTAAAAACGAAAAGGTTTCGTTTATTTTGTAAACAGGCTAAAGTTTAAACTTTAGCGAGGCTTTAAGTTTTCATAATGGATTTTGTCATATTATAAAAAAAAATGCGACCAACTACTTACTTATAGCTCTAAAAAATGCTTACATAAAATCTTTCTGTTGTACTGCAACAATAAGGTCTAAAAAACAACTATCTATGATACCATCTACATTCCCTTTAAATGAAATACAAAGACAAGTTGCTGTAGAAAAATACAAACTTTTAGATACCCTTCCCGAAGAAAGCTATGATTCTATAACAAAATTAATGGCTTTTATTTGCGGCACTCCTATTTCATTAATTACGTTGCTCGATAAAGATCGAAATTTTTTAAAATCACATTACGGGGTGCCTTTTGCAGAATCTCCTCGCGATATTTCTTTTTGTGGACATGCCATAAACTCTGACCAGCCTTTGACAATTGTTGAAGATTCTAGAAAAGATGAACGGTTTTTTGACAATCCTTTAGTTACAGAACACAATGCTATTTTTTATGCAGGAGCTCCTTTAATAGACTCTAAAGGATATAAATTAGGTACTTTATGTGTATTCGATTCTAAACCTCGTACTTTATCGGAAGACCAAAAAGAAGCTTTATTAGCTTTATCAAAACAAGTAATTAGTTTATTCGAACAACGCTATCAAAATTTTAAATTAGAGGCAACGCAACAAACATTAAAAAGCAGGAACGAAAATTTAAAAAAGTTCGCGGCAATAGTTTCGCATGATTTAAAATCACCTTTGGCTAATATTGTTTTACTTACCGAATTATTGCAATCTGAAAACAAAAATAATTTCTCAAAAGACTCTATTGAATATTTAGATATTTTAAAAGAATCTTCTTTATCATTAAGCGAATATATTGAAGGGCTACTCGATTTTTATAGGAGTGATGATATTGCAAAACAAAAAAACTCCCGTTTTTTACTTTCTGAAATTGTTTATGAAGTAAAAAAAATGTGCAGTCATAAGGATGCTATAGAAATTACCATTCCGGAGAATGATCTTGTTATTTCTACTAATAAACCAGCACTAACTCAAATATTGATTAACCTTATAACTAATGCTATAAAATACAACAATAAAGAAGAAGTAATTATAATTATTGATGCCAAGGAAACAGACAGAGCTTATGATTTTTCGATAAGCGATAATGGGATAGGAATGAAACCTGAGTTTTTAAATGGAATATTTGATTTATTTGAAACTCTTGGAGTAAAGGATAGGTATGGTAATTTAGGAACAGGAATTGGTTTAGCTACCATAAAAAAAATAATCACCACACTTGGTGGTGACATTTCAGTTTCTTCAATTTTAGATAAAGGGAGTACTTTTAAATTTCAATTACCTAAAAGTCTGATTTAAAAATATAAATCAGGTTTTTAATCTCCTAAGTATTCTGTTTTTTTAAAATGTATGCCTATCCAATCGCTGTTAATTTCTAGGGTTTCAATTTCTCTTAAGTTATAATCGCCTAAAATTTTCCAATCTTTAGTAATATCTATGGATCGCTTTGAAGCATCCTTAGGGTATGCAAACCACAAAACGGCATCTCCAACCAATTTCGGATAAACGGTATCTATTCTATTTGCTATTTGTTTTGGGTCGGTTACAAAAATCAAAGCAAAATCTATTTCTGAAGTTCTGATTACCGATTCACGAATAACCACATTTTGTAACTTATTTAATTCTGAGCAAAAACCTTCAGGCTCATTTAACACAACAATTTCATCAAGATTTTCTGCTCCTAGTTTTTTAAATAATGTGCTCATAGTATATTTAATTTCAGTGTATTACTAAATATACAAAAAAAGCGATTACTTATACCGCTTGTATAAGTAATCGCTTTTAACAAAAAACATCCTTTTTTTAAACGATAATAACCGTTTAAAAAATATTACATTTTAGGTGCTTCTAATATTTTAGCAGCTGTTGTTTTTTCAAATAAGGTCGCTAAGTTTTTTGTGAATTTTATATTATTCAACTTTACTTCTCCTATTTGAGCTCCATAGCCTTCAGCGTCTGTCCACATATGAAAAGTCCAATTTGTTGCAAACGGAACTCCGTCTAAGTTAATGAAATTATTATATTTTATAGCGTGTGGCTCTTTTTCAGCTTCAGCTACATCTTTTCCAAAACTTACAATATAGGCCGCACCTTCTAATACATTCGTAGTTGGGTTTTTATAAATCACATACCAATCGTCGGGCGCATCACCTGTGCCTTTTTCAAAAGTTAATTTTGAAGTTGTATATAATTCTTTAGCATCACCCCATTTTTTATTAGCAACCTCACTCCAAATAGTTCCCTTATCATTCAGCTTATAAGGCAAGCTAAAAAAGTAAGACCAGGTAAAAATATGAAAACGAGCCATTGGATCTTCAGCTTCTTTTGGAGTTAAAAAAACTTCTTTATTGTCAAAAATAATTTTTGTGCCATCCTTTTTAACTATGCAGATTTTAGATCCATCGGTTAGTTGCGTTAATTTTGCATCTAAAATAGTATTCCCTCCAAAAGAAACCTCTAAATCAAAACTAACAGCTTCATTTTTTAAAAACAGTGGTGCTTTGTGTGCATCTTCAATAGTGTTGGTAAACAAATTGCCTTTTTGAGCCTCTACAACTACAGGTTCCGTTACAGGAGTTTCTTTCGCTTTAGGGCTTTCTTTACAGCTAAAAACCAAAAATGGTAACGCCAAAATTAAAATCTTATTCATAGTATTTGTGTTATTTATTCTATATTAAAGCTACTAAAGTAATTGACACGTCAACCTATTTTTTGAATACTTTTATACATGAAAAAAATTTACTTTTTTTTACTGCTTTCAGCACATATTTTACAGCTTAACGCACAGAGTGCTACAGGAGTACATCCTAGTATTATTAAATGGAAAAACATCGATACCGAAAATGTAAAAGTAATTTTTCCCGAAGGTCAAGAAGATGAGGCCAACCGTATCGCTAATGTGATTGGTTTGATACAGCAAAAGTATTCGCAATCTATAGGTGACTCTTCAAAAAAAATAGACCTTATTTTACAAACCAATCAAGTAATTTCAAACGGGTTTGTAGGCTTAGCTCCTTTTAGAAGTGAATTTTTCGCAACTCCTTTTCAAAATACTACCCTTTTAGGAACCACCAATTGGCTCGATGCTCTTAGTATTCATGAATACCGACACGTTCAGCAATTTTTAAATGGCAAGCGTGGCTTCACTAAATTAATGAGTTATTTACAAGGACAACAAGGCTGGGGTTTGGCTTTAAATTTAAGTCTTCCTAATTGGTATTTTGAAGGTGATGCGACTATAGCAGAAACTATTTATACACAAAACGGCAGGGGGCGCACTCCTCGCTTTTTTAGCGAACAACGTGCCCTGTTTTTAGACAATAAGGAGTATAGTTATATGAAAGCTCGAAATCGAAGTCTTAAAGATATTGTTCCCGACCAATACCCCTTAGGATACACTATTATAAATTATACCCGAAACCATTACAATCACAATATATGGGCCGATATCGTTGCCGATGCGGGTAGTTACAGAAGTATTATATATCCTTTTTCGGGCGCATTAAAACGCCATACTAATTATAGAGCTCCGCAGTTGTATAAAAAATCGTACCAACAGTTAAAAGAATTTTGGTTGGCAGAATTGGACACACTGCAGTTAACACCAACTACCCAAATTAGCAAACCCGTTAAACGCACCGTAACCAATTACCGAAACGCTCATTATTTAAACGACGGAAGTATTGTTGCTGTAAAATCTAGTTTTAAGAGAACATCGCATTTGGTACATCTAAAAAACAATACCGAAACTACACTTACCGAAATTGGTATAGAACCCGAAGGTTTTATTTCCGAAAATAATAATAAAATTGCATGGACCGAATTTAAAGCAGATATCCGGTGGGCGAATAGAAATTATACGGTAATAAAGATGTATGATTTTAATACCGGAGAAAAAAAAACAATGAGCCAAAAAGGAAAATACTTTTCGCCTCATTTGTCTAAAAGTGGATTACAATTAGTTGTAGTTGAAACTACCGAAGATTTAAATAATAGCCTTTTAATTCTCAATAGTACTGACGGGGCCGTTACTTCTAAAATCGACATTCCTAAAAATGCTTATCCCTCTTTCCCTAAATGGACTACCGATGATAAAGCCATTGTTTATTTACTAAAAAAAGATTCTAAAATAGCCTTTTTTAAATATAACGTAGCCTATAAAAAAACAAGTCAGCTTACAAAATGGACTATAAATACCATTGGAAATTACAATATAGGAAACGATGCTGTTTACTTTAACGCTGGGCATTCGGGTATTGATAATATTTACAAAGTTGCTTTAAATGGTACTCAAAAAATTGAGCAACTCACCGCTGTAAAAGTTGGTGCCTATACTCCCGATATTTCTCCAAACGGGAATCACCTACTAATGAGTGAGCTTACGAGTAAAGGGAATCACCTTAGTACATTAAAGCTATCGAACGCTTTAAACAAAACAATTACACCCATACCTGCTACAAAAATGCATCGTTACCAAATTAGTTTAAACGCTGAAGAAAACGCGGTTTTAGATAGTATTCCAAACAAAAAATACGCCGTACAAAACTATAAAGGTTTTTTAAGAGGAACCAAACTTCACAGTTGGTCTTTGGCTACAAATGCAAGCGCTACCTCAGCGGCTATTCAGTTCGATAATATTTTATCCGACTTTAGTGCTACTTTAAATGCAGGCTATAATTTTAATGAAAATGTAACCACATACAGTGGCAGTGTATTTTACGGAAAGTATTTTCCTGTTTTTTCCCTTTCAGCAACTTCACAGTCCAGGTCGGCCGAACAGCTAGGTAGTACAACTCAAGGAGATATAATACCTGTAATTACTAATTTCGACGAGCAAATTGCTGCTGTTGGAGTTACTACACCACTAAATTGGATTCGCGGAAATTACAGAACCTCATTAAACCCTTCCCTATTCTACCAACATCGGTTTATTTCAAATTCAAGATTTGGCGGTAATTTTAATTTCGGAAATATCTCTAGTCGTTTATTTGTTTCCAACTCCAGAAGAGCTGCCTTGCAAAACCTAGCTCCACGCTGGAGCCAAACATTAGATGTTTCGTTTCAACGTAGCTTGGAAGACCAAACAGCAGCAAACTTTAGGGCCTTAGCATCCTTCAATTTCCCTGGAGTTTTAAGGAACCATTCTTTTAATATCGAAGGGGAATATCAAAAAGAAAACTTAACAAATCGTTATCAATTTATTGATCGTTTTCAATACGCACGTGGTTTTCCTTCTTTAATTAGTGACGAAGCAATCCGTTTTTCGGCAAATTATAGATTACCACTAGCCTACCCCGACTGGGGATTTGGAGGCATTACCTATTTTAAACGTATAAAAGCCAATTTATTTTACGATTACTCGGAAGCCAAAGTAAACTTTAACAACACCACTACCGAAGCGAGTTCTTTAGGTTTTGAACTGTTGTTTGACAATACTTTTTTAAACGTACTACCCCTTACATTTGGACTACGTAATTCTTGGAAAATCACCGATCCATTCAACCAAAATCGCGTAGAAACACAATTATTTTTTGGAGCTACATTTTAAAAATTATACTCTTTTAATGTATCTTTACCGCATGATGTTACCATTGTTTATTAGCGGAGCTGAAATAGCCTTTATAGGATTTATATTAGTAATGATATTTGGTGCTGATAAAATTCCTGAAATTGCTAGAGGATTAGGTAAAGGTATGCGACAAGTAAAAGACGCGACTAACGATATTAAGCGTGAAATTACACAAAGTGGTCACGATTTAGATCTTACTAATAATGACTTAACCTCTAATATTAAAGATACCGTTAAAGAAATAAAAGATGATATTGACGACCTCACAGGACCTATAAAACGTAGTTTTTAGTGTTCTACTCTATCTGTTAGTTCATTTTTTTTTAACATTATTGCTAATTTCATTACTCTTAAAAAGCTTTTTTAAAACTTATAATGAATACCACTATTCACTAAAAGAGTGTATTTATAATTAGCACGCCAATACTCCCTAATATTTCAATACACCCACTTCTTTTAATTATAAGAATTTCCAAAAATTAACATCTATTTTTGTTAATACATCTACCAAAATAATTAAACAACACTATCTTTATATAAGTTGAATTCACTTAAAAACTATAAGGATGTTTGGATTATTTAAAAAAAATCAGAAGAAGATAAATTGTACGAGCAATATCAAAAATTGACTAAGGAAGCGCACACACTTTCTACCAGTAACCGAAAATTAAGCGACCAAAAAACTTACGAAGCTGAAGAGGTGATGAAAAAAATTGAGCTATTAAAACAGTAGAACAAAGTAGTTAGTATTAAATTGCTTTCAGTTTTCTATTTTTATAGATAATTCGCAGTGCTAAAACCTCTTCTTTCGCAAGCCAATACGTTGTGAATTGCTTTCAGTTTTCTATTTTTATAGATAATTCGCAGTTTTACCATCGCGCACATACTCACACACACCGTTGTGAATTGCTTTCAGTTTTCTATTTTTATAGATAATTCGCAGTTAATTATATTTGTAAAGTAATCAAGGCAGGTTGTGAATTGCTTTCAGTTTTCTATTTTTATAGATAATTCGCAGTCCATTTGCATCTATATTTATAGTAGTTTCAGTTGTGAATTGCTTTCAGTTTTCTATTTTTATAGATAATTCGCAGTATTGAAGATATTGTTTCGGGTGCTTATGTGTTGTGAATTGCTTTCAGTTTTCTATTTTTATAGATAATTCGCAGTGCAACCAAGCATAATTAAAAGTAGTTTTTGGTTGTGAATTGCTTTCAGTTTTCTATTTTTATAGATAATTCGCAGTTCACTAGGGCGGTAGCACCTGTACAATTAAGTTGTGAATTGCTTTCAGTTTTCTATTTTTATAGATAATTCGCAGTTTTTCTGAGCATCAGCACCCTTAACCCCTGTTGTGAATTGCTTTCAGTTTTCTATTTTTATAGATAATTCGCAGTCTTGATGAAAATGTAACGATGCAAGAACTTGTTGTGAATTGCTTTCAGTTTTCTATTTTTATAGATAATTCGCAGTTTCAGCCGTTGAAGTTTTACCTTCTTTTCTGTTGTGAATTGCTTTCAGTTTTCTATTTTTATAGATAATTCGCAGTAAATTCAATGTCGTTAGTATTTGTTTCCGGGTTGTGAATTGCTTTCAGTTTTCTATTTTTATAGATAATTCGCAGTTGTTTATTCGCTAAAGCACGTGCCTTTATGTTGTGAATTGCTTTCAGTTTTCTATTTTTATAGATAATTCGCAGTATTGAAGATATTGTTGAAAGGAAAAAGTAATATAAAAATGAGAAATGGATGAGAAGAAGATGTGCAATAAAGGTAAATGAAAGCAAATAAAGTTACTTGATGAAAATGATAAAATGCTCGAATTGAAATGGT
>CALGLV010000050.1 GCA_937958985.1 uncultured Aquimarina sp.
CTTTTAATAGACCACTTTGTAAAAATTGATTTTTTAAATCATCCATAATAAAACTGTGTGTTATAAAATTAATAAAAAAATTAGGCGGGGTTTTAAAACCCCGCCTAATTTCTGTTTACACAGTTTTTTGGATACTACCTTTATTAACAAAAAAAAGACTGTCGTTTGACAGTCTTTTTTATAAATTATAAAACTATTATTTAAGTTTTTTCTTCACTGCTACTTGTTCGAAAGCTTCAATTACATCACCTTCTTTAATATCATTGTAGTTTTTCACTTGCATACCACAATCATAACCTTTAGCAACTTCTTTAACATCGTCTTTGAAACGTTTTAAAGCCGAAAGCTCACCAGTGTAAATTACTACACTTTCACGAATTAAGCGGATTTGAGAGTTTCTAAATATTTTTCCTGTAAGCACCATACAACCTGCAATAGTTCCGACTTTAGAAATTTTGAACGTTTGACGAATTTCTGCTGTCCCAGTAATCTCTTCCTTCATCACTGGAGAAAGCATTCCTTCCATAGCATCTTTCAAGTCATTAATTGCATCATAAATGATTGAATACATTCTGATATCAATTTCTTCCTTATCAGCAACCATCCTAGCATTACCTGCTGGTCTAACATTAAATCCAATTATAATTGCATCAGAAGCCGACGCTAATAACACATCACTTTCGGTTATCGCACCAACTGCTTTGTGAATGATATTTACATGTATTTCATCAGTCGATAGCTTCTGGAATGAATCTGTTAATGCTTCAACCGAACCATCAACATCTCCTTTAAGAATAATATTCAATTCTTTAAAGTCTCCTAATGCTATACGACGACCAATTTCATCTAATGTGATATGACGTTGAGTACGCACCGATTGTTCTCTATGTAATTGAGAACGTTTTGAAGCTATATCTTTAGCTTCGCGTTCATCCTCCATTACATTAAATTTGTCACCTGCTTGTGGTGCGCCATCCAAACCTAATACTGATACTGGTGTTGAAGGTCCTGCTTCTTTAACACGGTTACCGCGTTCGTCTTGCATAGCCTTAACTTTACCACTGTTTTTACCAGCAAGTAAGAAATCTCCTACCCTTAGTGTTCCTGTTTGAACTAGTACTGTAGATACGTAACCTCTTCCTTTATCAAGGAAAGCTTCTACCACTGTACCTGTTGCAGCTCTATCTGCATTTGCTTTAAGCTCAAGAACTTCTGCTTCAAGTAAAACTTTTTCCAATAATTCATTAACACCTAATCCTGTTTTAGCAGAAATATCGTGCGATTGAATAGTACCTCCCCAATCTTCTACCAATAAATTCATGGCAGCAAGCTTAGTTTTAATATTATCTGGATTTGCTGTAGGTTTATCCACTTTGTTTATTGCAAATATAATAGGCACTCCAGCTGCTTGTGCGTGGCTGATTGCTTCTTTGGTTTGCGGCATAATATCATCATCAGCTGCAATTACAATTATAGCGATATCGGTAACTTGTGCACCACGCGCTCTCATTGCTGTAAATGCTTCGTGACCTGGTGTATCTAAGAAAGCTATTTTTTGACCACTTTCTAACTTAACACCGTAGGCTCCGATATGTTGTGTAATACCACCACTTTCACCTGCAATAACATTTTCTTTACGGATATAATCTAATAAAGATGTTTTACCATGATCAACATGACCCATTACAGTTACTATCGGCGCTCTTTCCGTTAAATCTTCAGGAGCGTCAATAATTTCTTCAATAGCTTGTTCAAGGTCTGCTGTTACAAAATCAACAGAGTAACCAAACTCTTCCGCAACAATAGTTAACGTCTCAGCATCTAAACGCTGATTCATAGTAACCATCATTCCTAAAGACATACAAGCCGAAATCACTTGTGTAACTCCAACATCCATCATCGTTGCAACTTCACTAACCGTAACAAATTCAGTTACTTTAATTACTTTGCTTTCTGCTTCTTGTATTGCTGCATCAACTTCTGATTGTTGACGGTGTTGATCTCTTTTATCTCTACGATATTTAGCTCCTTTTTTACCTTTATTGGATTTTCCTTGAAGTTTTTCAAGAGTTTCCCTTACTTGCTTTTGGATTTCTTCATCCGTAGGCTCTTCTTTAACAATAGGAGTTCTTTTTCCTCTTGGTTGGAATTTACCTCCAGTACGATTGTTTCCTGCGCCAGGACCTTTTGCATTTCTATTATTAGAATTCGGTGCTCCTGGTTTACTGATACGTTTACGCTTGCGCTTATCAGCAGCTTTATCGTCTTTCTTTTTCTCAGGTTTTTTAAACTTGGTCAAGTCAATTTTTTGACCTGTCAAATTTGGACCTTTTAATTTTTGATATTGAGTAGTAACCTTTTCACTTTCTACCTTACCATCAGCTGTTTCAGTAGTAGACATTTCTGCTTTTGGAGCAACAACTTCTTCTACTTTAGCAATTTCTTTGACTGGCTCTTCTGGCTTAGCCGGAGTTACCACTTTAGGTGTACTGATATTTGCTTTACCGGTAATTTTAATAGACTGTTTTTTTGGTCTATTTGAAAACACCTCAGGCTCAGTAGGTTTCTCAACAACTACTTCCTCCTTTTTAGCAATACGAGCTTCCTTTTTAGCCTCCTCCTTTTTAGGTTCTTCTACCTTGGATTCCTCTTCTTTAGGTGCTTCTTTTTCAATAGCTTCGGGCTTAGCTTCTTGTTTAGGCTGGGCTTTAGATTTATCCAAGTCAATTTTTCCAACTTGCTTCGGTCCGTTAAGAGTAGCACGTGCTTTTACAACATTGCGTTCTTTTGAAACTCTTCTTTTTTCCTCTTGCTCAGTCTCAATTTGCTGGCGAATTGCTTCTTTTTCTTTTCGGTTTTCTTCACCGACTTCCTTAGAAGCTACTTTCTTAGATTTATCTGTTTGAAATTCATCAGTAAGTAACTGATATAATTCACCAGAAATCTTTGTAGTAGGTCTCGCCTCAATCTCGTGCCCTTTTGAGTTTAAATATTCCACCGCCCTATCCAGCGAGATGTTGAATTCTCTTAAGACCTTATTTAATCTCTTGTCGTTGTTTCCAGCCATAAATGCCCTGCTAATCTAAAACTCTTTAATTTGTATGCTTTGCGATATCTGTAGTAATCTTAAATCTTAGTCGTCAAATTCAGACTTCAAAATATTCACTACTTCAATCACAGTTTCTTCTTCTAAATCTGTGCGTTTTACAAGATCACTAACTTCTTGCTCTAACACACTTTTTGCTGTATCTAAACCTATTTTTGCAAATTCAGATATAATCCATGCATCAATCTCGTCCGAAAATTCTGTTAATTCAACATCCTCTTCAACACCTTCTCTAAACACATCAATCTCATAGCCTGTCAATTGACCTGCTAAACGTATATTGTGACCTCCACGACCAATAGCACGAGAAACCTCTTCTGGCTTCATCATTACTTCTGCTCTTTTAGTCTCTTCGTTTAATTTAACCGAAGTTACTTTTGCCGGACTTAATGCTCTAGTAATGTATAATTGAATGTTATTGGTATAATTAATAACATCAATATTTTCATTTCCTAATTCACGAACAATACCGTGAATACGAGAACCTTTAACCCCTACACAAGCTCCTACAGGATCGATACGATCATCGTAAGAATCTACGGCTACTTTTGCTTTTTCACCTGGAACACGAACTACGTTTTTAACGTTAATTAATCCGTCGAAAACCTCAGGTATTTCTTGCTCAAATAACTTCTCTAAAAACAAAGGAGAAGTCCTTGACATAATAATAGCTGGTTTGTTCCCTCTTAACTCAACCGTTTCAATAATACCGCGTACATTTTCTCCTTTTCTAAAAAAGTCAGAAGAAATTTGTTTTTCTTTTGGCAAAATTACTTCATTCCCGTCATCATCAAGCAAAATTACTGCTTTATGACGAATATGGTGAACTTCTGCTGTATAAACCTCACCTTCTAGCTCTTTAAACTGCTTATAAAGGTTTGTATTATCGTGCTCGTGAATTTTTGCAATCAAATTTTGACGTAAAGCTAAAATAGCTCTTCGCCCTAAATGCATCAACTTTACTTCTTCAGAAAGGTCTTCACCAACTTCGAAATCGGTTTCAATCTTACGTGCTTCAGTTATAGTAACCTCTTGATTTTCATCCTCAACCTCACCATCATCAACAATAACTCGGTTTCTCCAAATCTCCAAATCCCCTTTATCAGGGTTCACGATAATATCAAAGTTATCGTCTGATCCATATTTTTTCTTGAGGGCACTTCTAAAAGTCTCCTCTAATATTGACATTAACGTTACACGGTCGATTGATTTATCGTCCTTAAACTCCGAAAACGAGTCTATTAGTGCAATGTTTTCCATACTTGATTTTTAATTAAATTTCACAACCACATTCGCTCTTACTACCTCTCCGTAAGCAATTTCTTGCTTTTTAGCAACAGTCACTTTTCCTTTACCTACTGGCTTTGGCTCTCGTGCTTGCCACTGAAGTGTAAACTCAGAATCCGTTGTTGCTGTAAGTTCTCCTTCTATTTTATCATTAGCCGTTTCAACAGCAATTGTTCTCCCTATATTCTTAGCATATTGTCGCTTATGAACCAACCCTTCGGTAACACCTGCAGACATTACTTGTAATGCAAAATCTTCTTCATCTCGATCCAAGTTGTGCTCAATAGCTCTACTCATTGCAATACAATCTTCTACACTAACACCATTATCACCATCTATTATTACTTCAATAGTATTGGATGGTTTAATTTCAAAATTAATTAAAAACAAATTTTCATCGGCCTCTAAAGCTTCTTGAATCAGTGCTTCTACTTTGTTTTTTAACATATCTCAGTATAAAAAGAGGGGACTTTACGTCCCCTCAATGTATTTTCATTTTCAAGTGGCACAAATATACACTATTTTTTTATTAATTCAATAACTAAAAAAAACCGTTTACTAACAGCCGCTTTTATCAAAAGTTAATCGTTTAAAAAAACTATATAATTTAGCTTTTTCAACTTGCTATTTCTTTTGTTTTAGCTTTAATTTGTTTCAAACAAAAGCTAACCATGTCACACTTACTTAACAAAACTACCGCAACACTTTCTTTACTACTCCTTTTAAGCATCCCTATTTTTGCTATTGGTGGCGATGGGTCTAAGGGAACTAAATTATGTGTTCGAAATGGTATTTCCAATAATGGTGACGCTGTAAATGGTTATTTTGCAATTGAAGGCATTAACAATCCCGAAAACAGAGATAACGAGGTTCATATTTACAATCGTTGGGGAGTTGAAGTTTTTTCAGCAGTTGGTTATGACGGCGATTTACAAGAAGTAACCCCCAACCCTACTCGTGTATTCAGAGGAATCTCTGATGGCAGAGCAACTTTTAGCAGCGACCAAAGACTACCAAGCGGCACTTATTATTACACTTTATTAATAGCAACAACTGGTGGTGGTGAAAAATCTCAAGCAGGATATATATACATCAATTAATTACTTCAAAAAAATTGCAAAACTATCTTAATGTATTAGTTTTGTACTATGCCAAAACAAAAGCAACTCAAATTTGACAAAGCGTATTTGCGAATAGCTCAAGAATGGGGCAAACTATCGCATTGTAACCGAAAACAAGTTGGTGCCGTAATTGTAAAAGACCGCATGATTATATCCGACGGATATAATGGAACTCCTACTGGTTTTGAAAACCCTTGTGAAAACGAGGAAGGGTACACTAAATGGTACGTACTGCATGCTGAAGCTAATGCTATTTTAAAAGTAGCCGGATCCACACAATCCTGCAAAGACGCTACCTTGTATATCACCCTTTCCCCCTGTAAAGAATGTAGTAAACTTATTTACCAAGCAGGCATAAAACGTGTAGTTTATCAAATAGGCTACAAAGATGATTCAGGGTTAAAATTTCTAGAAAAAGCTGGGGTAACTATCGATAACATTCAAGAAATCTCTGCAAATTAAATGCTTGTAACTCGATACATCTTATTTTTAATGATTGGTCTAACCATAGGTTTTGGAATAGGTAACCGACTTACGCGCGCATCGGGGCAAATTGGTTTTTCTGAAAATAAAAACAAAGAAAAATTAAGTCGCTTAATTGATTTTATTGAAGACGACTATGTTAATGAAATCGACACCGATAGCTTAGTTAACAACACCGTAAAAGAAATTTTAAACAAGCTCGATCCACACTCAACTTTTATCCCCTCTGAAAATGCGCAGGCCATAGCAGAACGTATGCAAGGAGAATTTATTGGTATTGGTATTCGATATTACGTTTCTAATGACACCCTTTCAGTAATAAGCACCATAAGAAACGGCCCTAGCGATAAGGCAGGGATTATATCGGGAGATCGTATTTTGCTTGCAAATTTAGATACACTCTACGGCAAAAAATTTAGTTCTACTCAAAACATTCAAAAAAAACTTAGAGGCACTATTGGTAGCACTGTAAAGCTAAAGGTGCTACGCCCTGAAAAAGGCATTTCCAATTACAACATAAAAAGAGAAAAAGTTCCGATTACTAGTGTTAAAGCCTCTTTTTTATTAAATGAAAAAATTGGTTATATAAAATTAGAACGTTTTGCAGAAACAAGTTTTAATGAATTTAAAAAGGCGCTAACTAGCTTAACAGAAAAAGGTATGGAAACCTTAGTCTTAGATTTAAGAGAAAATGGCGGTGGTTACGTTGCTCCCTGCTTAAAAATTGCCGATGAGTTTTTAGAAGACCAAAAACTCATTATGTTTACTAAAGACAGAGAAAACAATATTAGAAAATCAATTGCGTCTGCAAAAGGTGACTTTGAAAAAGGTACTATTTATGTTATTATTGATGAAAATTCTGCTTCAGCTAGTGAAATATTAGCAGGAGCGCTTCAGGACAACGACAAAGGAATTATTATTGGCAGAAGATCGTTTGGAAAAGGATTAGTACAGCAAGAAAAAAGCCTTGGAGATGGAAGTAAAATTAGACTCACTGTATCTCGTTATTTCACCCCTACAGGCAGGTCTATTCAACGCCCCTATAACAAGGGAACCAAAGCCTACTATAACGAATATTTAGAACGTTACGAAAGTGGAGAATTACAAGATTCCACTAAGTTAAAAATTAATGACAGCCTTGCTTTTAAAACTCCTGAAGGAAGAATCGTATATGGCGGTGGTGGTATTATTCCTGATATTTACGTATCCAAAGAAACGGAGCGCAATTTAGAGCTTTTAGATTACACTTTATATTCAGGAATGCTAAGTCGTTTTGTGTTTTCTGAACTCGATACTAACCGAAAATTCTACAATAGCCTAAGCAAAGAGCAACTTATCGACCTTACTATTAGCAACCAAACATTTGAAAATTTCAAAAAATATGCTATTGAAGTTGGACTCCAATTCAGCAATTCTAAAAACAACACTTTTATTAAAGAAAACATTAAAGCAGAAATGGCTAATCAATTATTTTCTGAAAATTTAAAAGTCAAAATACTAAGTAGTCAAGATGAGATTATTGAAAAAATAATATCCTTAGAAAACAATAAAGATTAACCTCTACGAGACTCTTTGTATTTCTGCTCAATTGCCTTTGAAGTTAACAGAATTAAAATAATTACCAACACACAGGCAGAAGCTAAAATACCAATGATTGCGATTTGACTATCTCCCGCAAATAAATTATTAAAATCTAAATAAGTAACATTAAATATTAATGTTAAAACCGACAGTGCCATTAAAATATATAAAAAATACTTCATCCTTAATTTTTAAACAAAGGTACTGCTATTTTCAAATTTATTTTAAGGTTTTAACGTTACAGAAAATGTATCTTTGATAACTTTAACCCTCTAAAATGAAGCTGAAGTCTCTTTCCGTAGTCAACTACAAAAACATTACTTCAAAACACTTAGAATTCGATCCAAAAATCAACTGTTTTGTTGGTAAAAATGGAGTGGGTAAAACCAATGTTTTAGATGCTATATACCACCTTTCGTTTGGAAAAAGTTACTTTAATCCTATTACTAGCCAAAACATAAATCACGGAGCTGAGTTTTTCATGATTGAAGGCCTGTACAACAAACTAGACCGGGACGAAAAAGTAGTTGTAAGTGCCAAAAAAGGACAAAAAAAAATAATAAAGCGTAACGGAAAAAATTACGAAAAGATAAGTGAACATATAGGCTTTTTACCTTTGGTAATTATTTCTCCTGCCGACAATAATTTAATAATCGAAGGAAGCGCTACACGTAGAAAATTTATGGATGGAGTGCTTTCGCAAACCAACCCAGAATATTTACAGCTACTTATTAAATACAACAAAACATTAGCCCAACGTAATGCATTACTTAAATACTTTGCGCTTAACCATACTTTTGACCACGAAAATTTAAGTATTTACGATACACAGCTAAATAATTTTGGTTCTAAAATCTATGCTATTCGCAGTGAGTTTATCGAAAAATTTGCTCCTATATTCAAAAAAAGATACGGCCATATTGCCAACCATTCGGAAACCGTAGACCTGGTTTATCAATCTAAAATACACCAACAATCCATTTCACAATTACTAAACGAAACTCTAGCTAAAGACCGTGTTTTGCAATATACTAGTGTAGGAATTCATAAAGATGATTTAGAATTTAGCATATCGGATTACGCTATTAAAAAATTTGGAAGCCAAGGGCAACAAAAATCATTCTTAATAGCATTAAAACTCGCGCAATTTGATTTCATTTTAATGCAAAACGAATCTGCTCCTATTGTTTTATTAGATGATATTTTTGACAAACTTGACGAATCTCGCGTAGAGCAACTTATTAAATTGGTCGACGATGCAAGCTTTGGACAAATATTTGTGAGTGATACGCATACGGAACGCACCGAAAAAGTAGTTAAAAAGATATCAAAATCATACAAAATTTTTAAACTTACCTAACATGAAGAAAGCGCTATTTACTATAAGCATTATTTTATGTTTATTAAGTTGTGAAACTTCCAAAGAAATTAACCTACAATCTCTTAATGGTTTCTGGGAAATTGAAAAAGCAATCGCTCCTAATGGTGAAAAGAAAGAATATAAATTTAGTAGCTTTATTGACTTAGTGAAAATTAAATCTGATAGTTCGGGATACAAAACCAAACTTCAACCCAATTTTACAGGCACCTATGAGGGCAACAACATTAAGCAACACTTTCAGATCACCCATAAAAAAAACACCTACCTTATAAACTACGAAGTTGCCAACAACAAATGGTCTGAAACATTAATTGAGGCTACTCCAAATAAATTTATTACAAAAAACGACGAAGGTGTTTTGTATATTTATAAGCCCTTTACTCCTATTACTGTAAAATGAAAAAAAACAAACGCCATAACGACCAACAAAGCATAGGTGATGTCCTTAAAGATTTTGTATCTAAAAACAAATTACAAAAAGGAATAAACCAAGTAGATGTTGAAAACTGCTGGGCAGCAGTAATGGGGCCTGCAATTGTTAAATATACTGAAGGTATGCTACTTCGAAACGGCACCCTTTTTATTAAACTCACATCGCCCGTTTTAAGAAACGAATTAAGCTACGGCGTTTCAAAAATTAAAGACAATCTTAATTTGGAACTTAAGCAAAATTTAATTGAAAAAGTAGTTTTACGATAAGCTGAACTCGATAATAATTTCAATCTAGCAACACATTTAATTACATCAAATTAGTTTCAATGAATAAAATACCTAGTTTAGATTTATCTCGTTTTACCTCTAAAGATCCCGCTACAAAACAACAATTTGTAACTGATTTAGGTAATGCTTTTGAAGAAATTGGTTTTATCTCTCTTAAAAATCATTTTTTATCAGAGGAATTGACTCTAGCGCTTTATAAGGAAGTAAAAGCATTTTTTGACTTACCAAAATCGACAAAGCAAAAATACGAAGTAGCCAATTTACACGGACAGCGTGGCTACACTTCTTTTGGAAAAGAACAAGCTGTAGGCCACAGTAAAGCAGATCTTAAAGAATTTTGGCATTTTGGCCAGGAACCAAATACCAACTTTGAATTTAGCAAAAATTACCATCCAAATATTGAAGTTTCTGAAATCCCTAACTTTAATAAAGTTGGTATGGAAGCTTTTAAAATGCTTGAAAAAACGGGTGTCTATTTACTTAGAGCCATCGCACTGTATTTAGGTTTAGAAGAATCTTATTTTGACCAATGGAGTACTTACGGAAATAGCATTTTACGCCCAATTCATTATCCCCCAATAACTAAAGAGCCTGAAGATGCTATTAGAGCAGGCGCTCACGGAGATATAAATTTAATTACCCTGCTTATGGGAGCTTCCACTGGAGGTTTACAAGTACTTAATAAAGAAAACAACTGGATTGATGCCATACCAAACGAAAATGAATTGGTAATTAATGTTGGTGATATGCTAGAGCGCTTAACTAACAACAAATTAAAATCAACCATTCATAGAGTTGTAAATCCCCCAAAAGAAAGTTGGCACCAACCCCGCTACTCAATACCTTTTTTTATGCACCCTAGACTCGATATGCCTCTTAACTGTTTAGAGGTTTGTATTGATAAAGAAAGCCCTAAAGCACATGAAGATATAATGGCGGGTGACTTTTTATTCGAAAGACTAAAAGCTATTGGATTGATTAAATAGAATGCTGAATGCTGAATGCTGAATGCTGAATGCTGAATGCTGAATGCTGAATGCTGAATGCTGAATGCTGAATGCTGAATGCTGAATGCTGAATGCTGAATGCTGAATGCTGAATGCTGAATGCTGAATGCTGAA
>CALGLV010000051.1 GCA_937958985.1 uncultured Aquimarina sp.
ACGAGTAGTACCGTTTACATTTAACTCTGTAGTTCTAGCAGCATTCATGCTTATAGTACCTCCATCAGCATCTCCCCATGCAATTGGGTTTCCTCCGCGCGTACCTCCAGTACTATATGGTGCTGGACAAGTAATGCTTTCTGAATCATTACTCCAACGTCCTGAAGCAACACCATTTGATGTTCTAAAATTAGCAGTTGTTCCCCAACGCATATAATCTCTAAGAACATTAGGATCTGTAGATCCAAAACTTCTATTTGTAAACAAAATTAAAGTCCCTCCTGTAGCATCAGGAATAGGTGCCCATGTTACTGTAATAGAATCTCCAGCCCCTAAATCAGTATCCTCTGTAGTTAAGCTACTAATTGCAGAATATATAAATCCTGTTGTACAAAGTTGGTAAGCTCCTATGTCAACGGAAGCATCTCCAATATTAGTAATGGTTACTTGGTCGGTTGCAGGGTTTAATGCAGTAAATACTGGATCAGCCTGTGCAAAAGCATTAAGTGAGAGCAAAAATGCAATCAACTTCATGCCAATCTTGAATAGTTTTTTTTTCATGACTTCAATTTTATTAGAAATAAATTTAACTCTGAGTTATCCTAAAAATGTTTTCGTCAAAACACCTACTAAGGAATACCGATGCAAATAAACGTTGAGAGTACGCTTTTGTTCAACAAAAACTAAGTGAAGTGGAAAAATTCGCTTTAAAAAGGAAAACAAAAAACCACAAATTCCTTTATTTACAATGATTTAACCAAAAACATATTTAAAATTCAATCTAACAACAGAAACAAAAAAAAGGAAAATATAGAACTTAAAACCTCCTTTATTTTCAAAAAACTACTTTAAAATACTTCGAATACTAAAACATAACAATACAAACTAGAACTACTTAAACCTATATTATATCTGTATTTCATGAAATTTAATAAGAAACAAAAAAGCCCTGATTTCTATTATAGAAATCAGGGCTTTTATATGAATATGTATTTACTACAAATGTATCACTTCATCATAAGCATCTGCAACAGCTTCCATAACAGCCTCACTCATTGTTGGGTGTGGATGGATTGTTTTCAAAATCTCATGACCTGTCGTTTCTAATTTTCTAGCTACAACTGCTTCAGCAATCATATCGGTAACACCAGCTCCAATCATATGACAACCTAACCACTCACCATACTTTGCGTCAAAAATAACCTTCACAAAACCATCTGGAGTTCCACTTGCTTGAGCTTTACCCGATGCTGTAAATGGAAATTTACCTACTTTGATATCAAAACCTTGCTCTTTAGCTTTTGCTTCGGTTAAACCAACACTAGCTATTTCAGGGCTTGCATAGGTACATCCAGGAATGTTTCCATAATCTACCGCTTCAGTATGTGCACCTGCTATTTTCTCAACACAAGTAATCCCTTCTGCGGAAGCTACGTGTGCTAAAGCTGGACCAGGAACAACATCACCAATAGCATAAATACCAGGTATATTTGTTTGGTACCATTCGTTTACCAAAATTTTATCCCTATCAGTTGCAATTCCTAAATCTTCTAAACCTATGTTTTCTATATTGGTTTTTATACCTACAGCCGATAGTAAAATATCTGCCTCAATAGTCTCAGTTCCCTTAGCTGTTTTCACAGTTGCCACTACTACTTTACCAGAAGTATCAACACTTTCCACAGCAGAGTTCGTCATTACTTTTATTCCTGATTTTTTAAAGCTTTTTTCAAATTGCTTAGAAATATCAATATCTTCAACAGGAACTACATTCGATTGAAACTCAACAATAGTTACTTCGGTACCCATAGAATTGTAAAAATGAGCAAACTCCACACCAATAGCACCAGAGCCAACTACAATCATTTTCTTTGGTTGCTTTTTCAATGTCATTGCTTGGCGGTAACCAATTACCTTTTCACCATCTTGTGGTAAATTAGGTAATTCACGGGAACGTGCCCCTGTAGCAATAATTATATTTTTTGCTGAATAATCTGTTGCCGTGCCATCTTCTGCCGTAACAGTTAATTTTCCTGCTGCTTTTAATTTTCCAAATCCATTGATTACATCAATTTTATTTTTCTTTAATAAAAACTGAACCCCTTTGCTCATTGTTCCTGCGACATTTCGGCTACGCTTAACTACTGCGCCAAAATCTTTATCAAATTCAGAAACGGTTAAACCGTAATCACTAGCATGTTTAAGGTAATCAAATACTTGTGCACTCTTTAATAATGCTTTCGTAGGAATACATCCCCAGTTAAGACACACCCCTCCTAGACTTTCTTTTTCAACGATAGCCGTTTTTAATCCTAATTGAGAAGCTCTAATAGCAGTTACATAACCACCTGGCCCGCTTCCTAATACAATAACATCATATGCACTCATACCTGAATATTTTATAATTGATTGATCACGAAATTACGTATTTATACTTGATTTTAAAAGCAACTAGGTATTCCTTTAATCTTTATGAAATCAAGGTTTTATCAAGTAATTATTCAAAACAAAGCCTTAATTTTCAATTAAGAATCTTAATTACTGATACTTTAATATGTTTTTAAATGTTTTTCAAAAGAAATGGCAATTCTATTTTACTTTATTCACTACTAAAATCATAATCTCTTTTTAGATCAAGCATAGTTTTAAAATTTCAGTTTTGTTTAACACAAAACATTCATTGACTAAACAAAATAAAAGTATTTTTGAATTATGAAAACCTATAAACTTGTTGGTGAAATAGAGCTCCCAATACCGTTAAATGAAGCTTGGGATTTTTTTTCTAACCCTAATAATTTAGGAAAAATTATGCCTTCGAACATGGCTTTTAAAGTTATAGAAGGTGCCACATTACCTCTTTACGAAGGGCAAATTATTCAATATTCGGTAACCCCTTTACCTGCCTTTAAAACTACTTGGATATCGGAGATTAATCATATTAACAAGCCTCACTTTTTTGTGGATACACAATTAGAAGGGCCTTATAAACTTTGGCACCACAAACACTTTTTAGAAGCTACACCAAACGGAACAAAAATAACAGACGTAGTACACTACCAAGTTCCTTTTGGAATTTTAGGAAGATTATTACACCCGCTGATTATAAAACCAAAACTCAATAAAATTTTTGAGTACCGAACACAACAAATTAAAGCACTATTTTAAATTCCGATAAATGAAAAACATACTACTTATAGGAGGATCTTACGGCATAGGTGCTGCGATTGCCTTACAACTTAACAATGAAACTAACGTATTTATAGCTTCTCGTACTAACGAAAACTTACCTACAGGGGCTACTTATCTTAAGTTTGATGCTACTGAAAACAGCATAAACGATTTGGATTTGCCCGATACTATTGATGGTTTGGTTTATTGCCCTGGTAGCATTAACCTAAAGCCTTTCAGTATGTTAAAACCAGAGGCCTTTTTAGAAGATTTACAATTAAATTTTTTGTCGTTGGTTCAAATATTAAAAGATTTATATCCTAAACTTAAAGCTTCACAACAAGCAAGCGTTGTTGTATTTAGCACTGTTGCCGTAAAAGTAGGCATGCCTTTTCACACTAGTGTCGCTGCAGCTAAAGGAGCTCTAGAAGGTTTTTCAAAATCGTTAGCAGCAGAATGGGCGCCTACAATTCGCGTAAATGCGATTGCTCCTTCTTTAACCGATACTCCCTTAGCAAAACGCTTATTGGGTAACGAGAAAAAGAAAGAAAAAATGGACGAACGCCACCCTTTAAAACGTGTTGGAGAAGTAGAAGATATTGCTAACATGGCCACTTTTTTACTTTCTGACAAATCATCGTGGATGACAGGTCAAATATTGGGTGTTGATGGTGGTATGAGTACTTTAAATTTAAGTTAAGCCATTATGGAAATTGCTGTTTTTTGGTTCCGCAGAGATTTACGCTTAAGTGACAATACAGGTCTTTTTTTCGCGCTAAGCGAAAATAAAAACGTACTGCCTATTTTTATTTTTGATGAAGAAATTTTAGATAAACTTCCTAAAGACGACTCGCGCGTAACTTTTATACATGAATCCTTAGAGAAAATCCGTACCGAGTTGCACAAAAATAAAAGAGAACTTTCTATTTACCACGGAACTCCAAAAGCGATTTTTAAAGATTTAATAAAGAATTATTCTATTACTAAAGTATATACCAATAGAGATTACGAACCTTATGCTCAAATAAGAGATGAGGAAATTCAAACACTATTAACTTCAAAAAACATCGAATTTGAGACTTACAAAGATCAAGTGTTTTTTGAGAAAAATGAAATCGTAAAAGGTGATGGTAATCCCTATGTTGTTTATACCCCTTACAAAAATAAATGGAAGGAAAACTTTAGAGGTCACGATTTAAAGCAATTCAAAAGTGAAGAAAAGCTAGAAAATCTAATTTTTGAATTTGATTTTCAATATAAAAACTTAAAAGATTTAGGGTTTACTGAAGGCAAACATAAGGTATTCCCTCTTAAAGCGACTCCTCAACTTATTGAAGATTATGAAGACACCCGTGATTTCCCCGCAAAAACATACGGAACCTCCAAATCGGCACCTCATCTTCGTTTTGGAACGGTAAGTGTTCGAGAATTACTCAAGAAAGCCATTGCTCAAAAAAATGAAATTTTTTGGTCGGAATTAATTTGGCGTGAATTTTTTATGCAAATTCTATGGCATTTTCCCCATACACATAAAGAAGCTTTCAAAGCCAAATACGATCGTATTGAATGGAGAAACAATGAAGCTGAATTTGATAAATGGAAAACAGGAACTACTGGTTATCCGTTGGTAGACGCTGGCATGCGAGAATTAAATGAAACTGGCTATATGCATAACCGAGTACGTATGCTTGTAGGTAGTTTTTTATGTAAACACCTACTTATTGATTGGCGTTGGGGTGAAGCTTATTTTGCTGAAAAGCTATTGGATTACGATATGTCCGCAAATGTAGGAAACTGGCAATGGGTATCAGGGTCGGGTGTTGATGCTTCTCCTTATTTTAGAATTTTCAACCCTACTACTCAAATTAAAAAATTTGATAAAGATCATATTTACATTAAAAAGTGGGTTACGGACTTTGAAGAATTAACCTATCCTCAACCTATGGTAGATCATAAAATGGCACGTGAACGTTGCTTAGAAACGTATAAAAAAGCAATGAACGACGCTATTTAACAAATAAATTGATTTCGCTTGTAAATTTAGAATCAAAAAAGTTAATTTGTGGTAAAATTTCATTTATGATCCAAGAATCAACTACAAATATAGAAGCTGTAGATATTTCATCTAAAATACAAGGCTACGGAGAAATTGCGTTAGATAACGTTATAACCTTTACTCCTAAAATTATTCTTGCCGCATTAATTCTTTGGATTGGTTTTAAGCTTATCAAAAAAGTTGGAGAGTTAATATTTAAAGCCTTAGAAAAAATGCAGGTTTCAGATACTATGAAACCTTTTATAACTTCGTTAGTTGAAACTGTATTAAAAATTGCTCTTTTATTAATTTCAGTATCTATATTGGGCGCGAAACTTTCGGGATTAATTACTATTGTGGCCGCAATGGGATTTGCTATAGGAATAGCACTACAAGGAAGTTTAGGCAATTTTGCTTCGGGTATTCTAATTCTTTTTTTAAAACCTTACGAAGTTGGAGATTGGATACAAATTGACGATAAATTCGGAAAAGTTACGGAAATAGCTATTTTTAACACCTTGTTACTTACGCCTGGAAACAAAACATTAATTGTTCCCAACTCCAAAATCACAGATGATGTTGTCACCAATTACTCTAAAGAGGGTATTGTTAGGCTAGAACTCAACGTACATATTCCTTATGCCGAAGATTTCCCTAAGATAAAACAAATTATACAAGAAGAATTAAAAAACCTTAAAAGCGTTTTGAACGATCCTATTCCTGAAATAGGTATCGAAAATTTTGATAGCCATAATATTACCTTAGCTATACGCCCTTTTGTAGCCCCTAGTGAATATTGGAATGCTACTTTTGAAACCAACGAAGCTATTAAACGTGTTTTTAATGAAAACAACATTAAAGTTGCTTACTCAGAAGGCGTAGAACTTGGTAGTATTGGGAAGTAGTTTTTGCATAACTTTAATGCTTTAACAATTACCTATTTCTTCTTTAAAAATTGTATTTACAAAAGAAAAGTTTGTTTCAGTAGCATGTCATTAACTCAATTCAAATAACTATTGGGCAACACTATGTAAATACAATGTTTTTTTAGTGTTTTGAGCAAATTTTGTTTTGTATTTGTTAGGTAGGCGTCACAAATTTTATTTTTCATATAAAATCAGACACTATCCTAAAAAGTGTGTAAATAAAAAATAACTTGGGTTTGACTTTATTTAATAATTAGAGTTGAACCCTTTTTTCATATATAATTAAAAACTGATTAAGTATGACACCCCAGTTTCTAACTGGCATAGACCATTT
>CALGLV010000052.1 GCA_937958985.1 uncultured Aquimarina sp.
AATGAAATAGAAGATTTAGGCTTCAGTTTTGTAAATGTTAATTTTGATAGAAAAGGTTTAAACCCTTTTTTTGAGCTAGTAACATTATTTAATTTATTTAAATTATATAAAAAAAATGATATCGAATTAGCTTATCAAGTAACCATTAAGCCAATAATATACGGATCTATCGTTTCTAGAATATTGGAGGTTAAAAACATTAATACGATCTGTGGTTTAGGTTATGTTTATGCTACAGATAAATTATTGATGCTAAGAAAAATGATTTCTTACACTTATCGATTTATTTTAAATAAAAAACAAACCTTTACTTTTTTTGAAAATAAAGATGATCTCAAAAGGTTTGAAACCTTAGGGATTTTGAATGCAAAAAGTAACGTTTCTGTAGTGAACGGTGCAGGGGTTGATTTAAAAAAGTTTTTTCCTAAACCAAAAAAAAGTGGAAGTAATAAAATAACCATAATTTTAGCTTCAAGGATGCTTTGGAACAAAGGGATTGTTGAATTTGTTGAAGCAGCTAAATTACTTAAGGGAAAATTTAATGGTAAAATAGAGTTTAAGCTTTACGGGATAATAGATGAAGGTAATAGGGAATCGGTAACTATTGAATATTTAAAGTCTATAGAATTAACTAATTATTTGAAATGGTATGGTTTTGAATCGGATATGGTTAATGTTTTTATTGATTCCGATATCGTTGTGTTGCCGTCTTACTACGGAGAGGGTTTGCCAACAGTTTTAGCGGAAGCATGTGCCATGGGATTGCCTATTGTTACTACCGATTCTGTTGGTTGTAAAGAATGTGTAGATGAAGGAGTAAATGGTTTTGAAGTACCCATAAAATCAGCAGCAGCCTTAGCTGTAGCATTAGAAAAGTTAATAGTAGATAAGGAGCTTCGTAAAAGAATGGGTAAAGCTTCTAGAATTAAGGCGGAAAATAAATTTGATCAAAAAGTTATAGTGAACCAGTATGCTACTATTTTAAGAAAACTTTTAAATGAATAGTTTTTTTAAACATAAACTTTTTGAAAAATGTGACATTTACTATTTTCTGGTATTATCAATGTTTACTTTTTGTTTCATTTTGTATGACTCAGGACCACAATATTCGTTTCCATTATTGTTTGTTTTCGTATTACTAGGAGTAAGTTGTCTGTATGGTGTTTTTTTGTCTGCAGATAAATCGCCCTTTTCTATAAATAAAACGTATCATATATTTGTGTATTTTTTTTTCGCAATGGCCCCGGCTTTGCAATTTAAAATGCAATCTTCTTTTTTTGGGGCTCCGGTATTATCAGAATCTCAATTTTTTAATACTGCCATCTTATTATTTGTTATCCAAATACTCTATATAATACTATATCAAGGATTGTATAAAAGCACTCTATTATACATTTCTGTTAAAAAAAATAGTAAAAAAATTAAATTCAATTTTAATAGTTTGTTAATATTGTCATTAATTAGTGTTGTTGTTTTTTTATATCTAGTAAATTTTGATGTAAATGTAATTTTTAAAAGACCCCCCAATCACTGGCAAAAAAATCATACAAAACACGGTCTTGTAGGCTATAGCTTATTACTTATAGTACGTTCGATACCTGTTATATGTTTATTAGTTTATGAATTATTAAATAAGTTTAAATCATCGTTGTATAGAGTGTTATTAATACTGTTTACGTTGTTGATATCCTTTCCAAGTTCCTTAACAAGAGCTACTTTAGTTTATTATTACTTACCTCTTTTAATACTATATTTTCCTATTTTTAAAATTAAGTATACTTACGTAGGATCTTTTTTTGTTGGAATTTTTGCGATTTTCCCTGTTTTAAACATATTGCGCCCTAATGGAACTATGGATTTTGGATTAAAACAGTTTGTAACTCCTCATTTTGATGCTTTTCATAATTTAGCATTTTTACTGTCCGAAAATGTAATTTCTGGAGGAAAACAATTATTAGGGGCGTTATTGTTTTTTGTTCCTTATAGTAAATGGGAGGCTAAGCCTATTGGTACAGGGCAATTAATAGCGGAAAAGTTAAATTTTAATTACACTAATGTTTCAATGCCTTTTTTTGGTGAGGGTTATGTTAATTTTGGTTATTTAGGAGTGTTAATTTTTTTGTTGCTAGTTGTTGTGTTAAACGTTTTTTTTGATAAAAACTTCAATCAAAATAAATTGAATTATAAATTAAAAATAGTATTTCTATTTTTATTAGGTTTTGAGTTTTATTTACTTAGGGGAGATTTATACAGTTCTGTTAAATTAAGTGGAAGTTATTTTATAGCTTTGTTAATTGTATTTTTTTTATTTGAACAACCTAAAAAAGAATAAAAAAACAAACTATTGCTTATGTTAAAAAACTACCTATTAATCAGTATCTATTTTCTTATATCTTTTGTGGCAACCTTAGTTGCTATACCACAAACGTTAAAAGTTTTTAAAGGCAAAAAATTATTTGACGCCCCAGGAGGAAGAAAATTACATAAGGAGCATACTCCATCCATGGGAGGGGTAGGTATTTTCTTCGGATTTATTATTGTTGCTATTACTGTGGTGACGGATACCTCGCTTAACGGCGTTAATTACCTGTGGTGTGCTATGTTAGTGTTGTTTTTTACAGGTTTGAAGGATGATTTAATTCCAATGAGGTCGGTAAATAAGTTTATAGTTCAAATTTTTTCAGCTTCTTTGGTAGTAGGAGTTACTAATATAAGTGTTATGTCATTATATACTATAGGGCAGGATATTTATATGGAGACTTTTCCTGAATGGTTTTCATTTTTCTTTTCCGTATTTTTTATTGTTGCCTTTACCAATGCTTATAATATGATTGATGGTATTGATGGATTGGCAGGAAGCTTAGCTGCTTTATTGTTAACGATTTTTACTATTTGGTTTGCTTTAAATGGTTTTTGGGTTGAATCTTTTTTAACGGTTTGTATGTTAGGGTCAGTTAGTGGGTTTTTATATTTTAATTGGTGTCCTGCAAAAATTTTTATGGGAGACACAGGCTCTTTGGTAGTTGGTTTTTTCTGTGCTTTTGTGATGATACTTTTTTTGAATAAAAATGAATTAGTGGCTCCTAGTAGTTTTTTTAAAATCAATTATTCAGTAGGTTTAATAGCTTCTATATTTGTGTATCCTATTTTTGATGTGATGCGAATTTTTTCAATACGATTGAAAGCCAAACGATCTCCTTTTTCTCCAGATAAACTACACATACACTTACTACTTTCTCGATTGGGTTTAAATCACCCTCAAATTGTTGTAGCTATAGTTTTGTATACTTTTTCAATGTTAGGGGTTTACGTTTTGTTGAGTTTGTCGCATATCAACGAGGTTCTCATGATCATCATAATTTTTTCAATATGTTTCTTTTGTAGTTATATTTTAAAAAGAAAAATCGAAAAATTTAAAAAGGATAAAAAAATGATTCTGTTACCAAAAATTAATAAAAAATAATTACAGCGAGTTAGTGAACTAGATGAAGTGTGTTTTTTGTTAAATTTACTTACATTTGCAACCTTAAAAGTAGAATTAAATGAGTAAAATAGTATTAATTTTAACTGTGTGTTCAGTTATTTTAACGTCTTGTGCATCAAAGAAAAACATTATTTTGTTTCAAGATATCGAAACGTACGATTCTAATCAAGATACAACAAGCAGTATAGTTAAAATTAAAAATAACGATTTGTTGTCTATTGTAGTGTCCTCAGCAGATAGGAAATCTGCTGCTCCATTTAATTTACCCGCTATAGCATCTGTAAATTCAGACATTACACTTGTTAATTCTCAACAGCGATTACAAACTTATTTGGTTGATAGCAATGGTGAGATTGAATTCCCTATTTTAGGAGCTCTAAATTTAAAGGGTAAAACGACCATAGAAGCTAGGGGATTTATTAAGTCAAAATTATTAAAATATATAAAAGACCCTATAGTTAATTTAAGGATAACCAATTTTAAGGTGTCTATTATGGGTGAGGTAAGAAGCCCAGGTGTTTATAGAATAACTGATGAAAGAATTACAGTATTAGAGGCATTAAGTAGGGCGGGGGATATGACTATTTTTGGTAAAAGAACAAATGTTTTAATTATCAGAGAGGATAATGGAGTTAAAACATATAATACACTAGATTTTACAAACAAAAATATATTGAGTTCTCCATATTATTATTTACAACAAAATGATGTAATTGTTGTTTCTCCAAATGGAGCCCAAGTACAATCTTCAGCATCAAATAGAAATGCAGGTTTGTATGTCTCAGCAGCAGGAGTTATAATTGCAGTTATTTCAATACTTACGCGTAATAATAAATAATGGATCAATCTACATATACCAATCAAAACGAAAACTTTTCTATTCAAAACGAAATCAGAAAATATCTGATCCATTGGAAATGGTTTTTAGTTTCAGCTTTTTTGTTTTCTATAATTGGATTTCTTTATATAAAAAAAACGTCACCTATATATAATTCTGTTTCTACTATTTTAATTAAAGATAATAGAGAGGGTCGAGGATTGTCTGAATTGGCTGCATTTAGTGATTTATCGGGTCTTTCAGGAGGCAATAATGATATTGATGATGAGGTGGATATTATTAAGTCAAAAACAATTTTATCTAAAGTTGTGACTAAATTAAATTTGAATATAGTACAGCAAGAAAAAAAAGGATTAAGAACTAATGAGTTATATCTTAATTCACCTATCAGTGTGAAATTTAAATACAATGATTTTTATTCAGATTCTAATAATGAAGACTTAGAACCGTTTAAAATTTATATTAGCTCTAATGACTCTTTTGAATTTGAAAATACTATCCTAAAACATAAGAAAAAATATAAATTTCCGGCTGAAATAGCTCATCGATATGGAATTTTTTATATTTCTAAAAATGAATTTTATTCAAAGCCCTCGAATGAAGACAATATACAACGTGAGATAATTATATTTGTAAACAACATTGAAAACACATCAATTAATTTTAAAAATAGGATTTCTGTAAGAGCAAAAAGTAAGCGAAGTAGTTTGTTAGATATTTCATTAAAATCAACAAATAAAACTAAAGCCTTTGACTTTATTAATACGCTTGTAGATGAATATAATAAGGAAGCAATTAGTGATAAAAATTTAGTTTCTAAAAACACAATTGAATTTGTTGATCAAAGGCTAGATAGAATATCTAAAGAATTAAATGTTGTTGAATTAAATAAAACAAAATTTAAGAAAGGCAATAAGCTTACAGATATTAAAGCAGAAGCACAGCTCTTTGTTGATCAAGTAGGAGGTTCTCAGAAAAGTATTCTTGAAAATGAAACACAAATAGATTTAAATACTTCTATTTTAAACTATTTGGAAAATCAAAATGATGATTTTTCTCTATTGCCATCAAATATAGGAATAAACAATTCTTCTATTAATCAATCTATTATAAGTTATAATGATTTGGTACTTGAACGAAAAAGGTTATTGGAGAATTCTACAGAGTTAAATCCATTAGTAAAAGACTTATCATATAACATTACGAGTATTAAGGCTAATTTGGTAGAAGCTCTAAGGAATCAAAAGAAAAATCTAGAGTTAGTTCAAAAAGAGTTAGCTAAGCAACAGTCTAAAATTAATAATAGAATGGCTTCAATCCCTGGAATAGAAAAGGATTTTAGGGTTATTGAAAGGCAACAGCAAATTAAAGAAAATTTATATTTGTTTTTGTTAAAGAAAAGAGAAGAAGTTTCTATATCAATGGCTGTAACAGCACCTCCTGCCAAAGTTATTGACAGGGCATATAGTTCTAAATATCCAATAGCTCCAAAGAAGCAAAAGATTTTATTAATATCCTTATTTCTAGGCTTGTTATTACCTTTCGCAATAATTTATATTAAAGATTTATTAGACACAAAGGTCAATGATAAATCAGATGTTGAAGAATACTTGAAAGACACACCTATTCTTGTTGAAGTGGGAAGAGTGAAAAATGGAAATACAGATATACTTCAAGTTAACGATAGGTCTGTCTTAGGAGAATCGTTTAGGATTTTAAGAACAAACCTAAATTATTTAGTTAAAAATAAAAAAAGAGCGGGTAAGGCAGTTAGAGTTTTTGTTACCTCTACAGTAAAAGGAGAGGGTAAAACTTTTATATCTTTTAACACGGTATTAGCTTTGGCCGATACTAAGAAAAAGATTTTAGTTGTTGGTGCGGATATTCGAAACCCTCAACTTCACAGGTATTTACAAAACAATAAAAATCAAAAAGGTTTATCGGAGTTTTTATATGATGATAGCCTTACTTTTCCAGAAGTTGTTAATACGATCAAATTCAATAATAATGAAATTGATTATGTGACTTCAGGTAGAATACCACCTAATCCATCGGAGCTTTTAATGAATGGTAGGTTAGAGGTGTTATTAGATGAAGTAGATGACTATTACGATTATATAATCGTAGATACGGCACCAACAATGCTAGTTACCGATACTCAAATTATATGTGAATCTGCTGATGTTACCATATATGTGGTGCGATCGGGTTATACAGAAAAGGAATTACTGAATTATTCCAAAGGCCTTAAGAAAGATGGTAAAATCAAAAACATGGCAGTGGTTTTGAATGATGTGAAAGAAGATAAAATTGGTTACGGTTACAGTTATGGTTATGGAGCTAAAGAGAAATCTTTACTCGATAAGTTGTTAAGAAGATAATAGTTCATCTTTTGTAATTACTGTAATGGTTGTCAAAACCGTATCTTTGCACAAATTTTAAATTATGATAGCTTTAGGAAAACACCACGAATTAGAGATCGATAGAGAGCGTATTCCTGGTTTGTATTTAATTAATGAAGACGGAGATGAAGTATTACTTCCTAATAAATATGTGCCCGAGACTTTTGAAATTGGCGATAAATTAACTGTTTTTGTTTATTTAGACCATCAAGAGCGACCTGTAGCAACTACTATAAACCCTTTTGTAACGGTTAACAAATTTGCCTATTTAAAATGTGTAGAAGTTTCAGAAATTGGAGCTTTTTTAAATTGGGGATTAGAAAAACATTTGTTTGTTCCTTTTAAAGAGCAAGCTTTTAAAATGAAGAAAGGCGGTAGCTATTTAATTCATTGTTATTTGGACGATAAAACAGATCGTTTAGTAGCCTCTTCAAAAACAAACCGCTTTTTAAATAACGACTTAGTTTTATTAGCGTCTTATGATGAAGTTGACCTTATAGCGTCTCATCCATCCGACAAAGGTTGGAATGTAATTGTGGATCAAAAACATATAGGATTGGTTTATGCCGATGAAATATTTCAGAAAATTACTGCAGGTGATAAAATGAAAGGTTTTGTTAAAAAAGTAAGACCAGATAACAAAATAGATATTACCCTTCAAAAACATGGTTTTAGAGCAATAGAGCCAAACGCTCAAACTGTTCTTAATATGCTTAACGCAGAAGGAGGTTTTATAGCATTGCACGATAAATCATCGCCTGAGGATATAAAACAAATTTTACAGCTTAGTAAAAAGAACTTTAAGAAAGCTATAGGTACTCTTTATAAGCAACGTAAAATTAATATCGATTCCGACGGGATAAGCTTAATAGAAAAGTAATCTTAACTTTTTCCTTACAACTTAATTAACAGTAGCAAATCATATAGTTACTTTTTAGTAAATAAACAATGTATCTATTATATTTGCACAAATTTTAGATACTAAATAAACCAATAAATAATGGCAAATTATTTTAATACACTTCCACTTAGAGAACAATTAGACCAATTAGGTAAATGTAGATTTATGGATTCTTCAGAATTTTCTGAGGGTATAAAGGCATTAGAAGGTAAAAAAGTTGTAATCGTTGGTTGTGGAGCTCAAGGATTAAACCAAGGATTAAATATGAAAGATTCTGGTTTAGATATTTCTTATACGCTACGTGACGCAGCTATCGCAGAAAAGCGTCAATCTTATATCAATGCAACCGAAAACGGATTTAACGTTGGTACTTATAAAGAATTAATTCCTACAGCAGATTTAGTAGTTAATTTAACTCCGGATAAGCAACACACAGCAGTAGTTAAAGCAGTAATGCCTTTAATGAAAAAAGGAGCGACACTTTCTTACTCGCATGGTTTCAATATCGTTGAGGAAGGAATGCAAATTCGTGAAGATTTAACAGTAATCATGGTAGCACCTAAGTGTCCAGGTTCTGAGGTTCGTGAAGAATATAAAAGAGGATTTGGTGTGCCAACTCTTATTGCAGTTCACCCAGAAAATGATCCAGAAGGTAGAGGTTTAGCTGAAGCAAAAGCGTATGCCGTTGCTACAGGTGGAAACAGAGCAGGAGTATTAGAATCTTCTTTCGTAGCAGAGGTTAAATCTGACTTAATGGGAGAACAAACAATACTTTGTGGTTTGTTACAAACAGGATCTATTCTTTGTTTCGACAAAATGGTTGAAAAAGGAATCGATAAAGGGTATGCTTCTAAATTAATTCAATACGGATGGGAAACTATTACTGAAGGATTAAAATATGGTGGTATTACTAACATGATGGATCGTTTAAGTAATGTTGCTAAAATTAAAGCTTTTGATTTATCAGAAGAATTAAAAGACATTATGCGCCCGTTATTTAACAAGCATATGGATGATATTATCTCGGGTCATTTTTCCAAAACAATGATGGAAGACTGGGCTAATGATGATAAAAACTTATTAGGTTGGAGAGCCGCTACAGGTGAAACCAATTTTGAAAAAACACCCGCTGGTGATGTTGAAATTTCTGAACAAGAATTTTATGACAACGGTGTGTTAATGGTTGCTATGGTAAGAGCAGGGGTTGAATTAGCTTTTGAAGCTATGACGGCAGCTGGTATTATTGAAGAATCTGCTTACTACGAGTCTTTACACGAAACTCCACTTATAGCAAATACTATTGCTCGTAAAAAGTTATACGAAATGAATAGTGTAATTTCTGATACTGCAGAGTACGGATGTTATTTATTCGATCATGCATGTAAGCCTTTATTAGAAGACTTCATGAAAAATGTAGATACTGATATTATTGGTAAGCCTTACGCTACATCAAACGGAGAAGGAGTAAGTAATGCAAAACTTATTGAAGTTAATGCAGCACTACGTTACCACCCAATTGAAGTTATTGGAGAAGAATTAAGAGATGCAATGACGGCGATGAAGCCAATTGTATAATTAAATCTAGAATTTAGTAAAAAAGCCTAATTGTATATACTACAATTAGGCTTTTATAGTTTTATAACAAAGGTTATTATTTTGAGGCAATTAGTTTTTTTACGTTTAGTTTGTTTTTTTATTGGTGTATTTACCTTTTCGGGAGTAAATGCTTTAACAAGCAATTTTTTTATTAAAGATACTTTTGAAAAAAATGGTGTCTTAATAAAATATTCCGGGGTCGTTAAGTTTAAACCATCTAGTTTTACTAATTACGAAACGGATATGAGTTTAAATTTATATTTAGCTTCTTTTTTTATTGAAGAAATTACATATAAAGGAGAAAAATACAGCGGTAGAGAGCTTTTTGGGCATACTTTTCCTAAAGAAGTATTATCCAAAATAAATGTTGAAGCAACACTTAGCTTTAAGGGTGTTCCAATACTATTTACATCAAACATAAGTTCTTTTGAGAAAATAGAATATAAATTAGCCGAGGATCAATTTTCAATTTTAAAAAAAGAATCGAAAAACACAAAATTAGAATTTGAAAAAGGCTTAGGTTTTAAAATGAAACTACTTAAAACCAATGCTATCGAATTTCCTATAGATACAACTTTAGTAACTAGTTTTATTAATGATATTGCCACAAATAAATCTTTTAAAAGTGAAGAAGAGCAATCCAATGAATATTCTAGATTGTTAACAGAGGGAAATATCTTTTTAAATGAAAATAATTATAAAGAATCCTTTGCATCCTACACTCTAGCAAAAAAATATGCGGAAGATCCTATCTTCATCAATTCTAAAATTGAAATTGTAGACAGTTATCTTCAGAAAAACAGGGTTTCCAAATACAGATGGGCTAGTAAAGAAGCTAAAAAAACAGATGTAAAAAAAGGAGCTTCTAAAATTAAAAATATAGACTACGAATCTGATTTTAAATCAGTTGATGATAAAAATAAGTTTTCAGAATTATATACAGAAGCTAATGATTTGTTTGCAAAAAATAAATACAATCAAGCTATTGCTAAATATAATAGCGCAAAAAAATACACTAAAAATAAAGTAGCGGTAAAACAACAAATCAAAGTTTTAGAAAAATTTAAAAATAAAGCTCCAATTACAGCGAACACTAATAAAAAAAATAGAGCTAAAAATAAAAAGGCAATTAAAGAAAATAACATTCAAATAAAAGAAGCTTCTAAATTATCAAATGATATTTCGGTAAATGAATTTGATGGATTAAGTTATGCTGCATTGTTAAAAAAAGGAAGCGACTATTTGACTCAAAAAGAGTTTGTGAAATCTAAATTGTATTTTGAAGCTGCTAAGGAAAAAGCGGTCAACAAAAAAATGGTCGATAAAATATTGGTTTCAGTTACTAAACTTGCAGAAAACCAATTAAAAATAAATAACTCGAATAATAAAGCCGAAATTATAAGTGAGGTTAAGCTATTAGCAAAAGAATTGCCTATTAAAAAGCCTATAAAGGCTCCTGAAAATGAAGTAACCGATTTGGAAGACAAAGCAGCAATATTAAAGGCAGAATTTAGTGAAGGTGTTTCTAGACGAGGATTTATTAAATTTAAAAGAGATGAACAAGCGGTTTTAGATGCTAAAAACCGTGTGTTAATTCCTTTTGGGAAATATGAGATTTTACGATATAGAGCTGGTTTTGCAAATGTACGTATTAAGGATTCTGTAGCTTTAAAAAGTGTTGAATGCACCGGTAAAAATGATGAATATTCATGGTCTGCTAGAATTTATCAAAAACCTTGGATTGAAACAGTGGTAGATGAAAAGGGTGAATTTGCGGATGAATTTAATAAAAAAGTAGCTATTTATGTTGTTGATAATGTAAGTTTACTTCCTTTTGAAGAGGTGCCTCAGCGTATTAAAGATGCTTATAAAGATCCTAATCAGTTTACAGGGACTGATTTTGTTTCGGCATTTAAATTATGGGAAAAGGAAAATGCTAATAGGCCCGATATTTTAGCAAGAAGAAGAGAAATTCAAGCTTTTAAAGAGGCTTCCAAAAACGAGGCATACAGCGGTGCCCAAAATTGTAAATACAAAGTATCAAAAGCTATAGAAGAGGTGTATACTTATTATAAAAATAAGGGTTACGAAATTAATATAAAATACTAGGAGTTTTTAGCCGCCAATAGCAATCATACTCCTGTTATCAGAGTGTAACTTACTATCCGATATTTTCTCAAAAGTATCCATACCACCTCTTGCTTTTAGTTTAGTTAGAATAGCCAATTTAACTTTAGGGAGTATGTCTTTTTTTGCTCGATAATCGTCTAGCAATGAGGTTTCATTAGCAGAGAAGAGGCAGTTTTTTAATTTGCCATTGGCAGTAAGTCTAATGCGGTTACAACTATCACAAAAAGGGTTAGTAACCGAACTAATTATTGAAAAACTTCCTTTATAACCTTTAACGCTATAATTGCGTGAGGTGTCGTTGGGCTTGTCTTTTTCTCGTATAATATTATGAGCATTAAAATAGTTTGAACTGGTGGTTATAATTTCATTTTGACTTACTAATTTATCGGTGTTCCATTGGTTGCCATCAAAAGGCATAAATTCAATAAATCGAATGATGAAATTGTTGTGTTGAGTAAGTTTAATTAAGTCTACTATTTCATCGTCATTAACCCCTTTCATTAGTACTACATTAAGTTTAACCTGTTCTGTATGTTCTTGTAAAAGGCTTATGTTTTTCCAAACGGTCTTAAACTGATTTCTACGTGTAATTAAGGCGTTTTTATCGCTATTGAGCGAATCAATACTTATAGTGATATTGGTAATATTCAATTCTCTCAATAAAGGAAAATAACGCTCTAAAAGTATTCCATTAGTAGTAATGGCAATTTCAACATTCAATGTCGCAAGTTTTCTAACAACAGTTTCAAAATCTTTTCTTACCAAAGGTTCACCACCGGTGAGTCTAATTTTAGTAACCCCATTTTTAACAAATACTTTAGCAATTTCATAGACTTCATCAGCGGTCATTAAATGAGTCCTTGGCGTTAATGGAATCCCTTCAGAAGGCATACAATAAGTACAGCGTAAATTGCATTTTTCTGTCAACGAAATTCGCAAATACGTATGCTCTCTATTATAAGTGTCTGTTAATAATTTTACTTGTTTATTCATTAATGTTGGGCTCCTTTTAAAATTTTAAAAGCATGTAGTAGCGCAGGAAAAACGGCTTCCATAGATTCTTCAGCACCTTTGGTAGAACCGGGTAAAGCAAGAATAATGGAATTTCCGATTACACCAGCGATACTTCGCGATAGCATAGCATAGGGCATTCTATTTTGGCCATAGTTTCTAATAGCTTCTTCTACACCAGGAATTCGTTGTTCTAACAAAGGTTCTAGTGCTTGTGGTGTTACATCTCGGGGAGATAAACCTGTTCCTCCAGTAAAAATTACTAATTGATTAGAGCCAATGAATTGCTTGGTTTTTTCTTGAATTTGATCGAACTCATCAGGAATAACAATATATTCACTAATCGAAACCTCGCAGTCTTCAAGTTTTTTAATAATTGCTTTACCAGCCCTATCTTCTTTTTGCCCAGCGCTTATGGAGTCTGAACATACAATTACCGCAGCTGTTAGTCCTTTGCCAGAATCTTTATAGCTCGACTTACCACCTTTTTTGTGGAGTAACTTAATATTTTCAATTTCAATACCCTTATCAACAGGTTTAAGCATATCGTACATGGTTATGGCTACCACGGATGCGGCATGCATCGCTTCAACCTCAACACCTGTTTTATAGAGCGTTTTTATGGTTACTTTTATATGGATAGATAAATTTTCGACTTGATATTCGACACTAGTAAATTCGATAGGTAATGGGTGACAGTCGGGAATCATATCACTAGTTCGCTTAGCAGCAAATAGCCCTGCTGTTTTCGCCATTTCAAAAACATCGCCCTTAGGGATTTGTTTTGTAAGTATTGCTTCTATAGTCTTTATGCTACTTGTTTTTACTGTAGCCTGTGCTACGGCAGTACGAAGCGTATTTTTTTTATGTGTAATATCGACCATGTAACTATTTATAGGTAATTAATAACTTAAAGAAGTAATTGTTAAGTAAAATTATTTGTTGACCTTCCATACATGTGTATTGTCTTCAAAAAGTTCTTTACCAAATACGGGAGCCTCTTTTTTAATTTGCTCTACAATAAACTCAATAGCCTCAAAAACCACTTTTCTATGTGGTGCCGAAACGAATACAAATAAACAAATTTCACCAACACCTACTTTTCCAATACTATGATAAATATGCGAACAGCTGAGTTCAAATTTTTCAAAAGCAGCCTCACGTATGTCATGAAATTTTTGGTTGGCCATTTCTACGTAGGCGGAGTACTCAATTGCGGAAACCATTTTTCCATCAATGGCATCTGCACGAACTTGACCTAAAAAAATGTTGTGAGCTCCAATACTCGTTTTAGATTGGTGTTTCTTTATGGATTCTCCTATAAATTCGGAGCTTATGGCTCCTTCTTTAAAAACGTTTTTCATTTTTTGATTGTTATCCACCAGCAAAGGGTGGGAGTAATGCAATTTCACTTCCTTCCTTTAACACTGTTTTAGTAGGTGCTAATTTTTTATCGATTGCAATTTGATAATTTAATTGACTTAAAATAGGATACTTTCTAACTAAACTAGTTGTAAATTCAGCTAACGATATTTGTTCTCCAATAGTCATTTCTTCATTACTAACCGCAAGTGCCTCTTCAATTAATCCAAAATACAAGATTTTTACCTTCATACAGAAATAGCTTTTAGTTGTTGCACTGTATTTATATTAGATAATTGACGGTGATATTGCTTAGGAATTTCCAGGTAATGAATATTTAAATCTGTTAAAACGTTCATTACTTTTAATTGGTTTTTCTGTAAAAATGTAGTGAATTTAGTTCCACATTTTTTATGATATAAAGCCGTTAAAGGCATTTTTTTATCCCCTATAAATCCTACCGTGGCATCATAATTATTGTTGTGGTTAGCAATTAACCATTCTAAAAAAGAGGTTTTAATTAAAGGAGTATCACAGCTTAATATTAAATTCAATTCCTTAACAGAATGCTTTAAAGCAGCGGCAATACCACAAACAGGCCCCTTGTTTATTTCTAAATCAGGAACCACTTCAACGCCTAAATTTTGATGTGCTTGTTTGGAACTTACTAAAGTTATTGATTTACAAATAGGTTTTACAGCAGTTAAAATATGATTTATAAAAGCTTTATTACAATATAACTGCATAGCCTTGTCAGTTTCCATTCGAGTACTGTTTCCTCCAGTTAATATGTAAGTATGTAGTTCTATTTCTTTTAAATTTAAAAGGTTGGTAATCAAATATAAGTTTTGAGTTATTCGTTGAAAATCAGTTTTTCTTTTTCCATAAAATCCCAGCAACGTTTTTTTAATAATTCAAATTGTTCAATTTGTTTTAAACCATAACTAGTTACAATTGTACCGCCACCATTAGCACCACCGGTAGATTTTATAACCATGGGTTTAGGGGCAGATTTGTTGATAGCATCTATTAAATTCCAAGCTTTTTTGTAAGACATATTTAAGCTTTTAGCTGCTTTGGACAACGATCCTTCTTTGTGAATGGCATGGAGTAATGAAATTCGTCCTTCTCCTAAAAAAATACCATCACTACCTTCTAACCAAATACGACTTTTAATTTTGAACATTGTTAATCGATATGTTTACAAAGATATAACGAAATACTTAGTTATTCTAAACAAAACAGGAGCTATATTGCTATAGCTCCTGTTTTGTTTAAGACATATTTTTTTAAAAGGCGCTAATAAGTCCTAACACCCCAACAACTAAAGAGGCTAAACCAATACCTACTTGAAAAGGAATTAATGCTTTTGATGCTTTTACTAGAAATTCTCCTACAGCAGGGACTTTACCCAATACATTAATGAGTAATAATAAACCAGCAGCTATAGCTATTATGCTATTTAGTATTCCTCGGGCTCCAAAATAAATAACACCAATGGCAAGTAATGCTCCTCCAATAATTGTATTGTAAGGAGTAAGGTAGCTTCCAATTTTTTTGAAATAGTCTTTTTCACCATCCCATTTATCTAGCGTCGACATGGCTAGTAGAATACCTCCAGAAATACTTGCTGCACTTATAATTATACCTATAATATTCATTTGTAAATTGTTTAGTTCGTTTTGTACTATTTTTATTTAATAAATTTAATGAAAATCTTTATTCTTTAACTTTATTTTTTTCGGTTATCCAACGGCTCATAAACTCGGTGCTTCTTAGGCTATGGTGCCACAAAATTTGACCTGTACTATTTTTAAGCCTATGTTGCTGTAAATTAATTAGTAAAGAGCTCATTTTTTCTTTGAAAATTAAAAAATGCGTATTGTAATCAAAATTTTTAATAATAATTTTTTCGCAATTGTCTTGTGCCTGTTGCCAAATTGTTTCGTTGTTATAAAGCGCTACTGTTTCATTTATAATTTCAGTGGGATTATCAGCAATTTTTCCTGCCCATTCATCATTAAAAAACATTCCTTCGGCACCAATTGTGGTAGTTATATTAGGTAGTTTGCATTCCATGGCTTTTAATAATTTACCTTTTTGACCTGCTCCAAATTGTATAGGTGCTATCAATATTTTGGACTGTAACAGTTTGTTTTCTAAATCATCGGTATAACCGTGAACCAAAAATCGTTCTTTAGTGTTTAATAGTTGTAAATGTTTTTCGCTTGCATGCGACCCGTATATGTGTAGTTTGGTATTCGGCAATTTTTGAGATAATTTTGGCCAAATTTCTTTTTTTAAATATTGAACACAATTCCAGTTAGGTTGATGTAAAAAATTACCCACAAATATTAAATCCTTTCTCTCGTTAAACGAAAAAGATTTACGTTCTTTTTTTTGAGACAATAACGGGAGGTAATTTAGTATTTCTTTAGGAACATTATATTTTTCAGTAAGTAGTAGTAATTCTTTTTGTGAAATAATAAGGCTTAGGTCGCTACGGTAAATACTAGCCATTTCTCTCTTAAAAACATCAGACAGTTCGGTAGTAACTTTTCCTTTTAAAGCTTCTAAACGTTGATTTCTTAAAAAATGTAAATCTTCAGTATCTAATATACGGATAGCTTTTGGGCAATTATTATGTACACGCCAACTAAACTGTTCCTCAGTCATAAACCGATCAAACAGAACCACTGTGGGCTCATAATTTTTTATTAGTGTATCAAAACGATCATCATTTATATATGTTTGTGCTGTCTTTATGCATAGTGTATCCAACTCGCAATAATTTTCGGGCTTTTGGGCAGCGGATACAAACAATATATCATAGTGCATTTCCTTAAAAAAGGAGAGTAAATGCATCATATGTTCTCCTGCAGCCGTAGCGTTAGGTTGTGGCCATACATGGCCAATTATAAGTAGTTTCAATTTTTTATAGATACGTTACACTATTTAGCAGGCAATTTAGTTAAATATATAGATAGAATGTATAAAGTATGGTAAAGCACTTTTTTTTTAATATTTTCGGGGAAGAAATAAATTTTATGAAGAAATCTCTCTTTTTGTTGATCTGTTGCTCACTACTTTTTACTTCTTGTGGTGAAGATAATGATGATTTTGTGTTGCCTGAAGATGTTTCTAATATTAATAAAGATATTGGAATTACATTCGGCGTTATGAGATCCAATTGTACAACAGGCTGTTTAAGTGTATTTAAGTGGTCCGAAAGTGGTGTTTTTTTAGCAAATAATCCTTTAAGAGCTACGGGAGTGCTGGAGGGTTTTACTTTTTTTGAATGCCCTATATCCGAAGAAGTAAGGTTTGTTTCCCGAGTTGACGGCATACCTAATGTGCCAAGAGCTTTAAGAGATGTACCTAGTTCAGATTTAAATACTACTATAAATGAACAAGGACAATTTTTTTCTTCTATTTATATTATTGAATACACACTAAATTCAGGTATAACTAAAACCATTCAATTTTTTGGAGGAAGTAATTCAAATGCTCAACTTAGCGATTATTATACTTATGTAATAAGCACTATAGATGCTTTAATTAGTTTAGATACCACGCCTATTACTTGTCAGTAATTATATTTTTCGTAGTTTTTATATTAAACCTTAAGAATATCGATAGTAACTATTGCGTTTGAGTTTCTTATCTTCAGTTTTTAAATTGAAAAATAAAAAATTTGTAATATGTTGAATCGTAGAAAATTCATAAAAAATGTAGCAACCTCTACTGCTACATTAGGATTAAGCTCACTTGCTTTTTCAAGTTGTTTATCCGAAAATAAAAAACAAAAACTAGGAGTTGCTTTGGTAGGATTGGGGTACTATTCAACCGACCTTTTAGCACCTGCATTGCAGTTAACCGAGCATTGTTACCTAGCAGGAATTGTAACTGGTTCTCCTGAAAAAGCAGGAAAATGGAAGGAAAAATATAATATCCCAGAAAAAAATATTTACAATTACGACAATTTTGATAGTGTAATAAATAATAAAGATATTGATGTTATTTATATTGTATTGCCCACCTTTATGCATAAGGATTTTGTGGTAAGAGCCGCAAATGCTGGTAAGCACGTTTGGTGTGAAAAGCCCATGGCTATGACGGCGGAGGAATGCGAAATAATGATAAAAGCATGTAAAGAAAACAACCGAAAACTGTCCATTGGTTATCGTATGCATCACGAACCGATTACGCAAGAAATTATGAGCTATGGGAAGCAAAAACCTTTTGGCGATATTCAGCTTATAAGCGTAGCAGCAGGATACCGAAATAGTTGGGAAAAAGCTACCGACACTTGGAAGTTAGATCAAAGTAAAGGAGGAGGAGCTATGTACGATATGGGAGTATACAGCCTTAATGCAGCTAGGTATGTTACCGGTAAAGAGCCTATATCGGTGAATGCTCAAGTAGTTAATGATAATCCTGAGAAATATAAAATGTCCGATATGACTACCAATTTTCAATTGGAATTTCCGGGTAATATAATTGCCAACTGTACCACTAGTATTGGTATGAATGTTAATTACTTGAATGTTACTGCTATTGATGGGTTTTATAATTTATCCCCTTTTCAGGCCTACAACAACATCAAAGGAGAAACAAGTAAAGGGTTGTTAACTAAAACAATTCCTAATCAGCAAGCTAGGCAAATGGATAATGATTCATTATCTATATTGAATGACACAGAAGTATTGGTGCCAGGCATTGAAGGATTAAAAGACATCGCTATTGTAGAAGGAATTCTAAAATCAGTAAAAGAAGGTCGAAAGGTAATTTTATAGCCATTTTATATAAAGGAAACAATATTATAAGCCCCATCAAAATACTTTTTGATGGGGCTTTCTTGTAAAAACTAAATTGAAATTTATACAGGTATTAAAACCAAATAATGTGTTGATGAAATAGCATGAAATATTTTTTTGAGTTTGTGGGAGTACTTTTGATTAGTATTAAATAAAAGTAACTAACATTTAATTTTTAAAAAATGAATACTATTAAAAAAGTAATCGGATTATTCATTATTAGCTTTTTTATAGCTAACACAAGTGCTAATGCACAAGAAGCTATGCTAGGTGAGGTTAAAATTTTTGCAGGAAACTTTGCTCCTAGGGGGTGGGCTTTTTGCGCAGGACAATTATTGCCTATTTCTCAAAACCAAGCATTATTTTCTCTTTTAGGAACAACCTATGGAGGAGATGGAAGAACAACTTTTGCCTTACCAGACTTACGAGGTAGAGTAGCTATTTCCTCAGGAAGAGGGCCAGGGCTTAGTGAAAGAAGACTAGGAGCAAGAGGAGGTTCAGAAACAAATGTTTTGAATCAACAGCAATTGCCAAGCCATACACATGCTGCTATTGTAACAGGTATAACTGCTACAGGAGAAGCTACGGTTTCTATACCTGCAAGTGCAGAAATAGGTAATACAGCAGAACCTAGCAACTCTGTTATTTCAGCAACGCCTGAGGTTATTAAAAATAATAATGAAATAAATGCATATAGTACAGAACCAGCAGATGCAGCTTTAAAACCTTTTACCGCACCCGTAGTTATTACAACAGCTAGCGGTACTGTAACTGTAGCCCCAACAGGAAATAGCCTCCCCGTAACTAATTTACAACCTTTTACAACGGTAAATTATATTATTGCTTTGCAAGGTGTTTTTCCTTCAAGATCTTAATAAATTAATTTATTCGTACACACAATACATTTTCAAAAAAAAATCGAACCTTTTTTTAATAAAAAAATGAAACTAAACTACTACTACAAAACCATTTACAAAATTTTATTATTTTTTTTCTCGCTTACATTGTCTTCCAATCTATCTGCACAAGATGCTATGGTTATTGGCTTTAATTTTGACAGTCTAGACGGATTTTCAATAGTCGCATTAAAAGATTTGCCTGATACTACTCCGTTGTATATTACAACAACAGCTTATAATCCTGGAAGTAATATTTTTGACAGATCTTCTGGAAATATGGATACATGGCGAATATCTTGGACTGGTACCTGGGAAAAAGGGACTATTATCTATGCAGAAGAATCCACCTCAACATCTAATATTTTTAGCGTTACTGTTAGTACTAACGGACCAGCAGGTGCATCTGTAGTTAGCCCATATGGTGATACTATTGCAATAAGTAATGATGCTTATCAAATATATACTTCTTCTAACGCAACAGATCCAGAACGTAATATTACAGAAATATCTTCTTATGTAATGTTCTCTGAATTCCAATCAGGATTTGCAAATCCTGACCCTAGCGATGATCCAAATTGCCCATGTGCTTCTAATTTTGTTACTATAGATTTGGATAATGCAACAGCAGATCATGCGCAGTTTAACCCAATACTTAGAGGTGAAGAAGTTACAAAAGCAGCTTTAGAAGATAGAACTAATTGGGTAACAGGAACTACTAATTTACCAATTAGCTTAACAGAATTTGCTAATTTAAATTTAGCAATAAATACAGCACCAGTTGCAACAGCACCTACAGCGCCTGTAGTTTTAGAAGACGCAACAAATGTAGCTTTACCTAATACGATTCAAGTAACAGATACTGATACTGATGACCAAACCCTTACATTTACAGTAACAGGAGGTACAGTAACTTTAGGTACTACAGGAATTACATTTGGAGGTAGCGGAAACGGAACTACTAGTTTTACAGCACAAGGTACTTTAGCTGCAATTAATGCAGCTTTAGATGCTGCAACATTTACCCCTACAGCTAATTTAAACGGTATAAATGCAGGAAGCATTGCCTTTGTATCTAATGATGGTACTATTGACTCTAACAATGCATCTGTAACTTTTAATATTACACCGGTTAATGATGCACCAAGTTTTACAATTGGAGCGAATCAATCAGTTAATGAAGATGCAGGAGCACAAACTGTAACAGGTTTTGCAACAGCTTTAGATGATGGAGATACAGAAGTAACACAGCTACTTTCTTTTAGTGTATCTAATAATAACAATGGATTGTTTTCAGTACAACCATCTATTAATACAATGGGTGCTTTAATATATACTCCAGCAACTGATGCCATTGGAGTTGCTACAGTTTCTGTTATTTTAAGTGATGATGGTGGAACAGCAAATTCAGGTGATGATACTTTTGCTACTCAGCAATTTACAATTACGTTAGATCCGGTAAATGACGAGCCAAGTTTTACAATTGGAGCGAATCAATCAGTTAATGAAGATGCAGGAGCACAAACTGTAAATAGCTTTATTACAAATATAGAAGACGGAGATGGAGAAGTAACACAAGTACTTTCTTTTAGTGTATCTAATAATAACAATGGTTTATTTAGTGCACAACCAGCTGTTGATGCTTTTGGAAACTTAACATATACACCTGCTGCAGATTTATTTGGTACCGCCACAGTATCTGTAAACATTATAGATGATGGAGGTACAGCAAATGGAGGAGATGATACTTCGGCAAATCAAACCTTTACAATTACCGTAAATCAAGTAAATGATACTCCTGTTGTTATTACAAGTGTTTCTGATGATACAGGATCAAGTACTACAGATTATATTACCAATGATAATACACCAACTGTAAATGGTACAGCGGAACCAGGAAGTACAATTACTTTAGTTGTAAACGGTACTTCAACAGCTCTTTTTGGAATAACAGCAACAACCAATTCTAGCGGAGTTTTTACATTCCCTTTCCCAGCTGTTTTTGGTTCTTTACCAGACGCTACAGCTACGCTTTCAGCTAATGCTACATTTAATGGTACAACTTTAAGTTCTTCAAATCAATCTGTAACTATTGACACAGTAGATCCTACAGTTCCAACAGTTGTTACACAAACAACCAATGATACAACTCCAACAATTATAGGAACAAACGCTTTAAGTACTGCTTTACCAGCAGGAGAAACCATGACAGTAAGCGTAAATGGAGCAACTTATACCGTTGTGCCAAATGCTAGTGGTAATTGGAGCCTAGAGATAGGAACTGACATGCCAGCTTCTGGTTCAGTAGGTATTTTTGTAAACGGTGTTAGCTACGAGGTAGTTGCTACCGTAACAGATATTGCTGGGAATACAGCTACTGACATTAGTAATTTTGAAATAACTATAGATACTGCCAATCCTACAGTAGCTATAACTTCAACTGAAAATAGTCCAACTGTAAATCAGTCTTTTCCAATTTCAATTACGTTTAGTGAGGTTGTAACTGATTTTGAATTAATTGATATCACTGTAGGTAATGGTACCGCTTCAAACTTAGCTACTGCCGACGATATTACGTTTACGGCAACTATAACAGCTGCAACTGATGGCGTTGTTACGGTAGATGTTGCTAATGGTGTTTCACAAGATATCTCGGGTAATGATAATGAAGCCGCAAGTGAGTTTAGTATAAGCTTTGAAGATCCGGCACTTAGTATAGGAGATAATACTTTGCAAGCAAACGATTTTAATTTTGTAAATCCAGTAGGTAATGAGCTAATAATTAATTCACCAATTATTATTAATGAAATTACTTTATATAGTTTATCGGGGACCATTGTAGCTTTTGTTAAAGGAAATATAGTAGACACTAGTTCATTAGCGTCAGGTATTTATATAGCTTCAATTGTTTCTGAAAAAGGAACTAGCGCTACGGTTAAGATTGTTAAAAAATAAATGCAATAATTTATACCCTTAAATAACCAATACAGGTTTAAAACGAAAAAACTCCAGCTGATATTAATCAGATGGAGTTTTTTGTTTCTATGTGAAATAAAATTTACAGCAATAAAGGTTAAAAAACCATTAGAAAGTCCTAATCTTCTTTTTTAAACATAAAAATACCATTACTATCTAAGCCTGTTAATTTTTTAATAGAAGAATAGATGTACCAAATAATACCAATCATTATAAGCATCGAAGGAATAACGATTATAGGATAACTATACAAAGTCATTTGGCCTAGTTCATCGTTAAAAGCTTCTGTTCCTGTAGGGCTTTGTATAAAGTACTTAGCAAGTACAAAATTTAAAAATGCCGAAAGCATAAACGATAAAAACAGAAAAAAAGAAGCTTTTTTAATGTTGCTTTTTAAAGTAGCTTGTTTGGTTGTATCTAACTGTGCATTGATGGCTTCTTTATCGAAAACATCGTCGTGATATAAAAATTTTGGAGCAATAGGATAGGAGGTAAAGTTCGAAAAATAAATAACACAACCAATTATAAATGGAATTGCCGCTTCCTTTATCGCTATTAAGTCGGTAGATAGTTTAAGTACGCCCACAATACCCGAAAGTAAAATACTTACAAAGCCTAGTACTGCAATAAAGTTTTTTTCTTTATTAATTATTAAATCGTACAATCCATATAGTAAAGGGAGTGCTAATGCTATAATTAATACTTGTACGGAACTTACTTCAATACCAAGTTTGGTTGCCCATTTAGTTCCCTTCATTAATACAATTGCAGGAATAACAATGTTGATAATTAGATTGTTTAATCCATTATCTTTTTTTTTAGTTGTATGCTCTTTCATTTGCTAATTTATTCTTCGTCAAAAATAATACTTTCGTAGGCTCCTATGTCCGATGGATTTACTCTTTCTGTGCCGATAATATCTTTGCCAGCGATAAAAAGGGCAGTGCTATTGGCAGGAGATTCAGAATTAATTTGTAGATCATTTAAACGGGTATTCCTAAAACCAGGGTTTTCGTTGAATATACAGTCTTGAAATACTGTACTATCGTTAGGGTTTAATAGAGAGTTGTTGTTGGTAGTTAAATCAATCAAACAATTAGTAAAGGTTAAGTCAAAATTACCTCCATCTGAATTGACAACGGTAATTTCATCTCTTTTACTACCTGATATAATACTATTTGTAAAGTTAGCAGTTAAGTTTGTAGATACTACATTACTACTTTCAACTACCGAATTGTTTAAAACAATAGCATTTTGAGAAACACCACCAAAGCTAAAAGTACTCGACAATGTAGCGTGTGTAAAGTTATATGTTCCTCCTTCTTCAATATTAATAGCTGCACGTCCGCTTTGATTTATTACTAAATTAGTAGCATTTATAAAAGAAGCTCTGGCTTGTATACCTACCGTTTGTGAGTTGTATATTTGAACATTATTTAACGATACATTTGCTGAGGTTTCGTTGCCATTACCTTGTGCTAAAATACCTGTGGTAGCATTTTTAATAATAGTGTTTTGTATGTTTGCTGTGGCACCTTGACGTATCCATATAAAATTCCATTGCCCAGGTAAGCGATCAAAATCTTCATCAATTCGATTCCCTTCTATAATAACTTCGTTTATTAAAGGATTATTCTCAGGGCTTTCTTCTCCTAAAATATTTAGTGTAGCACCATCTTCAATAATTAAACTAGAGTCCCTATTAAAAAATAAACGAGAACCACTACCTACGGTTAATGTTTTTCCAGAAGGTACTACTGCATTTCCGAATATTACGCGTGCCCTAGCTCTAGTAATATCCAATTCATCATCAGTTAAATCATAACCTCTAATTACGATAAAATCACCGTTTTGGTCACGTTGCTCCGTTATGAAACTTCTTGGTGGCTCAGGGTTTTCAGTAAAAGAAAACTCAGCATTAATTACTTGTGTCGAAAGTTGTACTTGTTTTATATCGGTTGCAGTTCTAAAAAGAATTTCATCCAAATAGTTTTGTTGTTCATCAATTTCATCTACCAAAGGATCGATAGTTGCTTCTATAAAAACAAAAATACTATCGTTAGCTAATATTTCAACATCAGTAAATATTTTACCAGATTCGGGAGTTACTTCCGAAACATTATTTGGTAATCCATCAACATTTAATTGATATCTTGAGTCTACACCTCTTCGTAATTGTACATTAGGAATACTAATATCATTATCTGAATTATTAAAAACAGTAAGTACACGAGTACCTGACCTTGTGCTATTAAATACAGTATCTAAAAAAATAGTGTCTTGAGAAAATGATAATTGACCAGATTGAGCAGGTTCAAAATCAAAATCTTTTCGGCAAGAATTTAAACATATTGCTAAAAATAGAGGAATATAGTAATATAAATGATTTTTCAACAGGATAAGATTTTTAGTAAAAATAAGATTTTTTAACGAAGCTTTTTTTTAAAATTAAAACTATCATAAAAATTACGTAGTAATACGTAATTTTTATGCGTATGCACAGACTGAAATCTAAAACATTTGTACATTTGTATAGTAAATTCACTTTAATTAAAACAAAATTATGAGCTCATTTGATGTAGCTATTATTGGTTCGGGACCTGGAGGTTATGTAACAGCAATTCGTTGTGCACAGTTAGGAATGAAAACTGCAATTATTGAAAAGTATAATACTCTTGGAGGTACTTGTTTAAATGTAGGCTGTATTCCTAGTAAAGCTCTATTGGATTCTTCACATCACTATGAGCATGCAACCAAGCATTTTGAAGGACATGGTATTGAAATATCAGGAGATATTAAAGCCAATCTAGAAAAAATGATTGCTCGTAAACAAACAGTGGTTGACCAAACCTGTTCGGGAGTTGAATTTTTGATGAAAAAAAATAAAATTGAAGTATTTACGGGTGTAGGAAGTTTTAAAGATGCTACTCACATTACAATTACCGATAGTGAAGGGAAAACCTCAGAAATAGAGGCGAAAAATACTGTAATTGCAACGGGGTCTAAACCTACGCAATTATCATTTGCGGGTATCGATAAAGAACGCATCATAACTTCTACAGAAGTATTAAAGTTAAAAGAAATACCAAAACATTTAGTAATTATTGGAGGTGGAGTTATAGGCTTGGAATTAGGACAGGTTTACCGTAGGTTAGGAGCTGAGGTTTCTGTGATTGAATATGCAGATCGCATTATTCCGAGCATGGATGCTTCTTTGTCTAAAGAGCTTACTAAGGTGCTTAAAAAACAAGGAATCAAATTCTATTTAAAACATTGTGTTAAAAATGTTGAAAGAAATGGAAACGAAGTAGTCCTTACAGCAAAAGATAAAAAGGATAAGGAAGTAACATTCACAGGAGACTACTGTTTGGTATCTGTAGGAAGAAGTCCTTATACTAAAGGATTAAATTTAGAAAAAATAGGGGTTAAAACTACTGAAAAAGGTCAAGTAGAAACAAATGCTCATTTACAAACTAGTGTTTCTAATATTTATGCTATTGGTGATGTGGTTAAAGGAGCAATGTTAGCGCACAAGGCGGAAGAAGAAGGAACAATGGTTGCAGAATTACTTGCTGGGCAAAAACCACATATTGACTATAACCTAATCCCAGGAGTAGTTTACACATGGCCTGAAGTTGCTGCAGTAGGGAAAACAGAAGAAGAAATTAAAGAATCAGGTATTGAATATAAAGTAGGTCAGTTTCCTTTTAGAGCATTAGGAAGAGCTAGAGCAAGTAACGATTTAGACGGTTTTGTTAAAATTATAGCCGATAAAAAAACAGATGAAGTTTTAGGAGTTCATATGATAGGCGCACGTTGTGCCGACTTAATTGCAGAAGCTGTTACAGCTATGGAGTTTAGAGCAAGTGCCGAAGATATATCACGAATGAGTCATGCGCATCCTACGTTTACCGAGGCTATTAAAGAAGCTGCCTTAGCAGCTACTGACGATAGAGCGTTACACGTGTAAACATGTGATTAACATATTTTAAAACTCCCTAATTTTAATGCAAATTAGGGAGTTTTTTTATGGAATTAATTCTGTGATTTGTTTTGACTATTTTTGTGTCTACAAATTAAACGTATGAGAAATTTATTGCTTTATCTTTTCATTGGGCTATGGACATGCACAATACATAGTAATTCTACAAGCACACCACAACGACAAAAAGAACTGCTAGCATACGTAAAAAAAGCTCCGAAGTCTTCAAATTTAGATTTAATAACCAGATACTTAAGTCATGAACCCAAAAATGAAATGGAAATAGCGGAGACTATTTTTTTATGGCTTTCACAAAATATTGTTTACGATGTCGCTAATTTTCAAAAAGGCAAGTTTTTAAAGCAAGATCCGATCACTACTTTAAAAAATAAAAAAGCTGTTTGTGGAGGTTTTTCTAATCTATACAAAGCAATGGCAGATAAAATGAATTTATCGGCACGTGTTGTAAGCGGTTATTCAAAAGGATACAGCTATTATTTGGGAAAGAAGTTTACAAACACAGATCATGCATGGAATATTGTAACCATTAAAGGAAAAGAAATTTTGATAGATGCTACCTGGGGTTCTGGTTCAGCCAGAAAAAAATGGGGTAAGCTAAAGTATATAAAGCAAATTAATTATTATTGGTTTCACACTAAACCTAGCGAATTTGTGTTTAGTCATTTGCCAGAAGTGAATAAAGCACATAATCAGTTATTAGAAAAACCTATTTCCTTAAACGAATATGAAAAACTACCGCGTATAAGAAGTAGTTTTTTTAAGAATAGAATAGCTAATTCAGATAAGATATTAATGAAATTTAGAGAAGGTGTAACGCATAATTTGCCTATTATTTATGATATAGATATTGAATTTGCTGTAATAAAAGCACCGTTAGAAATGAATGAAAAGGAGCAAGGATTGTATCAATTTTATACATTGAAAGGAAAAAAATTGGCTATTATTCACAATAAGGAATTTCTGCATTTTTTTGATAAAGGAGCCAATAACTATTTCAGATTTATTTTTGCACCAAGTAAAAAAGGAAAATATACTATAGGTGTATTGTACGATCAGCCTAAAGGAAAAAAACAAAGTTATATTAGTGTAATGCAATACGAAGTGCAGTAGTACACTTGTTAATAATATTTCTAGCTTCAATTTATTTTAATCTTCCCAGAATTACTACTAAAAGTAATTACATAATTATTTCTATTTCCATACTCGAAATAAGGAATAGGAACTCACTGTTAAATACTTCTTTTTTATTTTTTTTGAAAAATACATGTGTAATCAAAGAGTTTTATCGAAATACTGTTTTATTTTTTAAATTTTTATTTTTCGTTATCGATTACTATCATAAAAACCAACCTTTAGGTTAGTGTTAATAAGGGTTTAGGTGCTTGTTTTTAGTTGTTTCAGTAGATATATTTGTTTTAAATAAGGCTTAATAAGTGGTCTTTAACAAAAAAACACTGTTATAATTTGTGCGATAACAAAATGAATAGATACAGTTTCTTTTGGATTATTTTATTTTCAATTATTAATAGTGCTTGTACATTTCCAAAACCAACAAAAATGAAAATTAAGGAGAATCTAAGTTTTTCATGTGACGTTAATACAGGTTTCTGCAGTGCAGATCATGAACCACTAAATAATTCTATTTTAGAAGTGACTAGTGATTCTAAACCCAAACTTAAAATCAGGTATTATTATGATGCTTTGTGCGGATGGTGTTATGGATTTAGTCCGGTAATTAAACAGTTAAAAAACACCTATAAAGATCAAATAGATATTGATGTAATAAGCGGTGGTTTATTTTTAGGAAATAGGGCAGGACTTGTAAATGATGTAGCACCACATATAAAAGCAGGGGCCTACAAAAGCGTGGAGTTAATGACTGGTGTTAAGTTTGGAGCATCCTTTTTAGAAGATGTTTTTGGAGCAGGTAAAATGGAATTAAACTCCTTACCACCAACTATAGCATTGTGTATTGTTAGAGAAAAATATCCTGAAAAAGAGTTAGCATTTGCAGCTACATTGTTAAACGCCGTTTATTTTGATGGAATTGACCCTGTAGATATTAATGCATACCTAACTTACGCATCCGAATACGGAATTGATGCTGAAGAATTTCTTGCCAAAATGAATAATCCGTTTTACGAGCAAATGGCAATTAATGAGTTTAATATTTTCAGAAAAAGTAAGTATAGCGGTATGCCTTCATTAGTAGTATTTAAAAATGATGTTGAAATACCAATATCAAAAGGATATATAGGTTACGATGACCTTAAAGTAAAATTAGATCAATTTATTGATTAACAATAATAACAAGAGGCTAACACTAAATTTTTAGGGGGCTTTAAATTAGTGTTAGCTACACCTTGTGTTTATTATTTATACAAATAATGTATTTTAAAATATTTCTAAAAAAATAACTACCTCTTGCTAATAAAGAATTCGTAAACCATTAAAAACATTTATTTTTGTAAAAAATAATAAGAATGGATTTACAGAATATTCCCAACATAAAAAATACGGATGCAAACAATTTTTTTCTTTTAGCAGGCCCTTGTGCTATCGAAGGAGAAGAAATGGCATTACGAATTGCAGAAAAAGTAGTTAAGATTACTTCCGACTTAAAAATTCCTTACGTATTTAAAGGGTCATTTAAAAAAGCAAACAGGAGTAGAGTAGATAGTTTTACGGGTATTGGGGATGAAAAAGCATTAAAAATACTACGTAAAGTTTCCGAAACCTTCGATGTGCCTACAGTTACTGATATTCATACTAATGAAGATGCTGAAAGAGCTGCTCAGTATGTAGATATTTTACAAATTCCAGCATTTTTAGTGCGTCAAACCGACTTAGTAGTTGCAGCAGCACAAACAGGAAAAACAGTAAATCTTAAAAAAGGACAGTTTATGAGTCCTGAAGCAATGCAACATGCAATTAGAAAAGTTCACGATAGTGGAAATCAAAATGCAATGATTACTGATCGAGGTACTATGTTTGGATATCAAGATATGGTTGTAGATTTTAGAGGTATTCCGACAATGAAACAATACGGAACTACTGTTTTAGATGTAACTCACTCTTTGCAACAACCCAACCAATCTAGTGGAGTTACTGGTGGGCGACCAGACATGATTGAAACTATAGCAAGAGCTGGTATTGTTACTGGTGTAGATGGCTTGTTTATAGAAACACATTTTGACCCAGCTAATGCTAAAAGTGACGGGGCTAATATGTTACAGATTGATTACCTGGAAAAGTTATTAAGCAACTTGGTAGCTATTCGTAAAACGGTTAATACATTAGGTTAGAGTCTATTTCTAATAATAAATTTGTAATAAAAAAAACATCTAAGAACTTTAGTTCTTAGATGTTTTTTTTATTACAATCCCCTTTTATAAAAGCTAATTCGTAGAAAGAAAATCAATATTGAAAACGTATGTAATTCTATAAACTAAATTATTCAGTTAGATATAATAAAATTAGTAGTAGCGATCGTATTCATTATATTTTAAACAATAATGGTCATTACTAGAATGTTTAGATTTTTGCAACTAAGCTATAATAGGTTCCATGCTAGCATCAATAATCCTAATTAAAGACCAAAGTATCCTAAATGGAATATTTTCGCTTGCATGTATTGTCAGTTTTCAAACATTATTTTATTACTTAACCATAAAAAGTAAAGAATTTTTTTTGCGTGTGTGTAAACCAACTAGAATCATTAGTTTATTATAGATTATAGGAGTCTTAAATAATGTAATGTGGACGAATGTGATTTAAAGGTGAAATTAAGAGAAGCAAACCTGTTTAAAGTCTAAGCTGTGTTTTTTTAAATTACAGTTGATATATCAATGCTTTATAATAAGGGAGAAATTGAAATTGACGACAAGATTTTAATAAATGTAATATCAAAAAAGGTTAAGTCAATTATACTTGATTTAACCTTTTTTAGTGTAACCCAATAATAGTCAATAATTTGAATATTAGCATAAACTTAAATAAATGCTCTTTTTACATTCTATATTATTAATTAATGATTTAATGAATAATTTTCGTTTTCACATTAAAAATAATAAATAATTAACATTTTTAATCTCCTGTAAATCAAGGTTTTATTTTTTAATTAATTATTTTTTAATATTTAATAGGATATTAATGTAATGTTTGACTAACTTTACGATGCTCAATAACGAAATCGTTGTAGTAACAACAAGCAATTAATCAAACTTAAACATTATGAAAGAAAAGTATTTAAAAATCAAACAAAATTTACCTTTATTATTTTTACTGGTATCAATATTGCAATGTGTAAATAGTTTTGGACAACAGCAGTGCAGACCCGATCAATTAACGGTAAAAAATAGGGCATTAAGAGGTAGTTCTGAAACCTTTACAGATAGACAAGCGACTATATATTCGGGTAGTTCTACTTTTGAATTATGGCAAGACAGATTTACTAATTGTAATTCTAATGCAAGAATGACAGTTAGAAACAATCAGACATTTAGTGCAAGTTGGAGTAATGTTTTTAATGCTCTAGCAAGAGAATCAATACGACCAGGAAATAGTAATACTAGAATCGGTTACCGATATACTCAAAGAAGGCTAGATGGTAATAGTTTTTGGGGTGCTTATGGTTGGTGGAGAACCAATAATAACAACAATACTATAGTAGAATATTACGTAGTAGAAGATTACAATTTAAAGTCAAATGCTACTTATGGGATGGATTACATACGTAATTACAAGGCTAATGGTAATACTTATGAATTATGGACTGATACAAGAACAGGACCTACTGTTTATACTAGTGGTAATGCACCTTTCACACAAGTTAAGTCGATAAGAGTACCTGCTAATAGGGCTAATTCAAGTGGTATATCTACAGGAACCATTGATATGGGAACTCATTTTACACAATGGGCTGCACAAGGTGGAAACCTAATATTAGGTACTTTGTTTGAAGTATCTCTAAAAGTTGAAGGTTTTGGAGGAGGTAATGAAACGACCAATGTAGACTGTTCAATGAATGCTACTTTTTCCACTGGTGCCGGGTATTCTCCACCACCACCACCAGTTTCAAATGGTGGTGGATCAAACTGGTCTGATGTAGCTGATGGTTACTATAGAATAATTCCACAACACAGTCAAGGTCAAAGTTTAACACAAGAGCCTTATCAAAGAAATAATGATCGATTGTTAGTATATTCATCGGGTAATTATTCTAATCAGAGATTTTATGTGCAACGTCAAGGGAATGGTACTTATAAAATATTTGATTCTAATTGGAGGGTGTTGACTATTCATAGTTGGAATTCTTCTAATGGTGCTCAAGCCTTATTTTATGATGATCTTAATTATACTAATCAAAGATTTAAATTTAGAGATACAGGGAGTAACTTCATTAACATTAGTCCATCTTACAATTTAAATAAAAACTTAGATGTTTACGGTTATGCTACTTGGAATAATGCTCCAATCAAGCTTTGGAATGTAACAAGTGCTACAAATCAAAGATTTAGATTTGTTCGTTGGAATGGTAAGAGTTTAGACGTGGCAACACTAACAGATTTACCAGAAGAAACATCAATTAAAGTAAATGTTTCACCTAATCCAACCGCAGATGAGTTTACTATTACAACAACCGGTTATGAAGGAGGAAGAGTTATTGTTTATGATCTTCAAGGAAAAATAATATATCAAGATTCAATATCAAGCGAAGACTTAATTGTATCTGCAGAAGGTATTAATCTTAATAGTGGAATTTATATAGTTTCCGTCTCTGATAAAGCCGGTGACAATACAACCACTACAAAACTAATTATCAAGTAATTTTTAGATTTCGTTATTGTAGTAAAATAATTTGTTGTTTAGTAAAAGGCTTTCATTAATTTGAGAGCCTTTTTCGGGTATATAGGTAATTAGGCGAAAATAGCTCTAAACAATACGCTTAATTACTCTAAGTTTATGTGTGTGCTTTCTTAATTCGGCATTAAAAATTCCTGTGTGGTCAATCCTATCAATTCTTACTTTTCCGCTGGCGTGGATAATATAATTATCTTTCATCATAATACCAACATGCGTAATTTTTCCCTCGCTATTATCAAAAAAGGCTAAATCTCCAGGCTCACTCTCTTCAATAAAACTTAATGGTTCCCCTTGTTTAGCTTGCAAGGACGCATCTCTTTTTAAAATATGTCCATTTAATAAATATACCATTTGCGTAAAACCACTACAATCTATACCAAAGGGCGTTTTTCCTCCCCATTGGTAAGGTGCATTTAAATATAAAAGTGCGGTTTCAATAAATTTAGATTTAGGCTGTAATGTGCCACAAAATTCACCATCGAAACTATGGTTTAATATCGATAACGCATTTAAATTGGCTCCCATGCAAATAGGAAGCAACTGATTGTTATTAGTATTGAAAAAATCAACCAAATTTAAAACCAATTTTGGTTTCTGCTTATGAAGGCTATTATATTCTTCTTCACTACATAATTGAAACTGTTTATTATCAACCCAGCCTTCGTATTTATCAATACCTAAGCGTATGCGGCTCCATTTTTTTCGATATTCTAATACTTTAAAATGCTCGCCATAAAGTACTTGCGATATTTGCTCAGCAGTATCAGTCGCTTCAGCCCTAAGCGGTACTATACTTAAAAAAGATATTCCGTATTGCATAAATTAATTACCCCTTAAAATTAGGATTTTCAACAACTATTGCAGAGGCGCCACCTCCGCCATTACAAATGCCAGCTACTCCAAATTTTTTATTCTCGTTATGTAGTGCACTAATTAGTGTATTTAAAATACGTGCTCCCGAGCAACCTAGTGGATGCCCTAAAGCAACTGCACCACCATAAATATTTAGTTTATTATCGGGAATATCGAGTATTTTTTGATTGGCTAAACCAACGCAAGAAAAAGCTTCGTTAAGTTCAAATAAATCAATATCGTTAGTATTTAAACCTGCTTTTTTTAATGCTTTAGGTATCGCTATTGAAGGAGCAGTGGTAAACCATTCAGGCTCCTGTGCAGCATCGGCATAACTTTTAATGACAGCCAAAGGCTTTAAGTTTAATTTTTTTGCCTGTTCTTCGCTCATTAAAATTAATGCTGAAGCACCATCATTTAATGTTGAAGCATTTGCTGCAGTAACAGTGCCGTCTTTTGAAAATGCCGGACGTAGTTTAGGTATTTTATCAAAATTAACCGCTGTAAACTCCTCGTCAGTATCTATTAATATGCCATCGCCTTTTCGTTGAGGGACATTAACAGGTATTACTTCATTTTTAAATTTATGTTCACTCCAAGCTTTAGCTGCTTTTTTGTAGGAGTTGATAGCAAATTCATCCTGCTGTTCACGTGATAATTTATATTCCGAAGCACAAAGATCTGCAAATTCGCCCATTATTTTTTGATGAAAAGGATCTTGTAGTCCATCTTTTATAAGAGCATCAGTGGCAATTGTATTTCCAAATTTAGAAGCCTGCCTTAAATAATTGTAATGTGGTGCTAGGCTCATGTTTTCCATGCCACCAGCAACTACAATATCAGCATTTCCAGTAGCTATAGTTTGCGCCGCTAACATTACCGACTTTAAACCACTTGAGCACACTTTATTAATGGTGGTACAAGGAACCGTATTTGGAATCCCTGCATTTATTGCAGCTTGGCGCGCCGGCGCTTGTCCACAATTTGCCTGAACTACATGGCCCATAAAAACTTCATCTACTTTTTCAGGGGAAAGATTAATTTTAAGTAATGCGGCTTTAATAGCAGTGCTACCAAGTACTGTTGCAGGCACACTAGATAGTTTTCCCATAAAACTTCCCAAAGGAGTTCTTACTGAAGAAACAATTACAATGTTTTTTGAATTATCCATTATTGCGAATTTATGCTTTTTAAGATACAAATTATAGTTATATACCGAAGCTTATTAAGAATCTTGTGTTAATATTCTACACTTCATTTGTATTTAGTACATTTGATAAAGTACCTTTTTTATGACTAAAATTAACAGCTGGTTAAAGATAAATAAATTTACTATTTATAAACTTTTAGTTTTTATACTTACCTCGGTATGTATAGTATATATGCTTCCTAAAAAAGGTAAATTTAAATATAAGTATGGTAAAGGAAAACCTTGGCAATACGAAAATTTATATGCTCCTTTTGATTTTGCTATTTTAAAGTCTGAAGAAGACTTAGCTGCAGAAAAGCAACAAATTAAAGATAATAATATCCCTATTTTTGAATACGACAATACTATTTCAGAGCAAGTATTTACGATAGCTGAAGGTAGATTCAAAAGTGTTTTTGACACAGTAGCAAACAAAGACAAAAAAATAGCACTGTATAATACGATACTAGCTACTTTGAATGATATTTATAAGAAAGGCTTATATAATAGAACCAATCTATATGAACAAAATAAACTTATATACCTTCAAAAAGAAAATACTGTAGTCGAGAAATCTTATGCAAACATCTACAAAAAAGATGATGTAACTGGAGTGATTCAAAAATATATTAAAAAGGGAGATAGCCTTTATCAAAACAAATTAACAGCTTTATTGTTTGATGTGGTTGAACCCAATGTGAGTTTAAACGAAGCGTTAACAGAAAAAGCATTAAATCAAGAACTGTCAAAGGTATTAACTACACGTGGAAGTGTTAAAAAAGATGCTCGAATTATAGCTAAAGGAGAAGAGGTTGATTTACAAACTTTTCAAATACTAAAATCTTTACAAAATGAGTTTGAAGCTAAAATATGGAGTGAAAATAATCAAACTTGGATTGTATTCGGTTACGCAACCTTAGTATCATTAGCTATTTTAATGCTTTTTCTGTTTGTACAACAGTACCGAAGTGAAGTATTTGAGAGTATAAAAACTATAATTTTTATTGTTTTTAATATTTTGCTAATGGTTTTTTTAACCACATCAGTGGTTAAGTACAACCCTAGCTATGTATATATGGTACCTGTAGCTATTTTGCCTTTGGTAATTAAAGCCTTTTCCGATTCGCGCTTAGGGTTGTTTACACATGTTATTACAATTCTAATTCTTAGTTTTATAGTGCCCAATAGTGACGAGTATATGTTTTTGCAAATTATTGCTGGTATCGTAGCTATTTTAACAAGTTCGGAGCTTTATAAACGTGCTAATTTATTTATATCAGTAGGTAAGATAACTGTGGTTTATATTATTTCGTACATCGCTTTTCACATCATTCAAGAAGGTGGAATATCTAATATTGGAGATCCAATAGCAATATTTGTTTTATGTGGATTTGCGACTTTAATTGTTCATCCATTAATTTATGGCTTTGAAAAAATATTTGGTCTAGTTTCCGATGTATCCTTATTAGAGTTGAGTGATACAAATTCTAAATTGTTAAAAAAACTTTCTAATGAAGCTCCAGGTACTTTTTACCATTCATTAAACGTGGCTAATATTGCAGAGGCTTGCGCAAGTGCAGTAGGGGCAAACACTATGTTAGTTAGGGTAGCGGCATTGTATCATGATATAGGTAAAATGAAAAAACCTGCTTTTTTTACAGAAAACCAAACCAATTCGGTAAACAGGCATGAAGATTTAACTCCGCAAGAAAGTGCTAAGATTATAATAGACCATGTAAGTAATGGTGTTGAAATTGCCAGGAAAAATAACTTACCAGAGCGCGTAATCGATTTTATAAAAACACACCACGGAACCAGTACTGTGTATTATTTTTATAAAAAAGCGCAAGAAACCGATCCCGAAGTTTCGGAAGCTTTATTTAAATACAAAGGTCCTACGCCTTACACTAAAGAAATGGCTATTTTAATGATGTCCGATAGTGTAGAGGCGGCATCAAAAAGTTTGAAACAGCCTACCGCTGAGTTGATTAATAATTTCGTTGAAAAAATTATAGATAAGCAAATGAATGAGGGGCAATTTATAGAAGCAGATATTACGTTTAAAGAAATTCAGAAAATCAAACAAGTAATGAAGCAAAAGCTAGGAAACATCTATCATTTACGTGTAGAATATCCTAAATAAAAATTTTGCTTAAAAAAAAGGCAGTATCTCATTAACTGTGTAAGTTTAAAAAATAGCTTGGGTCATTACCCAAGCTATTTTTTTTTAATTTTAAATTAAAACACAGTAATGAAAAAAGAAGATTTATTAAACGACGACTTCCTTAAGCAGTTTAAGAGC